>JANMYB010000100.1:0-31891 GCA_031381645.1 Methylotenera sp.
CCTGCCGCATAAGCCGCTGGGTTACTGCCGTCCCACACCACACCATCCATCAGTTTAGAACTGCGCATTGGGTCTTTTGGTACGCTTACCCCAACTTGGCTTGCCGCTTGGCTGTAAAGCTCAATTTGATTTACTTTCTTAGCAACGCCTAAATAATTAGGGTCAGATTTCAGCATGCCCCAACGTTTGTGTTGCGTTAAAAACCACATACCGTCTGATAGATAGGGGAAGGGCACTTTGCCATCGTTATAAAATTTCATGTAATTCGGGTCTTTCCATTTCTTGCCATTACCATTGTCGTAATCACCCAAGAAGCGACCCAAAATCACGTCTTTTGGCGCATTTACATAGGCTTTACCAGAAATTAATTCCGCCACTTTTGCGCGATTTGCAGTCGCATCGATGAATTTGCTGGCTTCTAAAATCGCCATCATCATGGCGCGTGCTGTATTGGGATTTTTGGCGACAAATTCGGCTGTCGCGCCCAATACTTTTTCTGGATGATCTGCCCAAATATCTTGCGTTGTCGCTACTGTGAAGCCAATCTTGTCGTAAATCGCGCGCGCATTCCACGGCTCACCCACGCAGTAACCATCCATATTGCCAATACGCATATTCGCGACCATTTGCGGCGGTGGCACCACGATGTTTTTTACATCTTTAACTGGGTCGATGCCATTGGCTGCAAGCCAGTAGTTAAGCCACATGGCGTGCGTACCAGTGGGGAAGGTCTGTGCGAAAGTAAAATCGCGATTTTCGTTAGTCATCACTCGTTTGAGAGATTTGCCGTCTTTTACGCCTTTGTCTTTTAGCTGATTAGAAAGCGTAATGCCTTGACCGTTATGGTTTAAAGTCATTAGCACTGACATATCTTTTTGCTGGCCGCCAATACCAAGCTGCACGCCATATACCAAGCCGTATAGCACGTGCGCGGCATGTAGCTCGCCGTTTACCGTTTTATCGCGAATCGCCGCCCAGCTGGCCTCTTTGCTAGGCACAATTTTAATGCCATATTTTTTGTCGAAACCCAATTCAGCCGCCACGATAATTGGCGCGCAATCGGTGAGTGGAATAAAACCAATTTTAACTTCGGTGATTTCAGGCGCGTCAGAACCCGCAGCGTAAGCCATACTTCTAACGCCAGCTGGCAACATATTCATCATCGCAGCTGCGCCAAATGTACTGGCGATAGTGTGTTTGAAAAAATTGCGGCGACTAGCGTCCACAAAGGTTTCTGTGGGGTTTGCTATCGGCTTATCTTTGCTCTCTTTACTCATTTTCAACTCCTATTAAAAATACTCTAAAAATTTTACCCATAAAAAAAGCGTCTTAATTGTAAGGGTTTGCCCTTGCAATTAAGACGCCTTTGTCTTATTTACACTAGTCGCATCAACGCTAATGCGCTTTGTACTATCTTATATACGCTAGGCTTACATCCGCCATTGGGCGCAAGTTATAGCTCTATATCTCTTAAACTATCAGCAATTTTGCTGTATCAATTAGCTGGCTGGATAAATCTGCCAATTTAAGATTCTTTTTCATCGCCATGCTACGCAACATCTCATAGGCCGCATCTTCATCTAAGCCGCGCTGTTTCATCAGCAAGCCCTTCGCACGCTCAATTACTTTGCGTTCATCCAATTTGGTTTTAGTTAAAGCCAATTCGGTGCGTAAATGCTTAAATTCTTCAAACCTTGCTATCGCCGCATCAATCACAGGTGTCAACCTTTCACTCGGAATTGTCCCCACCACATAGGCGCTCACACCCGCATGCGTGGCTGACTTAATCTTTTCTTTATTGCCATCATGTGTAAACATCACAATTGGGCGCGGGTCATGCATGCTCATCACACAAATATTCTCAAGTGTGTCGCGGCTGGGCGATTCGGTATCAATAATCACCACATCTGGCTTAATCGCACAACACTTCGCCTCTAAGTGGATATCATTTTCAATATGCGCCACCACATCAAACCCATTATCAATTAACGATTGTTTTAAGGGCTTGCTACGTTTTATATCATTATCGACAATCATCACTTTAAGCATAGTGTAGGTATAGCAAGGGCTGTGCCAAGTACTAAATTACATATTAAGTCATTGGTTTTTATTAAAATATTATATATTTTAAAGAGTCTTGCAAAAGTAAACCAAGGCAAAGTGCACCAGCAAGGTGCAAGCGCACGATATTTTGAGTGCATGAATAGATTGGCATTAAGCAAAGCAACAGCACACACTCTATATATTTTAAAGACTGTAGTAGATTAAAGCTTTGCCATAATTGCATTGCTGTACTATTGCTGTAATGTCAATTTTTATTAGATAAATCAATTTTGTATAATACGTTACACATCGCTACATTCAATATACATAAGGGCTTTACGCACTTTAACGCGCGTTTTGTTTTGCAAATTCAGCGCGAAACATTGCGCAAATTACACGCGGATATTATTTTTTTGCAGGAAGTGCAAGATGTGCATGTCAAAAATGGCAAGCACCTAGAGGCAGTTTCTACTTCTGGACAAGTAGAATATTTGGCAGATACCCTTTGGCCAGATTTCGCTTATGGCAAAAATTCGGTTTACCCTGCTGGTCATCACGGCAATGCCTTGCTTTCAAAATTTCCCATCATAAAAACCAATAACCAAGACATTTCTGCACACACTACTGAACAGCGTGGCATGCTGCATTGCGAAATTAATGTACCAGGCTGGGATCTGCCATTACATGCGGTTTGCGTGCATCTTGGTTTGTTTGCGCATTGGCGCCGCCAACAATTGGTAGAAGTGGCTGATTATGTTGATAAGTATGTTCCGCAGAATGCACCACTCATTATTGCAGGCGATTTTAATGATTGGAGTACGCGCGCAGGCCATGTGTTTGCGAAGCGCTTGCAAGTGCGTGAGGTGTTTGAGCATCATACTGGCAAGCTGGCACGGAGTTTTCCTGCTTGGTTGCCGATGTTAAGAATGGATCGTATTTATGCACGAGGTTTTGATGTGAAGCACGTAGAAGTACACTCTGGGGCGCGTTTTGTAAAAGTGTCCGACCACGCAATACTATCTGCCACGCTACTAAAAACATGACTCAATTTATTGATGGCAATCAAATTAAATTACTGCGAAATGGTGCAGAATACTTTCCTGAGTTGGAAGCCGCAATTGATAACGCCCAATATGAAGTGTATTTACAAAGCTATATTTACGCAGTGGATACAACAGGAATCCACATTGGCAATGCACTTATGCGGGCAGCACAGCGCGGTGTTGTTGCCAACATATTACTAGATGGATTTGGATGTAAAGAATTACCCAAAACCTATATTCAAGAGTTAGAGCATGCAGGCGTGCAAGTGATGTTTTACCGGCCTAAAGTATCGCCATGGACATTTAAAACAAGGCGTTTGCGGCGGCTGCATCGTAAGGTTGTAGTGGTAGATAGTTTGGTTGGTTTTGTAGGTGGCATCAATATTATCGATGACAATGATGTATCTAATCAGATTTCGCCACGCATTGATTTCGCGGTGCGCATAGAAGGTCCAATATTGGTCGCGATTGTCGAAAGCGTGCATAAGTTGTGGCGTCGTATGGCGTGGGCAAGAGTACATCAAGTGAAGGTGACTGACGTTAAAACAGGCTTGCAGGCGCCCATAAAGGCAAAAAAATCAGGCTTAAAAGCGGCATTTGTGACGCGAGATAATATACTGCATCGGCGCGATATTGAAGAGGCTTATTTAACCGCAGTTTACCAAGCTAAATCGGAAGTTATCATTGCAAATGCCTACTTTGTACCTGGCAAAAGGTTTCGGCAAGCGTTATTGGAAGCGGCTGCGCGTGGTGTTGCCGTGAAGTTGCTGCTACAAGGCCGTAAAGAGTATTTTATGATGTTTGCGACGCATGCTTTTTACAAAGAGTTTTTAAATGGCGGTATTGAGATATACGAATACCGCAAAAGTTTTATGCACAGCAAGGTGGCAGTGGTGGATAATCATTGGGCAACGGTTGGTTCATCCAACATTGACCCATTTAGCTTACTATTAGCGCATGAAGCCAATGTAGTCATAGAAGACACGGCATTTGCAGCTGAATTGAGAAGTGAAATCAACACTTCGATTGAGGTCGCATATCGTATAACTTCGCATGAATGGGAGCATGACAGTAAAATCAAACATTTTTCATCATGGCTAGCGTATGGCCTAGTTAGAATTTTCTTGGGAATTATTGGATATTCAAAAGAGTAAACCAAAAACCAAGCAGAAGTAGACTCCAATCGAGCAGAATTGTGATTTATACAACCAACTACAGACTAAGGTTGGGAGTTTTGCTTTACCAGTGCGTAAAAATGATGCACATAAAGATATGTTTTGGAAGCGCATAATGTGCTGAACGTGCTAAATGCTGTAATCAGCCAATAACGAAAAACGTGTAATTATATGTCCTGCGAGGCAATATCCATAAGGGTGGCAGGGCAGTGGGTTTTTAAGGTTTAATCTAAATTTTAAATCACGCTAAACCTTGGCAACCCATTGCAGCAGGCGCTTCCACTGCGCAATTTCTTGCTCCACCAGCGAAGGGCGCATATCAAATATACTCAAGCCTTGCTCGGCGGCTGTTACATACACTTGCGTGTTACGCAGATAAGCCAACACGGCAAATCGGCCTGTTGCATAAATTCTGCTAGTTTTACTGCAGAATTCGTGCGCATACTAACCCGCATGCCAACTAGCGCCACAAAAGTCTTATTTTTGCGTATGCTTTTTTTCCTCCGCCAGCACCTGCAAAAAATCGCTGGTGGCGCCAATATCAAAGGCAGAAGGCTGAATTGGCACAATCACGCAATCGGCTGCTTTCACCGCTTCGGTCAGCTTATCGTCGCGCAAGCCAGCAGGCGAGTCTGCAATCATCCAATCTATCTTTTCCGCTTTTTTCCCGCTAGAGTAAATTTGTGGCGCACTAGCAGGGCGGCGCTCTAGCCAATTGGCTGACGATTGCTGACGGTCTAAATCTTCTAGCAACACCTGTTTACCGCGCATGGCAAAATATCCAGCCAAGTTAGTCGCTAGCGTGCTTTTTCCACTACCACCTTTTGGGTTGGCGATTAAAATATTTTTCATGTTTTGCCCCCCAATACAAAGCTTAAATTAAAACCGTATAAATGGTTTAATCATACGTTAATTATGATTTAATTCAAGCAATTAACCACTAGTTCCTTGTCATAAAACTGTCACACACAAAAACCTTCTATCGCCTATACTTGCACATAATTTTACGCTATAGATTTTTACCTATAAAAAAGTTAGGGGGATATGCAAAATGAAGAAAAAAGCTGATGACCAGTATCTGGAAAAAGTAAAAAAGCTAAATAAAGAGCAAGTAGAGCGCCTGCACAGCCGCATGCGTAACAAGCTTACACGTAAAGCAGAGGATGAAAAAATCACGGAGCTAGAAGCGCTGGCGATTCAACTGGAACTGGAAGATGAGCAACTAGAAGAGTGGCGCGAAGAAAGGCGCAAACTTAACGAAAAACTAGAAAAACAAAAAGCAAAAGACGAAGAAAAAGCCAAAAAATAATTAAATAAACATGCTCTGCGAGGCAATATCCATGCGGGTTGCAGGGCATGGGTTTAAGCGCTTAATCGCCATGTTTGAGCCGCACCCGATGTTTCAGGTGCGTGTGGGCGAGGTGGAAGGGTGGAAGAGAAGGTAAGTTATAGAAATTGACTAAAGTAGTTCATCAATTAATTTTTTATGTGTCACTTTACTATGGAGCACATACATATAAACATTTGCGAGCCATTTATTGCAAATTTCTAACCAAGAATCCCAATGTTTTTTTACGACTTCATCATCAATATTACGACTCCTCCATAAATTAACTAAGGCTTCAGGATTTCTTGTTAGTAAACCATAGGCTTTTCGTTTTATATCTCTATCTTCAGATTCAAAACACAGTGGAATTTCTAATCTAAGCTTACCTTCCGAAAGCATGTCTATGTTACCTGATGCTAATGTATCAATATATTCATAGAAGTTCAGAGCCATGTAGTAAGCTCACAATGAGGCCTTGAACTCATTAGCATCCCCGAAAATGGAATTTAACCAACTCCATTGAGTTGTTATATTGCTAAGTGTTGACCATGCGGTAGTACATTTCCCTTCAAACGCTTCTGGCCAACCCATTACACCATGGTGGCGCCAGAATGAAATACTTTCCCCATAGTTTGGGAATTCTATAGATGCAGTTATGAGTTTGAAAGCTATATCTAGTTGGCCTGTTGCAAGGCAAGTAGCACCATGTAGCCCTTGGTAAACAAAGGCTAATGTAGTTGGAAAATCAACTAGTATTGTTCTACCGCCTTTATTCCAGTTTGAAGGATAAAGAATGTCATCAAGAATAGCTCTTTGATTGTTAAATTTAGCTTGGCCAGATTCGACACCTGCTAAAGCTATCGCAATTAGTGGCGAATATGTTTCCGCACCAGTAACTGCGACAGGTAATATTTCTTGCCACGTAGAGGGGGACGTAGCTTCATGCTGGCTTCTCCAAGCATTAATTGCTTCATGGACTTCTTTTTTGGCGGAAAAGATCAATTTTCTCCATTCGACCAAGTCGCCAGAAGCTAAGGTATTTCGCGCGTTTTCATAATAGTTAACAATTTCAGTATTGTAATCTGATGGAACAAGCATCTTAGTTACGCTAGAAGTCTCAGCCAGCTCGACAGCCGGTTCTAAAGAAGCTGCCTTATTAGACTTGCTGTTGGTGCGATAGGGGTTAGCTCCAAGAGAGGGCTTTTTAACCGCGGGATTTTTGTGTAGGTCTCGTAGCAGTTTTTCAAATTCAGTTTCAAAATCTTCAATTTTGCTTAAATTGATATAAAGGCGAGTGTTTACGGAAGTTGGCAATAGTGGAGACTTTGAATCTTGCTTAATAATTGGAATAAATTTAGAAGTGCCTAAATTTCTAACGATTTCTCCTGTAACAATCATTGCTTCGTAACCAACTCCACCTTGCCCATCATTGGCCTTGTGAACGTAAGGTTCTGTACAAATCATTAACACTCGATTTGCATCAGTAACACCTTTTTCCATAAACTTAGGAACATCGTCTCCGTAGCCCAAATCCCATTGGTCTAACATAACATCAATCCCATTTTCTAGTAATTTAGACGCTAAATCAGCGACCCATTTTTTATGGTCTGAGGTATCGTGAGAATAGGAGATAAAAACGAGGGGGTTGATTTCTTCCATAGCTTTATAAATTCACCAATTATGCAGAATTGTAATTGATGTTTTGGGTAATTAGGGAAAAAGCATAAATGCCGTCACGGAGTTCTGTCAGCCTCACCTCAAGGCGAATCTAGTAAACCTGACTATGGTCGCCGACATTGACCAAAATAATTTCTTTCTCGGTGATAATCATTTCTAAGGTAATGCGATATTTTAGGTTAATCGATACGCTGTAAAGCCCATCCAGCTTGCCTTTTAGGGCATGTAAACGTAGTGAGGCGTGGTGCGGATTTACTTCTAACAATTGTAGAGTTTTGGCGTATTGACTTTCTACATCGGGGTGACTTTTGATAAATTTGGCGGCTTTGCGCGTGTATTGCTCGGTAAAAATCAGTTGCCAAGCCATACGTTTATTTATTCAACGCTTTAATTCTTTGAATGTGTTGGGCGACGGTTTCTTTCACAAAACGGCCAGCTTCAATATCGGCTTTAGATTCCGCCAACGCGGCTTCCAGCTCGCACTCACGTAAATGTTGATATTGCGCGTTGCTCATCACCACGTATTTCACTTGACCGCGTACAGTGACAGGCGCTTCCAGCTGGGCGAGCAGGGCATCTTCAATGGCTTTAACGCCCTTGGTTTTTAAATCGTTTGCAGAAATTATACTCATTGAATCACCTCATTAATCGTGTTATTAATAATATTATACACAATGCGAATGAAGTTTCAATCATTTCGTCATACCGACCAAAGTCGCTGGATTCCGTATCGAGTACGGAATGACGGGGAGGGGTGCTTGATGCACCTCGTGGCGAAGCCACAAAACAAAAAACCACCTAGAAGGTGGTTGTTGTGTTTTGGCGTCCCCACGGGGATTCGAACCCCGGTCGCCTCCGTGAAAGGGAGGTGTCCTAGGCCTCTAGACGATGGGGACCTTGGAATTTAAACCGATACGACTTGTTGTATTAAAACAGGGCGTATTTTACACCATTTACTGCTTTTTCTCTAACGAAATTGCTTCTTAAAACCTTAATTTTGGTGGAGGTAAGCGGGATCGAACCGCTGACCTCTTGCATGCCATGCAAGCGCTCTCCCAGCTGAGCTATACCCCCTTACCTACTAAAATTCAGGTTCTTAAATTGGCAACAATTCGAGAAGGCGCAATATTAATGACGAGCAGGGCGCTTGTCAATCAATTTGTGCTTTAGCCGCGCGTATTCTTTTGCGATTCAAACTGCGTTAAATCGACGCGTGTTTGCGGTTGCCAGCCCGTTTTGCGATGTTCTGCAACCACATTGGTGAATATGCCACCGCGTACGAAAAACTTGGCCGTCACGCGCATAAATTTGGGGTTTGTCGCCGCAACTAAGTCATCCAAAATTTGGTTGGTGACGGCTTCGTGAAAGCAGCCTTCATCGCGGAAGCTCCAAATATATAGCTTCAAACTTTTTAGCTCCACACAAAGTTGGTCGGCAATATAATCTAAATAAATGGTGGCAAAATCTGGCTGGCCAGTTTTTGGGCACAAGCAAGTAAATTCGGGGATTTCCATATGAATGTGAAAATCGCGCGCAGTCGCAGGGTTGGCAAAAGTTTCTAAATCTTTGCTGGGTTGCGCAGTTGGTTTGGCGCCTAAAGTTTGCGAATTGGTCATAGTAAATGCGGTTTTTGGCTTAAAAAAACGTTATTATAACGCTTAAAAATAATGCTTAATAATTAACCTCAAACTTAAACCTAAATTTGCGCTTAACTCACTTAAAACTAGCCGGTTTCAAATCGTTTGTAGACCCCACCACCATTCACCTGCACGGTCAGCGTGTGGGCGTTGTGGGCCCAAATGGTTGCGGCAAATCTAACGTGATGGAGGCGGTGCGCTGGGTATTGGGTGAGTCTTCCGCCAAAGAAATGCGTGCCGATGCGATGGATGCGGTGATTTTTAACGGCTCGTCTAATCGCAAACCAATATCTCGCGCCTCTGTCGAGCTGATTTTCGATAATAGTTTGGGTGGCGCAGCTGGCGAGTGGAGCCAATATGCGGAAATCTCGGTAAAACGTGTCATCGAGCGCGAAAAAGGCTCGATTTATTACATTAATAACTCTGCCGTGCGCAGGCGCGACGTCTCAGATTTATTCATGGGAACCGGCTTGGGTGGGCGTGCCTACGCCATTATCGGCCAAAACACCATTGGCAGAATTGTCGAAGCCAAACCCGAAGAGTTGCGCGTGTTTTTAGAAGAAGCTGCGGGCATTAGCAAATATAAAGAACGCCGCCGCGAAACCGAACTCCGCCTGCGCGATACGCGCGAAAACTTGGTGCGCGTAGAAGATATTTGCCGCGAGTTGCAAAAACAAATCACCAAATTAGAATCGCAAGCGGTTGTCACGCAACAGTATCATGCCCTGCAAGCAGAGCATAAGCTGGCGGATGGGCAGCTATGGTTGCTAAAAAAACGCGATGCCAGCCGCGATTGGGAGAAAGCCAAAGCGCAAGTTGATAAATTGGTAAACGCGCTGGAAGCGCAAATGGCGGCGCTGCGCAAAAGCGAGGCGGAGCTTGAGCAAAGCCGCCAAGCGCATTATGCGGCGAGTGAGGGCATTAATACTGCGCAAGCTGCGTATTATGAGGCGAATGCCGAGGTTTCTAACTTGGAAAATCAAGTGAAACAAAACGTCGAAGCGCGCGAACGCATGGCGCAACAATTAGCGCAATTGACACAATCGTTAGCGCGCAATGCTAGCTCTGGCGCGGATTTTCAGCAAAATTTAACGAAAAAACAAACCGAGTTAGCAACAGCAACGCAAGCCGAAATGCAAGCAAAGACTGCATTAGAAGCGCTTATACAAACGCTGCCAGAAAAGGCGCAGGCGCTGCAAACCGCGACTGAACGCGCGCAAGGTAGCCAGCAAGCACTTGTTGAGGCGAATCAGCGCATTCAAATCGAAACCAGTAATCTTAACTTTATTGCTCAAAGCGTTACCGAGAATAAGCAGCGCATTGCGCGCCTGCAAGGCGATTTGACGAATTTGGTACTACCAGATGCTACGCAGCTAAACGCCAGCGAAAACGCTTTAAAACAAGCCGCGCAAGCCGTCGCGACGATAGAGGCTGCGGTGCAAAAACTGCGCGCAGACGAAGCTACGCTACAAACTAACATTAGCGAGCTGCGCGAACAGCAAAATCAAGCGCAACGCGCGTTAAATCAAGCCGATGCGGAGATTCACTCGTTACAAAAACTGCAACAATCGGTGAATGCTGAAAGCAAATTGGGTGATTGGCTTTCGAGCAAGGGCTTGAAAAATAACGCACGTTTATGGCAAAAAATTAAAATTGACGAAAGCTGGAGTGTGGCGCTGGAAGCGGTGTTAGGTGCGAAATTAAATGCCTTAATTTCAGACAAAAACGATTTAGGTGCACGTCCACCAGCCGCGCTGGTATTGGGTTACAGGGCAGCTTCTGAAAGTGCAAAATATTCACAAAATGCACATTTAACACCCCTCATTAGCGTGATAAAAGAGTGCGATGCAGATTTAAAACCGATTCTAGCCGATTGGCTGGAAGGCGCATACCTATTGGCTACTGGCGATGTTCCTGAGAAAGGCATTAAGCATCTTAATTTAGGCGAAATTTTGGTCAATGCACAGGGCGATATTTTCAGCCGCCATAGCGTTGCGTATCACGGCGAAAATTCTAGTTTACACGGCGTGTTGGAGCGTCAACAACAGCTTGAAAAGTTAGAGAAAAACTTACCTAAATTGCAAGAGAATTTGAGCAAGCTAAGCGAAGCATTAACTGCTGCAGAAGATAATCTGTATGCGGCTAGACAGCAACAACAGCATGAAAATACGCAGCTTAAAACGGCGTCGAGTTTGCATTATCAACAACAGTTGGAATTGGCCCGTTTGCAGCAAGCGCAACAAAGCGCGCTGGAGCGTCAAGCCAGCATTAAAGCGGAGATTGCGGCGACCAATAGCAAATTGACGCAGTTAACAAGTGAAGAAGCCGATAAACAAGCGGCTTTACAGGCGGTTTCGATACAGCTTGAGCCGCTAGAAGCTGCGAAAAGTTCAGATTTATTGACCAAACAACAAACCGAAATTGCATATTCAGTGTTGCGTGACTCTATTCAGAACGCAGAAAAAATACTCCAAGAAGCGAATTTTAATTCAAAAATAATAATTAATAATATCAATGAATTAAATAATAAAATTAATGTAAATAGTGAAGAAAAAACGACCTTTTTGTTACGTCAAAAAGAAGCGGAAGAAGTGCTAAAAATAACGCCAATGGAAACCTTAAAAACCAATCTTGCTGAGGCGATTAACACCAAACAGTTGCGCGAAACGGCGCTGGCAGAAGCGCGCAACCATTTAGTGGGCGCAGAAACGGCAATGCAAGCGCTGGAGCGCGTTCGTATGCAGAATGAGCAGCAATTGCACCCCATGCGTGACAGCGTGGAGCAAAGCCGTTTAAATGAGCAGGAAACGCGGCTACATTTTGAGCAATGCCAAGCTGGTTTACTAGAAAATGGTGTAAATGAGCAGCAGTTGGCGCAGGGCTTGGCAGAGAATGCTAAAACCAGTGAGTTATTGCGTAAAACCAGCCAATTACAGCAACAAATTGAGGAAATTGGTCCGGTGAATATGTCGGCAATACAAGAGCTGGCAACAGAATCGGAACGAAAAGTTTATTTGGATAGTCAGATGTTAGATTTGGTGCAGGCCACCGAAACTTTGGAAGATGCGATTAAGAAGATTGATCGCGAAACGCGTGATAAATTAATGCAAACATTTAACACGGCGAATCAACATTTTGGTGAGCTATTTAGCACGCTCTTTGGTGGCGGCCAAGCAAGACTGGAGCTACTCGGCGACGAGATTTTAGATACGGGCTTGCAGGTATTTGCGCAGCCACCAGGCAAAAAGAATACGACGATTCAGCTTTTATCTGGTGGTGAAAAGGCTTTAACCGCGCTGGCATTGGTGTTTGCGCTATTTAGGCTTAACCCCGCGCCATTTTGCTTGATGGACGAAGTGGATGCGCCGTTGGACGATAGCAACACCGAGCGCTTTTGTAATATGGTGAAAAAAATGGCTGAAAAAACGCAATTTTTATTTGTTTCACACAATAAAATCACCATGGAAATGGCGCAGCAGCTCATTGGTGTTACTATGCAGGAATCTGGCGTATCACGTATTGTGGATGTGGATATTGAAGCTGCGATGGCCATAAATTTGTGAATAAAAACTGGGCATGCTTAATTTTGCTAGGTAAACAAATGAAAAAAATGAAAACTTATTACATTTAGAATGTAAAATAAAAAATATGACAGATTTACAAGTAGCACTGATCATTTTAGGCGGTTTTATCATTGCCGGCGTTGTGGTGTACAACTGGATGCAAGAAAGAAAGTTGCGCCATGAAGTTACTAATGAATTTATTGTGCCGCAAAAGGACGTGTTGGCAGATGATTTCCATATTGATGCCGACGCTTACATGGTGGATAAAGAGCTTGCAGAGGTTACCGAAAAATTCAACCAAAGTGAGCACGTAAGCGCCGCCAAAGTTTTAGATGTCCCTACCGTTGTTGAGCCGAAGACAAAAGATTTTAACGACGATGTTTTTACCGAAGCCGTTGAAACGCAAGAAGCCAGCGCGCGCGAATCTAGAGAAGTGGCTGACGCAGAATATGCAGCACAGACCGAGTTTAAACCGAAGCCAGAAATAGTACCAGAACCCATCATTAAAGCGGTGTTGCACGAGCAAATTCAACACATGCAGGTCAATTTACCTGAAGTTACGCACCCTCAAATTGATTTAAGCGCAATTTTTTATCTCAACAAAAATATTGCTGGTAAAGACTTGACTGCACTTAGCACATCGCTGGCAGGAATTAACTTGCCGATTACGTTACATGGCTTGGATAACCAAGATAAATGGTATTTGGTGAGCGAAAACGCTTCTACCACCTTTAAGCAGGTGGCATGCAGTTTGCAGCTTGCGGATAGAGGCGGGCCAATTGCGAAAAACTTGCTGAATAAATTTCAATTTGCGGTGGAAGACTCAGGTTTAGAGTTAAATGCTCACGTCGAGTGGCAGGGCAGTGGCGATGCGCTACAGCGTGCGATTGAGCTAGATCAGTTCTGTATTGAAGTTGATCAAATGATAAGTGTTCATGTTGCGCAAGGCGAAACACCTATTCATGGTACAAAATTCAAAGGCTTAGCAGAAGCGGGTGGTATGTTTTTAAAAGAAGATGGTAAATTTCATTTCTACAGCAACGAAGTACCCTTATTTAGCGCGATTGACACGAATAATGTGCCATTCACTGCCGAAAGTCTGCGTAGCAATGTGCTTAAAAGTGTAACTTTTCAGATTGAAATTCCCAAAGTTAGCAATTGCGAGCAAGTATTTAACCAGATGATTGCAATTGCGCAGAAAATGGCAAGTAGCTTAAATGCCAGCTTGGTGGATGACAATCAAAAACCGTTGGGTGATTTGCAAATCGAAAAAATCCGGCAACAGCTCAAAGTGATTCATGCCACTATGGTCGCGCGCGGCATTATGCCTGGCAGCCCAGCTAGTATGCGCCTTTTCAACTAGTTTAGGCCATGATGGAATTAGAGGTAGCACGCAAACAAGTTGCTCAACTTGTTTCTGAAATAGCCCAGCACGATTATCTATACTATACGCTAGATGCGCCGACAATTTCAGACAGTGAATACGATGGCTTGTACCGCCATCTGGTCGATTTGGAGCAAAAATTCCCCGAGCTAATTACCGCAGATTCACCCACTCAGCGCGTCGGTAGTAGCATTGTTGGCGCATTTGAAAGTGTGAAGCATCGACAAGCTATGTTGTCGTTGAACAACGCTTTTGGCGAAGAAGAGTTATTGGCATTCGATAAGCGCATTCGCGAAGGCTTAGACGTGGAAACGGTGGAGTATGCAGTCGAGCCAAAATTTGACGGTTTAGCGATTACCCTGACTTACGAAAACGGCTTGCTCACGCAAGGCGCGACGCGCGGCGACGGCTACAAGGGTGAGAATGTCACGCATAATCTGCGCACGATACGCGCGATTCCCACCAAGTTAAATGTCGTCAATCCACCGTCTTTATTGGAGGTGCGAGGCGAAGTGTTGATGCTTAAAAAAGATTTTGAGCAACTAAACCGCACACAAGAACAGCAAGGGAGCAAACTGTTTGCCAACCCACGCAACGCGGCCGCTGGCAGCTTGCGCCAATTAGACCCTAAAATTTCTGCTTCGCGCCCACTACACTTTTTTGCGTATGGTTTAGGTGAAGCTGTTGGTGTGCCAAAGCTAAATTCACACGCCGAAGCGATGGATTATTTAGCTAAACTGCATTTCCCAGTGAGCGATTTACGTGCCGTGAAGCAAGGTGCAGCAGGCTTACTGGCTTATTTTCAAACCATTGGCGCAAAACGACAAAGCTTACCGTTCGATATTGACGGCGTGGTGTATAAAGTCAATCAATTTAACCAGCAAGATGAACTTGGTTTTGTATCGCGCGCGCCACGTTGGGCAATTGCACACAAATATCCCGCAGAAGAGGCCACAACCATCGTAGAAGATATTACTGTGCAGGTAGGACGCACTGGCGCGATTACGCCCGTGGCAAGGCTTAAAGCAGTGTTTGTGGGGGGCGTGACGGTGACCAACGCCACGCTGCATAACGAAGACGAACTCAAGCGCAAAGATATTCGCATTGGTGATACGGTGATTGTGCGTAGAGCGGGCGATGTGATTCCAGAAGTGGTTTCAGTTGATATAGCACATAGACCAATAACCACAAGGCTTTTCAGCATGCCTACCACTTGCCCAGAATGTGGATCGCATATTGAACGGCTTGCAGATGAGGCGGTGGCGCGCTGCACCGGCGGTTTGTATTGTCCCGCGCAACGCAAGCAGGCGATTACGCATTTTGCTTCACGCCGTGCTATGGATATTGAAGGCATGGGCGAAAAGCTTGCAGATCAATTGGTTGAGGCTAATTTGGTGCATCATTTGGATGATATTTACAAGCTGGATGTGGCTAGATTGGCTAATTTGGAGCGTATGGCACAAAAGTCAGCACAAAACGTGATTGATGCGTTGAACATAAGTAAACACACCACGTTAGCACGTTTTATTTACGGTTTGGGCATTCGTAATGTGGGCGAAGCCACGGCGAAAGATTTGGCGGTACATTTTGGCAGCCTGCAAGCCTTGCTGGATGCGCCTTATGGGTCATTATTAGAAGTAAGTGATGTTGGCCCAATAGTGGCAGAATCGATATTGCAGTTTTTGAGCGAGCCGCATAATCGAGAAGTAATAGTATCTATGCAAGCTCTGGGCGTGCACTGGCCAGAAACTGCAGGCAAGCAAAGCGCTACTGGTGTGCTATTGGACAAGGTGTTAGTGCTAACAGGTACGCTACCCAATTTAGGTCGCGATGCTGCGCAAGCCTTAATAGAGGCGGCTGGTGGCAAGGTAAGTAGCAGTGTTTCTAAAAAAACAGATTTTTTAGTTGCAGGCGCAGAGGCAGGCAGTAAGTTAGAAAAAGCACAGGATTTAAATGTGGCCATTATTGATGAAGCGGGCTTGCTAAGCCTATTGGCAACTAAATCTGAGAAAATTGCGTCTGACAATGACGCTGAAACACTGACAACACTTTTTTAGAAATACTTTATAAATAGGTTAAAAAATGAAACAAGAAATTATCTCAACTAATACTTTAATAAAATTTTTTATTTTATTGTTTTTTATAAGTTTTAATACCAGTGCACAAGACTTTTCTGAAAAAAACTCTGCTTGTAATTCAGCCTTGGATAAAGGTAATGTTACCAATGCGGTGGTAATTTCTGATGAAATTTTGAAGCAAGAGCCTGATAACCATAGCGCTTTGTTATGCAAGGGCAGGGCGCTAGGCGCACAAGGCAAGTACGACGCGGCTTTAAGTACGCTTGAATTTGCAGCGAAGCAATCAAAACCTGGCTTTGATGCCATTATTTCGTATTTACTCATCGGCAATTTGCACTTGGAAAACAAAAAATTTACAGATGCGATTGCAAGTTATGAAAAAAGCTTAAAGATTTGCGAAGCTGAAAAAAATGATAAATTTAAACTGATTAATTACAATTTAATTGGCGAGGCGCAGGCGCAAAATAAAGATCTAAATGCCGCGCTAGCCAGTTATTTGGCAGGTTATAAGCTAACAAAAAATGATAATGAGCGTGCTGATAGTTATGAGCGCTTAGGCACTACCTACAGCGCGCTTGGACAAAATGATTTAGCCATTGAGCACCAATTAAAAGGTGTGATTATGCAGAAAAAATCTGGCACCTTAGATCAATACGCCAATGCTAGTTTGGCTTTGGGCAAAGTTTACGAAAAAGCCAAAGAATATTCGAATGCTGAAAAAACTTACACGAAGTTCATCCAATTTGCTAAAGACAATGGTGGCACTTATTATGAGGCAAAAGCCAGTTACGAGTTGGCACAAATTAAGGCGCTGAGTGGCGACGTAGCAAGCGCTAAAGTATTGCTGACGGATTCGCTAAAGATGGCGAAAAGTATGGGTGAGGGCGGTTTGGTCAGTGAAATTGAAGCTTCAATTAAAAAGCTCAATAATTAGTACATTAGTTTGTAAGGTTTCTGCTAAATCGACGACTAAGTTGCATCGATATACTTTTACTAAAGGCGCCTCCCCGTGATTATTATCAATAAATCTGCAACCAATCCTAGCAACATTCAACCATCTGAAATCACTTCGCGCGATGTCTTTGATAACCGACGCAAGTTTATCAAAGCCGCTGGGTTTGGTTTGGCTGCCGGTTCTGTACTATTGTTATCTGCTAAAGCACGCGCAGGAAATATTGCTGGCGGCACTACTGAGGGTGATGCGAGACTACTCGGGCGCGCCAATGCGCCTGCAAAAGTTGAAAAAACTGCGGTTAAAAGCCTGGCGAGACAAAAAATCACGGGCTACACTAAAACTGCTTATGGTACAGGCGAAAAACTGACCAAATATCAAGACGTAACAACCTATAACAACTATTACGAATTCGGCACGGACAAATCTGACCCCGCGCGCGAAGCGGTGCTGTTTAAGCCTCGTCCATGGACGATTAGCATAGAAGGCGAAGTCAAAAAAAGCAAGACTATCAGTATAGAAGAGTTAATGAAACTCGCGCCGCTAGAAGAGCGCATTTATCGCCATCGCTGCGTAGAAGCTTGGTCGATGGTTGTTCCTTGGATTGGACTGCCGCTGGCGAGTTTGGTGAAATGGGCAGAGCCGACTAGCAATGCTAAATATATCGAATTTATAACTGCTAACGATCCAAAAACTATGCCTGGCGTGCGTTCGCCAATATTAGATTGGCCTTATACTGAGGGATTACGCATGGATGAAGCGATCAATCCTTTAACTTTGTTGGCCGTTGGCTTGTATGGCGAAGTGTTGCCAAACCAAAATGGCTCGCCAGTTAGATTGGTTACTCCATGGAAGTATGGTTTTAAAGGTGGAAAAGCGATTGTTAAAATTCGATTTGTCGAAAAAATGCCGCTAACTACTTGGGCGAAAGCTGGGCCTAGCGAGTATGGGTTTTATGCCAATGTAAATCCTGAAGTGGATCATCCACGTTGGTCACAATCGTCTGAAAAACCAATAGGCGCGGGCTTGTTTGGCGGTCGAATCAAAACAAAAATGTTCAATGGTTATGCAGAACAAGTAGGGCAGATGTATGCTGGCATGGATTTATTCAACAATTTCTAATGAATAAACAGCAAATTATTTACATTAAACTAGTTGTATGGTTTTTGGCATTATTGCCACTTGCACGCCTAGTTTACCTTGGCTTTAATGATAGTTTGGGTGCAAATCCTATAGAATTTGTCGAGCATTCTACGGGTACTTGGGGGCTGGTTTTTCTGCTTGTAACGCTTAGCATGACGCCAATTCGCTTACTGACGGGGCAGGTGTGGCAAATTCAATTGCGGCGTTTGCTAGGATTGCTTATGTTCTTTTATGCCTGCCTGCATATTGTTACTTATGTTTGGCTCGATTTTGCCTTTATTTGGGGTGAAATTGTTAAAGATGTCGCTAAGCATCCGCGTATATTGGTAGGCTTCGCCGCGTTTATACTCACTATACCACTTGCCGCTACATCAAATAGCTACATGATTAAACGCCTAAAAACCAAGTGGAAAAAGTTGCATCAAGTTGTGTATTTAATTGCCATTCTGGCGGTATTGCATTTTCTCCTGCTCGTTAAGAAAGATCTTACAGAGCCTTTCTATTACGCGATAGTTTTGGCTTTCCTGTTGGGGATACGGATTTACTTTAGATATCGAACAAAAAATACAAATCAAAAAATTTAAAAACATAAACTGTGTAAGGCCTTAGTCTTTGCAACGACTAATGAAGACAATAATCAACTCCTGGGGAAAGCATGTTATCTTTATATCAATTATCTAGTTTATACGATGTCGTGCGAGCTAAGTTAAATGTTGTTGGTGAGTGGCTACCACAGCTAGCACTCAGGCTAATATTAGCTTGGGAGTTTGGTGAAGCTGGTTTTGAAAAGTTACATGGCAGTAATTGGTTTGCTGATATTAGCTTTCCACTCCCATTTAGTTTGTTGCCGCCAGATTTTAGCTGGGGCTTAGCGACGTTTTTCGAAATCTTTGGTGCATTCGCACTTGCATTCGGTTTAGCAACGCGTTTTTTCTCAATTTTACTAATTATACTTACCATCGTTGCAATATCTGCAGTGCACTGGCCAGAGCACTGGGGCACGCTCACCGAGCTATTTAAAGGCTATCGCATTATCGACGAGAACCAAGATGGTTTTGGTAACTACAAATTGCCATTGTTATATATTGTGATGTTCATGCCGCTATTATTTAGTGGTGCAGGCAAGGCGAGTGTGGATTATTGGATTCGAAGTAGAGCCAAATAAACTTAGAGAATACATTATTTAACATAATATACATTATACGAAGTTAAAAGGGTAATTAAAAGGCCGAGATTAAACCCTCGGCCTTTATGTTTCAAGCACGTAGCTACTATTATCTATTATTGAAAAACGCGATATTCATTGCACGGTCATTCACAAAAGTAATTTCCGTTTCTTTATAAGTGCGTTTGGGGTCGTATCTCACAATATTTTTGTAGTACCACATTTCGACTTTAACTGGTTTAGAGCTTTTATCTTCTAGATTTTTACCAGTGACTTGACCCGCATTTGTTGGTTTAACCGAAAGCTCCTTTTTTGCAGGCGCGCCCAATTTGGCAGTAATTACTTTTTTGGTTTTTCCGCTAAAATTATCCAAAAACTCATTTTCGGTATAGGTTTTACCTGCTGCATACGCGCTAGAAACAGCAACTAAACCAATTGCAAGGCCACTGACTAAAATTTTCTTAAATCTACTCGTCATTACTTTAATTTCCTTTTAACCTATTAAATTCTATATTAGCTTGTTTAACGACCTGTGGCGCGTTTTGTTGACCTAAGCAACACCAGAACATCAACTAATGTGTAATTTTAAGCCATCAAAACCTACAAAAACGTCTTTTGGTAACTTTTTGCTTAAAGATACGTATTCTAATTCATGTGTCATGTGAATCATATAACTTTGCTTGGCTTTAATACGACCTATGTAAGCCAAACTTTGTTCAATATTAATATGCGTTGGATGCAATTTTTCACGCAAACAATCGAGCAACACTATGTCTAAGTCTTCTAAAAGTGCAAAAGATGACTCTGGAATCTCTGAAACATCCGTCATGTAAGCGATGTTTCCAATACGGTAGCCCAAAATATGGCTTCTGCCATGCATCACAGGGATAGGCTTAATTGTGATGCCAAATAGCTTAAAAGGTGCATGGACTATCTCTGTACGTAGTACTGGCAAATCCCAAAAATCGCTCGGGGCGCGTAGCACATAACCAAACTTCTGTTTAATGTGCTCAACCGCATCTTCTTTGGCGTACAAAGGAATTTGTTGGTGCTGAATTTGGCAAAATGCGCGCAAATCATCAATGCCGTGTAGATGATCGGCATGCGTATGTGTGTAAAGTACCGCATCGACACGTTTAATCTTTTCGCGCAACGATTGGCCACGTAAGTCTGGCCCCGTGTCGATGAGGATATTTTCACCAGAATCTAAGGTAATTAAGCTTGAGCAGCGCGTACGCTTGTTGCGCGGATTATCAGATTTACACGTTGCGCAGTTGCAGCCCACTACTGGCGTGCCTGCGCTGGAGCCTACGCCTAGCATGGTGAGTTGCATATTAGGTCACTATTTTTGCGTGTTTAAACAGCGTAAAAAAATTCTGCGTCGTTGCTTGCATAACCGCATCTAGGCTGATGCCGCGTAGGTTGGCGATTTCTTGCGCCACATATTTCACATACGCCGGCTGATTGGTTTTGCCACGAAATGGCACAGGTGCCAAATAAGGAGAATCAGTTTCGACCAGCATTTTATCTAGGGGGATCGCTTGCGCGACTTCCTTGATTTGCGTGGCATTTTTAAAGGTCACAATACCAGAAAATGAAATATAAAACCCCATGGAAATGGCTGCCAGCGCAACCTCTAGGTTTTCGGTAAAGCAGTGCATTACTCCGCCCACTTTTTTTGCACCCTCTTCCTGCATGATTTTTATTGTGTCTTCTGCCGCGCTACGGGTGTGAATAATCAGTGGCTTATCCGCCAAAATAGCCGCACGAACGTGCGTGCGAAAGCGATTACGTTGCCATTCCAAATCGCCTGTTAGTCGAAAATAGTCCAAACCTGTTTCACCAATCGCTACTATTTTTGGGTGCCTAGCTAGGCTGACAAGCTTTTCTACACTGGGCTCTTCGATATCTTCGTAGTCTGGATGTACGCCAACTGACGCGTAAAAATTATCATATTGCTCAGCGAGCTTCAATACTTCTGGAAATTTATCTAGCGTAACCGAAACACATAACGCGTGACCAACTTGCTCATCGCGCATGAGTTGTCTGATAGCGTGAATATTTTCAGTAAATTCAGGAAAATTTAAGTGGCAATGCGAATCGACTAACATGCTACATGGTATGGGTTGGGCGATTAGCTTTCAAAGCGCCGCCCAGAATGGCTTCAATCTTATTTTTCACTTCCACACCACCATCTTTTTCGCTAAATTGCACACCAATGCCTTGCGGACGACTCGCTTGCGCCACTGGCGTAATCCAAATGACCTTGCCGACCACTTTTAGCTTCATTGGATCATCCACTAAACTCAGCAACATAAACACTTCTTCACCAATTTTGAAGTTTTTATTGGTGGGAATAAACAAACCACCACCTTTTACATAAGGCATGTAAGCTGCGTACAAGGCCGATTTCTCTTTAATCGCTAGCGACAGCACGCCAGGCTTGTTAACCGCTTCTTTAAGCTGATCTGTAGTCACGTCCATATTCAATTGCAGGCTCTTTTCTTTTACGTTTTAGGCTTAAATAATTGCGTATATTGTAGCAATATATTTTCCAGCTGCAATTCATTATTTAACGGGTGATTAGCCGTTTTTTTTGCGTCGAGCAGCTTGTTCTGAAAGCTCAATAACAAGTTCAAGTTTACGCTTTTACACAATGCTTGCAAAGTGCCGATTTGTTGAGGATGGTAATGCAAATTTTGTGCAAGCTTATAGCCCATAAGATCAAATACCCATTTTTGCAAGGTTTCAAGCGCGCGCTCCATGCCAATACTCAAGAATAAAGGCGCGCAAGCGAAGGCATCAAGCTTTGCGCCTAGAGCCAAATTTTTAACGAGATTTGAGCTGATTTCACCTTCCTCAGCTATCTGTAAAGCTAATAAGGGTGCACCTCCAGCATAATCCAGCGCGCGCTCAGCGTCGTTAATGCCTTGCGAGGTAAGCCAGTTAAGCGCACCCAGTTTGCTTGGAAGCGGCATGTCTATCGCTTGGCAGCGGCTTAAAATGGTGGGCAATAAACGTTGCGGCTGGTTAGTCACCAATAAAAATAAGGTATTGGCAGGAGGCTCTTCCAACATTTTTAGTAATGCATTAGCCGATGCGAGGTTGAGCGTTTCAGCAGGCGAAATTAAAATGACACGGCGCGAGTTCACTTGATGACTAGAAAGACTCAAATAATCAATGAGTTGGCGTATTTGCGCGACAGAAATTTGGCTTTTTTTCGTTACTTTCTTTTTTGGCGCATCTTCAGATTCATCGGCGTCTTCAGGTGAAATTAAGCGAAAATCTGGATGGCCGTCTTCTGCAAACCAGATGCAGCTTGGGCATGCTCCGCAAGCCCGTGTTTGTTGGGGTTTGCTACATAAAAGACTTCGCGCCAAATCCACTGCAAAATCATGTTTGCCAGCGCCTGCGCGACCGCGCAGCAATAAAGCATGCGGCAAATTTGGACGCTGCATAATGTGTTGCCATTGTTGTGCTTGCCAAGAGTACATTTTTAATTAACTTAATAATCAAATGGTTGAAATAATATTTTCAACTATTACTTTAACTTTATCCAAGGCTTGATTCGCATCAATGATACGAAAACGCGCAGGATTCTCCTTGGCACGTATTAAATAAGCTTGGCGTAACTTTTCAAAAAACTTCGCATCTTCACGCTCAAATTTATCAGGCTCGCGCGCTGTAGCGAGTCTTTTCATGCTAATTTCTACAGGCACATCAAAAAGTAACGTCAAATCAGGCTGCAAGCTACCCTGTACCCATTTTTCTAATTGCTTGATTTTATGGCTAGAAACGCCCTTGGCGCCGCACTGGTAGGCATAAGTTGCGTCGGTAAATCTATCGGAAAGCACGTAAGCGCCGCGTTTAAGTGCAGGCTCAATGATGTTGGCGATATGTTCTCGCCTCGCAGCAAACATAAGTAAAGTCTCAGTTTCTGCATGCATTGCATCGTGTAATAATAAAGCGCGCAACTTCTCTCCAAGCTTTGTTCCGCCTGGTTCGCGCGTTGAAACAACTTCTACACCACGCGCTTTAAGTGCAACAATTATATTGGGAATGTGCGTGCTTTTGCCTGCGCCGTCCATGCCTTCTAAGGTAATAAATTTACCGCGTTTTTTGCGTGTTGCTACCATTATTTCTTTGCTTTCCTTTTCAACTGATATTTTGCCACAGCACGATTATGTTCGACCAAAGAATTTGAAAATTCGTGGCTGCCATCGCCTTTTCCCACAAAATATAGTGCTTTGGTTTTTTTTGGGTGTAAAGCTGCCTCGATGGAGGCTAAGCCAGGCATGGCGATTGGCGTGGGCGGCAGGCCGTCGCGCGTGTAGGTATTGTATATAGTATCTGTGGTTAAATCTTTGCGGCGAATGTTGCCATCATACTTGTCACCTATGCCGTAAATCACCGTTGGATCGGTTTGTAAGCGCATGCCGATGCGCAAACGGTTGAGAAAAACACCTGCAATTTCTGGTCGCTCGCTTGCTTTTCCAGTTTCTTTTTCGACGATAGACGCCATTATAAGCGCCTCGTAACTATCCTTGTAAGGCAATCCAGACGAACGACTCTCCCATGCTTCTGTTAATTTAGTCTGCATAATTTCATAGCTACGCTTTAACAGCACAATATCCGCGGTGCCGCGATCGAAATAAAATGTATCGGGGAAAAACAAACCTTCTGCATGTTTTTCGCCCTTACCCACCATTCGCATGACTTCCATCTCGCTTAAATCTGCAATTGTGGTTTTAACGCTATCGTTTTTCGCCAATTTTACGCGCATTTGCTTAAAAGTTTTACCTTCTATAAATGTGATACTGCCTTGTGTGGCTTTGCCATGATTGAGCGACAGCATCAACTGGTAGGGAGAAACGTTTTTGTTCAGCGTGTAGTCGCCCGCCTGCAACTCCGATTCTTTTTGCATGATTTTTGCCAACACCACAAACGGTAAAGCGCTTGACAGTACGTCTTGATCGACCAGTTGGCTGGCGATGCTTTTGAGTCCGCTATTGGGTTTGATGGTGATTTCTTGCGCTTCGGGCGACAAATTAAGCGGTGTTTTAGCGTAGTTGTACAACCAAGCGCCAAGGCCAACAGTAGCCAATAAGCCAATAAAAAAAGCAATTTTAATAAGTTTTAACATTTGTTTTATGATGGCCTGCAAGCCTCGCGGATATTGGCTCCCAGGCCATTTGTTTTGATGGTTTTTTCATCAATTTGATGCACTTGCCAGGCTCCATAAATACTGTTGCAAATAATCACTTCATCCGCCGCAAATAATTTTTCCAAATTAAACGTTTCAACTGAAGTTTTAAGGGAAAGCGTATGCGCTAGCTCAAAAATGCGTTGTCGCGTAATGCCTGAAACGCCGCATTGCACAAGGCTTGGCGTGATGAGCATGTCACCAAAGCGCGCAAAAATATTAGCCGCCGTGCATTCAATCACGTTGCCTTCCATGTCTAGCAAAATACCGTCAGCAATAGCCTGATCGTTCCATTCCATGCGCGCCAGCACGTTTTCCAGCCGATTTAAATGTTTAATTCCAGCCAGCTTAGGTTGCAAACTTAAACGTGTTTTGCACACATGTAAATTTACACCTTCATTAAAGCGCTCTTCAGGATATTCTGGCATGGCAGACTTAGTCACAACTCGCAGTGGTGCTGTGATTGGCGGTGGTGAGTAGCCGCGATTTCCTTCGCCGCGCGTGATGATAATTTTGGCTACCGCCACATCGTCGAGTAAAAATAATTGCTGCAAATCGCTCATCAGCAACTCGGCGCTTGGGCAGACGATATTAATTGCCGCACAATCTGCGACTAATTTTTGATAATGTAATGGCCAACTTTCTGGCACGCTGTTACGCATTACCAGCGTGCGAAAAACGCCGTCACCATAAGCAAGACCGCGGTCAAACGGCGAAATGGCAAAATCAAAACTGCCGTTGATGAGATATGAATGAGTACGCGCCATTAGGTGCAATTAAACCATACGCGCCGTGAATAAAAAAGCCCACAAACGTTTAATTTGTAGGCTTTCGAGAGAATATAAAACTTATGTCTTCTAAAAGGCTTTATATTTTTTTGAAAACTAGGCTTCCATTAGTACCACCAAAACCAAAGTTATTTTTCAGTGCATAGGTGATTTTTAAATCCCGCGCCGTATTGGCACAATAATCCAAATCACACTCTGGGTCTTGGTTGAATATGTTAATTGTTGGTGGTGAAACTTGATTGTAAATAGAAAGTACAGTAAATACTGATTCTAAACCGCCTGCGCCGCCTAATAAGTGACCTGTCATTGATTTTGTCGAGTTGACAACTAGTTTGTATGCATAATCACCAAAAGTCGCTTTAATCGCGTTGGTTTCGTTAGTATCGCCTAGAGGCGTTGATGTTCCATGTGCGTTCATAAACTGTACTTGTTCTGGATTAACACCTGCGTTTTTAAGTGCATTCACCATAGAGCGCCTAGGCCCGTCCATATTTGGCGCCGTCATATGATAGGCATCTGCACTCATGCCATAACCACTCAGCTCGGCATAAATACGTGCACCACGTGTTTTTGCGTGCTCATACTCTTCAAGCACCATTACGCCCGCGCCCTCGCCTATTACAAAGCCATCGCGGTCATTGTCCCACGGACGACTGGCAGTTGCAGGGTCATCATTACGGTTTGATAGTGCGCGCGCAGAAGCAAAACCGCCAACTGAAAGCTCGGTAATCGCAGCTTCTGCGCCACCTGCTACCATCACATCAGCATCGCCGTATTCAATCATGCGCGCGGCATCGCCAATGCTATGTGTGCCTGTGGTACAAGCGGTGACGATGGCGACATTTGGGCCTTTTAAGCCAAACATAATGCTTAAGTTGCCCGAAATCATATTAATGATAGTGCCCGGAATGAAAAATGGCGAAATTTTGCGCGGGCCACCTTCGTCGTAATTGTCGTTAGTGGACTCGATTAAGCCTAAACCACCAATACCAGAACCAATAGATACGCCAATACGCTCGGCATTTTGCTCAGTCACTTCGATGCCAGAGTCTTTAAACGCCTCTATGCCAGCTACTAAACCGTATTGGATGAAAGTATCCATGCGGCGTGCGTCTTTGGCAGGCAAATAATCTTCGACATTAAAGTTTTTAACCTCACCAGCGATTTGACTAGAAAAAGCACTAGGGTCAAATTTGGTAATACGCGTAATGCCAGATTGGCCTTTTAATAAGGTTTCCCAAGCGCTTTGCGTACCGATTCCCACAGGAGAAACCACGCCTAAGCCTGTTATAACAACTCTACGTTTTGACATATAGACTTATTTATAGAATACAAAAGAAATCAGCCCTCTTTTGGAGGGCTGAAGTGTGAATTTATTTGAGGTTTGTATTGATGTAATCAATCGCTAATTGAACTGTGGTGATTTTCTCTGCCTCTTCATCAGGAATCTCACAGTCAAATTCTTCTTCCAGCGCCATTACCAGCTCAACTGTGTCGAGAGAATCAGCACCCAAGTCATCTACAAATGACGAAGCGTTTTTAACATCCGCTTCATTTGCACCTAATTGTTCAGCAACAATTTTTTTAACGCGTTGTTCGATGTCAGACATCTATTTACCCCTTTAATTGAAAATTAGTGACCATAATATCAATACAGCCAGACTAAGTGCGTATTCTAACAAAACTCTGCCCAAATACAAAAAAAGTTACAAAAATAATTTATTGGTTATGCGGAGTACATACCGCCATTCACGTGTATCGTCTCGCCCGTAATATAAGCAGCGCTAGGGCTGGCTAAAAATGCTACTGTGGCCGCGATTTCATTCACATTGCCTAAGCGCCCAAGCGGTACATTCTCTAGCATTTTAGTCTTAATCGCTTCTGGCAATTCAGCCGTCATATCGGTATCTATAAAGCCTGGTGCCACACAATTCACAGTAATATTACGGCTACCAACCTCTGCAGCCAGTGATTTGGTAAAGCCTGCCATGCCCGCTTTAGCTGCAGCATAATTGGTCTGACCAGCATTGCCCATGTGGCCTACCACACTAGAAATACTGATGATGCGGCCAGTGCGTGCTTTCATCATTGGACGCAATACGGCTTGGCTCATTCTGTAAACAGAGGTTAAATTGGTTGAAATGACAGCATCCCAATCTTCAGCTTTCATTCGCATTAATAAAGTATCACGCGTAATGCCAGCGTTATTCACCAAAATCGTCACATCGCCAAATTTAGCGGCAATTTCTGCTAAAATCACCTCAATTTGCGCGCTATCATTCACGTCCAATGCAATGCCTAAGCCCTTTACATTTGAGGCTTTCAGGCTGGCGTTAATGTTTTCTGCGCCACCAGCCGTGGTGGCTGTACCTATTACAGTAGCACCCTGTTTACCCAACTCTTGCGCAATCGCAGCACCGATACCGCGACTGGCGCCAGTGACTAAAGCGATTTGTCCATTTAGTATATTCGTCATTAAATAAACCCTATAAACTATTGATTTATAAATTCTAAAATTATTTCATTACTGATTAAAGCAGTGCACGGCAAGTCAGCTATGATACGTTTAGTTAAGCCTGCAAGCACTTTACCTGGTCCGCATTCTGCAGAGTTTTTGATGCCCAGCGCATGAATCGCTTGCATTGTTTCTACCCAACGTACAGGTGAATACAGCTGGCGCACCAAAGCATCTTTTATTTTAGCTGAGTCGCTGTAATAAGCTACATCCGCATTGTGTAATACTGGAGTGGTTGGCGTATTGATTATTACATTTTTTAAGTATTCTGCCAGTTTTTCTGCAGCTGGTTTCATCAGTGCGCAGTGCGATGGAACGCTAACAGGAAGTGGTAATGCGCGTTTTGCACCTTTTGCTTTGGCGAGCTCCATGCCACGCTCAACCGCTGCTTTGTTACCAGCAATCACCACTTGGCCTGGTGAATTTAAATTGACTGCCTCACATACTTCACCTTGCGCCGCTTCTGCGCAAACAGCTCGCACAGCGTCATCATCTAAGCCCAATATCGCAGACATTGCGCCCACACCTTCTGGCACGGCAGATTGCATAGCCTCTGCGCGAAGTCTCACCAGCGGCAGCGCATCAGCAAAACTTAGTGCATTTGAAGCCACTAAAGCGGTATATTCACCTAGGCTATGACCCGCATAAATACTGGCCTGTACGCCACCTGCTTGAATATAAGCACGATAAGTGGCAATACCTGCTGTTAGCATCAGAGGTTGCGTGTGTTGTGTTTGATTTAACAGCTCGTTTGGTTCAGTTGCCATCGCCCAAAAATCTACGCCTAAGATATCTGAAGCTTCATTAAACGTTTGTTTAATAACAGCATTGTCGCCGAAGCCAGCCATCATGCCGACCGATTGTGAGCCTTGACCAGGGAAGAAAAATGCAGTTTTTTTTGTCATATTTTTACTATTTAAACCTAAAATTTTATCAGGGCGCTACCCCAAGTAAAGCCGCCACCAAACGCTTCCATAAGGATAACATCTCCAGGTTTGATGCGGTCATCGCGCACCGCCACGTCTAGCGCCAGCGGAATCGAGGCGGCAGAAGTATTGCCATGCTTATCGACCGTGACCACTACTTTATCCATGGGCATGTCGAGCTTTTTAGCGGTAGCTTGCAGAATGCGAATATTGGCCTGATGCGGTACCAGCCAATCGATGTCAGACTTTTGCATGTTGTTTGCTACCAGCGTTTCATCGACAATTTGGTCTAGCGTATTCACCGCCATTTTAAATACGGCGTTGCCTTCCATATGTACGGTATCTGGTGTGCCATCATGCTTGCGTGGCACATGCAGCATTTTTTCAAAGTTACCATCAGCATGCAGATGCGTAGAAATAATGCCTTGCTCTTGTGAGGCTTGCAGAATAACGGCTCCAGCACCATCACCCCACAAAATGCAGTTGCTTCTATCAGTGTAATCGGTAATACGCGAGAACGTTTCCGCACCTAACACCAAAACGCACTTAGCGCTCCCCGCTTTAATGAAATTATCTGCCGTGGCAAGCGCGTAAATAAAGCCGCTACACACCGCTTGCACGTCAAAAGCTGGACAGCCAGCGATGCCTAATTTGCGCTGTAACATGGTCGCAACGCTTGGGAAAATTTTATCGGGCGTGGTAGTGGCAACAATAATTAAATCGATTTGATTTGCCTCGATACCTGCGCTAGCCATGGCGTTTTTGGCAGCTTCCAGCGCTAAATCGCTAGTAAATTCGCCTTTTGCCGCAATGTGCCGCTCGCGTATACCAGTGCGCGAAAAAATCCACTCATCGGTGGTGTCCACCATTTTCTCTAAATCTTTATTGCTGAGGATTTTTTTTGGCAAATAACTACCAGTACCCGCGATTTTGCTATAAATCATTGCATATTGCTTTCTATTTCAGCAGGCAAAACTGGTTGAATATGTTCAATTTCTAATTGCCGTGTAATGCGTTGCAGCACACCGCTGCGTGCCTCTTTTACTGCCACTTCTATAGCATGATTAAACGCAACAGCATCCGCACCACCGTGACTTTTTACCACAATGCCACGCAGGCCCAAAAAGCTCGCACCATTGTAAAGGCGAGGATCTAAGCGCTTTTTAAAAGCTTTAAGCACTGGCATCGCACCCAGTGCCATGATTTTTGTGAGCCAATTTCTCTTAAATTCTTGCGTTAAAAATTTGCCCATCATGTGCGCCAAACCTTCAGTGGTTTTTAGCGAAACATTGCCTACAAAACCGTCGCACACCACCACATCCACCGTCCCTTTAAAAATGTCATCACCTTCTACATTACCGTAAAAGTTCAAGTGGCTAGCACGCAATAATTCGGCTGTTTGCTTAACAACTTCGTTGCCTTTAATGTCTTCAGAGCCTATATTTAACAAGCCTACCGTAGGGTTTGGCTTGTTATCTACACAACTCACTAACATCGCGCCCATAATGGCAAATTGTAACAATTGCTCTGGCGTGCAGTCCGCATTGGCACCCAAATCGAGCATATGTGTATCGCCCTTTTCGCTCGGTAGTGCGCTTGCAATAGCAGGTCTATCAATGCCTGGCAAGGTTTTCAGCACAAAGCGCGCAGTTGCCATAAGCGCGCCAGTATTGCCTGCGCTTACACAAGCATGCGCCTCTCCAGATTTCACCAAATTAATTGCCACGCGCATGGAAGAGTTTTTTTTGTTTTTAAGCGCAATTTGCGGTGTTTCGTCCATTAACACCACTTCTGTGCTGTGGTGGATGCGCAATCGTGGGCTGACGCTCGCTTTAAGTACCTTTAATTCGGCTTGAATAACTTCTTGCAAGCCAACTAATACAATATTGAGCTGAGCGTCTTCTTTGAGCGCGCTTAGCGCAGCGGGAACGGTGACATGAGGGCCGTAATCCCCTCCCATAGCGTCAATAGCGATTGTAATATCCATCATTTGAATTAGATGTAATTATTCAATGATTGTCAACGCTAGTTTACAAATACTAGATGTGCAAACGCCGCACTAAATTGAGAGTGCGGCGTATAGGTTAAAACAAATTCCAGTAGCAAAAGTGAGCTTACTCGCCTTTTGTTGCTACTACTTTGCGGCCACGGTAGTAGCCGCTTGGGCTAATGTGGTGACGCAAATGCGTCTCGCCTGTGGTTGGCTCAACGGCCAACGGTGGGTTTACTAAAAAGTCATGCGAGCGATGCATGCCGCGTTTTGAAGGTGACTTTTTATTTTGTTGAACTGCCATGATAATGCTCCAAAGATACTGCTATAAAATTCATGAAGCGCGCATTTTAATGCAATTGTGCTTTAATGTAAATCAATCGCCTACAGATTTATTTAAATTTATCTTTTAATATCGCAAACGGATTAGGCTTTTCGCCGCTTTGCATAATCAATTTACTGCAGTTTTTATCATGCGTTGGTGCAATTGGCATAGCTAAAAGTAGCTCATCTTCAATTAATTCTTGCAAATTCATCTCATTATTCGCTTCTAACCAATCTGTTTCGTCATTTTCATCAAGCTCATTAATAGTAACATTGTTGATTAAATAATCGAAGCTTAAATCCATATCAACCAACATTTCATCTAGGCAGCGCTGGCAAATCACTGGTAATTTGGCTTTGATATGTAAATGCAAGCTAGGCTGACGAAACCGTTTGAAATCGCCTGTAAGTTCGAAATAAACTGCCGCCAAACCAGCATTTTCATCAGGCAGAGATAGCGTTTCGGCCAGTCTTTTAAAGCTAGAAACATAAAAACTATCTTGAAGTTTTTGTTGTTTTTGGGCGAACTCTAAGTTGTTTATAATCAATAAATTCATCATGAATATGTTAAATTAAACCTGTTTTTTGCAATTGACCATATCCCTTAGAGCGCGCCTGCGTGTTATACTCTGAGGGTTTGCAGTTGATATTTAAGGCAGTAATAGTGTTCAAAAAAATTCTAGTTGCTAATCGGGGTGAGATTGCAGTGCGTATTGTACGCGCTTGTTCTGAAATGGGCATTAAATCTGTCGCGATTTATGCTGACGCCGATCGTCATGCGCTGCATGTTAAAAAAGCCGACGAGGCCTATAATTTGGGCGCTGATCCAGTTGCAGGCTACTTAAATGCGCACAACATTGTTAACGTGGCGGTGGCTGCAGGCTGCGATGCACTGCATCCAGGCTATGGGTTCTTATCAGAAAATCCAGAATTGTCGGATATCTGTGCCCGTCGCGGT
>JANMYB010000032.1:0-21896 GCA_031381645.1 Methylotenera sp.
GAAAAGTTTGATCCGAACAAACATCAAGCAATTTCAATGCTAGAAAATAGCGGCGAACCAAATACGGTAACTACCGTGCTGCAAAAAGGCTACACACTGAATGACCGCGTGTTACGGCCTGCATTGGTGATGGTTGCAAAGTAAGACCACGAAATAGCCTTAATTTTTTTAAGGCTATTGAAAATAAAAAAAACCACCCAACATTACACTCAAGACGGTTTTAATTAACCAAGTTTATAGAACTAAATTGAAGGAAAAAGGAATTTAAAATGGGCAAAATTATTGGTATTGATTTAGGTACAACAAACTCTTGCGTCGCTGTGATGGAAGGCGGCAAACCACGCGTGATTGAAAACGCAGAAGGCACACGCACAACGCCATCAATTATCGCGTATCAAGAAGATGGCGAAATTCTAGCTGGCGCACCGGCTAAGCGCCAAGCGGTAACCAACCCCAAAAATACACTATATGCAGTAAAGCGTTTAATTGGGCGTAGGTTCGAAGAAAAAGAAGTACAAAAAGACATCAAGCTGATGCCTTATACCATCACCAAAGCTGACAACGGCGACGCGTGGGTAGAGGTGCGCGGCGTAAAAATGGCACCGCCGCAAATTTCTGCTGAAGTATTACGCAAAATGAAGAAAACAGCCGAAGACTACTTGGGTGAGGAAGTGACAGAGGCAGTGATTACTGTACCTGCCTATTTTAACGATAGTCAACGCCAAGCTACTAAAGACGCAGGACGTATCGCTGGTTTGGATGTAAAGCGCATTATCAATGAGCCTACAGCGGCTGCGCTTGCGTTTGGGATGGACAAACAAGAAGGTGACCGCAAAATCGCCGTGTATGACTTAGGTGGCGGTACGTTTGATATTTCTATCATTGAAATTTCTGAAATTGATGGTGAGCACCAATTTGAAGTGCTTTCGACAAACGGCGATACTTTCCTAGGTGGCGAAGACTTTGATAACCGCATCATCGACTTTTTGGCAGATGAGTTTAAAAAGGATAATGGCGGCTTAGATCTACGCAATGATTTATTGGCTAAACAACGCTTAAAAGAAGCTGCGGAAAAAGCCAAAATTGAACTCTCTGGCGCAACGCAAACTGAAGTGAATTTACCTTACATCACAGCCGATGCGACTGGGCCTAAGCATTTAGTGGTAAAACTTACCCGCGCAAAACTTGAAAGTTTGGTGGACGATTTAATCGAACGCACCATGGGTCCTTGCAAAACGGCCATTAAAGACGCAGGCGTAAAAATTGCAGATATTACTGACGTGATATTAGTGGGTGGTCAAAGCCGCATGCCAAAAGTACAAGAGAAAGTAAAAGATATTTTCGGCAAAGAACCACGTAAAGACGTAAATCCAGATGAAGCGGTGGCGGTAGGCGCGGCAATTCAAGGTGGCGTATTGCAAGGCGATGTGAAAGATGTATTGTTGCTAGACGTGACTCCACTCTCGCTAGGCATCGAAACGCTTGGCGGCGTGATGACTAAGGTGATTAAGAAAAATACCACGATTCCTACCAAGGCATCGCAAACATTCTCAACCGCCGATGATAACCAAAATGCGGTGACGATTCAGGTATTACAAGGTGAGCGCGAAATGGCTTCTGCTAATAAATCGCTCGGACAGTTTAACTTAAGCGATATTCCGCCCGCACCACGAGGAATGCCGCAAATTGAGGTGACGTTTGACATTGATGCCAACGGTATTTTGCATGTAAGCGCAAAAGATAAAGCCACTGGCAAAGAAAACAAAATTACCATCAAAGCCAACAGCGGTCTTTCTGAAGAAGAAATTAAGCAAATGGAAGAAGATGCTGTTAAGTATGCCGATGAAGACAAAAAATATCGCGAACTAGTAGATGCGCGTAACGCCGCAGACGGCATGGTACACAGCGTGAAAAAATCGATGACTGAACATGGCGATAAGTTGGATGAAGCAGAAAAAACTGCTATTGAAACCGCCATTAAGGACGTTGAAGAAGTGCTGCAAAGTGACGACAAAGACGTGATTGAAGCCAAAACCAATGCGCTGATGGAAGCTTCGCAAAGACTGGGTGAGAAAGTGTATGCTGCGCAACAGGCTGAAGCCAATACACAAAGCGCTCAGCCAAGCCCAGAAGGCGAAAAAACGGTGGATGCCGAAGTGGTTGACGCTGAGTTTGAAGAAGTGAAAAAAGACTAATGCGAATCTGCAATAATTAGCCTGCAAGCCAAGAGCCACGGACATCGTGGCTTTTGTCTATGCTCTAACTTTTAAGCAATTGGATAAAAAATGGCAGCAAAAAGAGATTACTACGAAGTGTTAGGCATCAACAAAGATGCCAGTGAAGAAGAAATTAAAAAATCTTATCGCAAGCTTGCGATGAAGTATCACCCCGACCGCAACCCTGACAACCCGAAATCAGAGGCGCAATTTAAAGAGGCGAAAGAAGCCTATGAAATGCTCTCAGACGACCAAAAACGAGGCGCTTATGACCAATATGGTCACGCGGGTGTTGAGCAAGGCGCAGGCGGTGCGGGCGGCTTTGGTGGTGCAGGTTTTGGCGATGCGTTTGGTGATATTTTCGGTGATATTTTTGGTGGTGGCAGAGCTGGTGGGCAACGCAACAATGTGTATCGCGGTGCCGATTTGCGCTACAACATGGAAATTAGCCTAGAAGACGCGGCCAAAGGCACTGAAACCAAAATCCGCATCCCCGTACAAACCACTTGCGAAACCTGCAAAGGTTCTGGTGCGCGCCCTGGCACACAACCTGTCACCTGCGGCACCTGCGGCGGACACGGCCAAGTGCGCATGCAGCAAGGCTTTTTCTCGGTACAACAAACCTGCCCAAATTGTCACGGCACTGGCAAAATGGTGAAAGACCCTTGCCCCACTTGTCACAGCGCTGGGCGCATTAAGCAAAACAAAACTTTGTCTGTCAAAATCCCCGCCGGGGTTGATGAAGGCGACAGAATACGTTTAAGCGGCGAAGGCGAAGCTGGCGTCAATGGCGGCCCAACCGGCGATTTGTATGTGGTAATTCACCTAAAACAACACGCAATTTTTCAACGCGATGGCGGTAATTTACATTGCGAAATGCCAATTAGCTTTACCAAATCGGCCTTGGGCGGCGAGATTGAAGTGCCCACACTGGGCGGCTCTGCCAAAATGAAAATACCCGCCGAAACGCAAACGGGTGCGGTATTTAGATTAAAAGGCAAAGGCATTAAACCTTTACGTCAATCTGACCACGGCGATTTGATGGTGCATGTAGTAATAGAAACACCGGTGAGGCTGACTGAGAAACAAAAAGATTTACTACGCGAATTTGACACCAGCACACAAGCTGATGCGGGGAAACATAGCCCAAAAAACAAAAGCTGGGTAGATAAAGCGAAAGACTTTTTTGGGTAATACTGAGAATTATCTTAAAGAGGATTAAGTTAAATTTGAATGTTAGATAACCAACCCCAAGAAACTCTGATTAATCGCCCTGCTCATCTTGGTGGTGAACAATGGTGCTTGCGTGGCTTAAACAAAGTAAATGTACTTTTGGGTAGAAATGGTTGCGGAAAAAGTATACTTTTGCGAGCCTATCGAGATTTATTTATTGAAAATTCACATTATATTGTGCCTGAAAGGACTGGTGACATCACCTTTGAAGCTGGACTTGTATTAAACTCAACAACTTCTGCGGGAAGAAAAAATAACTCTCAAGGTAACTTTGCTGCGAACTATAGGCAAAACGTAGTAACAAGAATACAAGGTTATTACACAACTAGAGGAACAAAAAAGCGCGAGGATATTGAGCACGATCCTAGTGACTTATTTAAATTCCTAGCTATCATTCTTCCAGATTTTACTATTAGCGTAAAAAATGACAACCCATTTTACGAACTAAAACGTGTCAAGGATGGAAGCATTGTAACGTCAGTAAGCACATTAAGTAGTGGTGAGTCTCAGCTTCTAACGATAGGCATGGATATTCTAACAATAGTTGGGGTATGGGAACTTGAAAAAACGCAAAAGCGGGTACTGCTAATTGATGAGCCAGATGCCCATATTCACCCTGACCTACAAATTAAGTTCGCGGACTTCGTTTGTAAAATTTCAAAAGAATACAATGTACAAGTAATAGTAGCCACGCACTCTACAACACTACTGTCTGCCTTAGGTCAGTTTGGAAAGGATGATGTCAGCTTATTATATTTAAGACCTGAAGAAAGTCTTATAACTGCTGAAAAATACAACCCAATCACTAAAGAGATAGCCAGCTTTTTAGGTGGGCACCTAATCATGGGGCCATTGTTTGCCGCTCCAGTTATGCTTGTCGAAGGTGACGACGACTATCGAATTTGGGTACAAGTAGCTAGATCTGGGAAAGTGGATATTTGTGTTCTGCCATGCAATGGTGATGAAATTAAAAAATATCGCAAAACCCTGGAAAATATGTTTGCAGCACTATCCGAAGATATCAATCTTCGTGGAATAGCTCTACTTGATGGTGATAAAGGGCTGCCGCAACATCAGCCTAGCTCGCCGCAAAAGCATGTTCCATTTGTACAACTACAATGTCACGAATCTGAAAATCTATACCTAACAGATGAAATTCTCGCTGATTTAGGTTATACGTGGGATACGGCAGTTATCAAAATTGTAGAAGAGAGCCAAAAATTTGGAAGTAAAGCTAAGGAGCTAGGCAACATAGCTAAGATTAACCGTCAAAAAGACGATATAAAAAATATCATAAATGAAATCGCTGAAATTCTTGACTCAAAGAAATTGCTTTGGACAGTTAGACTTGGAAAGTACATTGGGAGAGGTAAACCATCAGGAATGTTGGAAGAGTTTATCGGTGCTGATATTGTTAGTGTTCTATGGGGTAATTCTACACACGAACAATCGAGCTAACTTCACTTTTAGTTAAGCATATTGCGTCAATTAATCCGCTCTGCAGACCAATATCTAATCAGAAGAACTTTTCAAGTAAATCAGCTGTCGAAGTCAAGTAACAATGATTTATGTGGGTGGGCGTATATGCTTGCCATATGAGTTTAAAAGATAGATGCGAGACTGAGTTAAATACAGTCTGCTTCTCTCCATTTGGCGTATGCGCGCAACCTTAACTTGAGGTGCTAATGGAGGAGAATGGTCATGAAACGCATGTATTTTTTAGTCCCCGGGATCGAAATCACCAAAAAAATTGTCGATGTTCTTTTACTGGCGCGGGTTGATCAGCGACATATTCATGTATTAGCCAAACGCGACACCCCACTCGAAGGCCTGCCCGAAGCGTCGTTTCTGCAAAAGAGCGACTTTGTACCTGCGCTAGAACGCGGCATGGTATTTGGTGGGCTGACTGGCATTCTTTTAGGGGTGTTCGTGATGGTATTTCCAGGCGAAATGGTACTGAGTGGCGGCACAATTTTAGCCACATTTTTAATCGGCACTGGCCTTGGCGCATGGATATCGAGTATGGTAGGCAGCAGCATTGCGAATAGCCAAATTACGCGATTTGCACCAGCCATTGAAAGCGGCAAGTTTTTGATGATGGTAGATGTACCGCGTAGCCGCACTGAGAGTATTGAGCAACTGGTTAAAGAGCGCTATCCGCAGGCTATTTGCGAGGGAACCGAGCCAACCATGCCTGCTTTTCCTTGATGATTGCTAGCTCAGCTTACAAAATATGCTCTGCAACCGCAAGGGTTGTCCCCGCAGAATATACCAGCTGAAGCTGGTTATTCATACGCGAAACCCAATATCCATGCGGTTTGCAGGGTCGATATTTTTACCAATACTTACATTCCAGTTACATCCACGCCATCAATCTGTAACATCCATTGATTACAATAGAATCTCTTTACAAAAGGAGATTTAAAATTATGAACCAAAAGTTCATCAATAACGTTTTTATCAATGGCTTACTGGTTGGCGGCTTAGTTTTATCTAGCTTACAGGCCAATGCAGAAGGCTTTCATGAAGGCTTAAACAACAACGGTATCGCCGTTTCATCACCCAAGTTTTACCAAATATTGGCTAAAACTAATATGGATCACCTTGGTTACAACTTTGGTGCGCCAGATGAGATTCAAACGCTAAAAGATACCGCAGGCGCTAAAGTCGGCTCTGTTTGGATTTATCATGATGCAGTGCAAAAAGAAGATGGCAAACAAGATGCACAGTTCGTGATTATCAACGGTAAATTGCAGTACGCGACTTTATCTGATGCCTCATAAGCATTGTTAACTTTTGTTGGATTTATTATCCAACTCGAAAAAAGCCTGCAATTGCAGGCTTTTTTGTTTGTAATGTGTGTAAATCACTTAAAAAAACATTTAAAAACATATAGCCTGCAGACCTCATGGATATTGGGTTTCACGCATGAATAACCAGCTTCAGCTGATATATTCTGCGGGGACAACCTTTACGGTTACAGACTATCTATTTTAAACTGTTTTGAATCGCAATTAATTCTGCATTTGCGTCGCTAAAATCATCGTACTTTTTACCTGAAGTTCTGGCATACCAATAGTTGCTGTTCCACATATCGCCTTCAATTTTGTGCAACACGGCGTGTATCCAATTGGCAGTGCTGTCAGAATAGTCTTGCGCGATATTGTGCGACTTATCCCAATCGCCATCCAGCGCTGATTGTACGGCAATTAATAACTCTGACTTATTCATGAAAGAATCCCAGCTTTTTACTTCTTGGCAAATTTTTCAAAGCTGCTTCTGCCACGCTAGCGCTTGATCTATCTGCATAAAGTTTTGAAGCGATGATGTTAACTGGCGGGTTTGCGCGCGTATAGCGTGCGCCTTTGCCCGCCAAATGCGCTGCAAATCGCGCCTCTAAATCGTTGGTAATGCCCGCGTAATACGCGCCGTTATTGCACTCTAGCAAGTATAAAACCCAAGACATTACTTGATATTACTTAGGATATTCGATGCTACCTTTTTGAATAAACTCAATCTTGTAACCATCCGGATCTTCTACAAATGCGATGACCAACGTGCCGTGCTTCATTGGCCCCGCAGGTCGCACCACCTTACCGCCCTTCGCTGTCACCGCATCACATGCGCTGTAGGCATCATCTACTTCTATCGCCATGTGACCGTACGCGACACCCATCTCGTAGCTGGTCTTGCCGTAATTATAGGTGAGTTCCAAAACTGTATTTTCATACTCGTTGCCGTAACCCACAAACGCGAGCGTAAATTCACCATCGGGATAATCAGAAGTGCGCAGTAATTTCATGCCCAACACATTGGTGTAAAAATTAATAGAACGTTGCAAATCACCGACGCGTAACATGGTGTGTAAAACTCTCATACGTTTTCCTTTTGTTTTAGATTAAGTGGCCGTAATTTGGTGATATTTCTGCATTAATTGTTCCTGCGTTTCCATAAACTCTGGGTTCAGCGGAATGCAATCAACAGGACACACCACTATGCATTGCGGTTTATCAAAATGGCCAACGCATTCGGTGCATAAATTAGGGTTAATCTCGTAAATTTCCTGCCCCTGATAGATTGCGCCATTTGGGCACTCTGGCTCACAAACATCGCAATTTATACACTCATCAGTAATTAACAATGCCATAAATCTGTTTTGCGAGCAAATCGCTGTGTCGCGTGCTCACTCACTCCTAGCCTATACACGGCAATATGTCTGCGTCGTTCGTTCCGCGGCTTCTTGCGCTTTATCTCGCAAAAATAAATTTCTATTGTGTTAATCAATTTATATTTATTTTCCTAGCTTATTCTTAATCGCCACTTCTACCGTAGGCGATACGAACTGATGAACATCGCCATCCAATATGGCGACTTCGCGCACCAGCGTGCTTGATACAAACATATATTGCTCAGAAGGCGTAAAAAATACGGTCTCTAATTTAGGGTAGAGCTTGCGATTCATGCCAGCGAGTTGAAATTCGTACTCGAAATCGCTGGCCGCACGTAAGCCGCGCACCACAATTTGCGCGCCCTGCTCTTGCACAAATTGCATCAATAAGCTGTTGAAACCGACCACTTTCACGTTATCCGCTTTTTTAAACACGCTTTGCGCCAACGATACGCGCTCCTCTAGGCTAAACAGCGTGCGCTTATTGGTGCTGCCCGCCACCGCCACGATGACTTCATCAAACAAATCGGCGGCACGGCGCACAATATCCTCGTGCCCCAAGGTGATGGGATCGAAAGTGCCAGGGTAAACGGCGATGCGGTTTTTGCTCATATAAATGGCCTTTATTAATTAAGCAGATTTTAGCAAATGATAATACACATTGCCTGCTTTGTTTTTCTTAAGAATTGTCCACTGCGCACTATTCTCAATCTCACGCTCTGCCTCAACATACACCACACCATTTTCAGTAACATGCTGATTTAAAATGGGTAATAACTTATCTAGCCAATTTTTATTATAAGGCGGATCGCAGAAAATAATATCAAATTTTTGTGTATTTTGACTTAAAAAAACTAAAGCATCTTGGTTGAGAGTTTGACAGTTATCCGCTTTTAAAAGCGTTTGATTTTGCACAAGTGATTGATAAGCCAAATTAGAATTTTCAATCATCACCACATTTTTGGCATTGCGTGATAAGGCCTCAAAACCCATTGCACCAGTCCCTGCAAACAGGTCAAGGCAGGTTTTTCCTGTTAAATCCTGCCCCAACCAATTAAATACGGTTTGACGTACACGGTCAGGCGTTGGGCGCAAACCATCCACATCAGGAAACTTAAGCAAACGGCTGCGCCAAGCGCCAGCCGAAATTCGTACCTGATTTAAAGCGCGCACTTGGTTGGGTTTTGTCTTGCTTCTTTGCAAAATGCTATTCAGATAGACAATGAAAGCAGTATTATAGTGATTCACAAAAACTTTTTTGTAATAATAATGACAAAATGAAAAATTGGTCTTCCCATCCCGAAGTGGGATTACCTAATTATTAGATTGCAAAGTCGCTCATGTCAAAATACCTAAAGAGTGTTGTGAAGTCGAGGCCGGATAAGCAAATTCCTATTCATTTGCGCCAACTCGCCAGCAAATTGAACGGGCTCATCGCTTCCATCACTGCTGGAGTTCCGCGTACTGACGAAAGCGTAGTACTAACAAACCTCGGTAGAAGAAGTGTAATTGAACTTGAACGTGTTGCCTCTTTTTATCCGTCACCAATCGAAGGCATAGCTTGGTGTACTCGAAACCTCTTCGAGCTTAATCTGGTCATTCGTTACGTGCTACTGGACACTAAGAATGTCAATGTCTGGATAGGTCAAACTGCTGGTGATGAAATGCAGATGATAGAGAGTGTGCTTACGCTAGCCAAGGATACGCATCCAACTTATGAGGACGCTAAAAAACGACACAGCAAGCTCGCTGAGATTTGCAACCGGCGCGGCATAGATCCGTCAAAACCCTTTCAGATTGAGAAGCTGGCCAAAGAAGTGAATAGATACGATGACTATAAAGCCTTCTATAAACTGTTCTCGAAATACGTACATCCCTCATCTTGGCTCGTTAATAGCAATGAAAATGCGATACAGCACAGCGACATGCTGAACTTTTTCATTATTCATGCCCAGCTTAATAGTGGTAATACATACGTACAACTCGAAACATGGCTCAAGAGCAGAGGACCTCTACATTGACTCTGCAATTTAACAAATCAGTCAACTGAACGCGCGCACGTTATTAACAACTTGCAGATTTTACTGCGCGCCGACTGTCACGCTGACAAAATTTTCTGGTTTAACGCGTCGCTGAAACGCATCTTTAATTTGCTTGGCGGTGACTTTGGCGATTTCTTTATTAAAATCATCAAGATAAGTCATGGGCAATTTATAAAAACCAATTACGCTCAAATAATCCAAAATCTTGCCATTGCTATCAATCCGCATGGGAAAGCCGCCAGTAATATTATCTTTTGCCGCTTTAAGCTCTTTCTCCGTTACCCCGTTTTGCATAAATTTAGCCAAAGTAGCGTTCACCACTTTTAGCGCCTCGCTCGCTTGTTCTTTTTTGGTTTGCAAACCAATTTGAAACGGGCCCAGCTCGGCCATCGGCATAAAATAGCTGTACACGCTGTAAACCAGCCCACGCTTTTCGCGCACTTCTTCAGTCAGCCGCGAAACAAAACCGCCACCACCCAAAATATAGTTGCCGACATAGAGTGAAAAATAATCCGCATCGCCGCGCTTAAGACCTGGGTAGCCCAGCAAAATGTGCGCTTGCGAAGCAGGATGATTAATATTTTGTACGCTTGCAGAAGTTGGTAAAAGCACCTCTGGAAGCCTTGTCAATGCTGGTCCCTGGGGCAGGTCTTTTGAAATTGTTTCGGCAATTTCACGCGCTTGTGACTCTGTCATGTCGCCAATCAGCGCAATGACCGCACTTTTGGCGGTATAGAAAGTTTGATAAAAACTGACTAAATCGTCACGCTTCATCGCCGTAATGGTGTCAACCTCGCCGCTTTCGTCCAATCCATATGGATGATTTGGATAGAGTGCCCGCATAAACGCTTTGTTCGAGATGCTTTCTGGTTGCGTTGCGGCTTCTTTTAATCCTGCGACAATGCGCGTTTTTTCACGTTCCAAAATGGCTTGCGGAAAGTCTGGTTTGTGCAAAATTTTGTTAAAAGTTTCCAGCGCTTTTGTGCTTTCGCTAGTGAGTGTGCGCAACTTAAAAGCGGCACGATCTGCATCCAATTCACCACCTAAAATTGCGCCAATATCGGCAAATTTGTTAGTAATCACTTCGTCTGACATGCCTTCTGCACCTAGCGTCATCATATAACGTGTCACGCCAGCTACGCCCGATGTCGCTTTGGTATCGCGCGCACTACCAGCGGGAAAAGTCACCGCCAAATCGATAATCGGTAGGTCGTGATTCTCGACAAAATACACTTCTGAACCACTGCTGGTTTGCCAGTGTTGGATTTTAACCGCGGCGTTTGCTGTAAAACTATACGCAACAAAAAGTAAGGTAAACACAAATTTATAAAACATTTTTTATTCTCTGAATTTTCTTAATGTGTGTGTGGTTGGCCGATTGGCTTCGCATTCGGGTCAATTGGTTGCGGGTCTAAAATTGCAACTGTCATGTTATCTTTAACCAAATACTTCTTAGCCACCGCTTGAATTTGCGCTGAAGTCACCGCTTTCAATTTCTCAGGATATTCATCCAATAAGCGCCAGCTGTAGCCCATGGTTTCCAACTGACCGATTTGCATAGCTTGGTAGAACATCGAATCACGTTGATAAATATCGGATGCAATCACCGCCGCTTTTACGCGATCTAGCTCTTGCTGCGTCACACCGCCCGTTTTAATCAACTCAACTTGTGCAAGTAATGCAGCTTCTAATTCTGCCACGGTTTTGCCTTCAGAAGGCGTACCCACAAGCTCAAAAAGTGATTCACGTCCGCGTGAGGTACTGTCGTAACCCGCATCCGCATCCACTGCGATTGAGGTTTCACGCACGAGTTTTTGATTCAATCTGGCAGAATCGTTGCCACTGAGCACACCCGCCAGAACATCCAGTGCATAAGGCTCCCAGGCTTGTTCTGGTGTGATTGCACCACTGGATAATTCAAACCCTACTAGCGTAGGCACATGAAAACCCATCGTCAAATACGGCAACTTGCCTGGCGCTTTTACCACCACACGGCGCTCGCCAATTTGCGCTGGCTCAGTTTGCGGTTTACGCATCGGCAAAATATGCGACTTTAACGGGCCAAAATATTGCTTGGCAAGTTTTAAAACATCAGCCGTTTTTACATCACCAACCACCACAATCGTTGCGTTATTGGGCGCATACCAAGTGCGGTACCATTCACGCGCATCGGCCGCAGTCATATTTTCCAAATCGTTCATCCAGCCCACCACTGGCCGTGCATATGGGTGCGCTTTAAACGCGGTCGCTTGAAATTGCTCATTCACCTTGGATTGCGGTTTGTCTTCTGTACGCCAGCGACGTTCTTCCATCACTACTTGAATTTCTTTAACAAACTCTGCATCAGTAATTTGCAAATTCGCCATGCGGTCAGCTTCTAGCTTGAATGATAGCGGCAATTTAGATTTTTCTAACTGCTGAAAATAACAAGTGTAATCTTGCCCAGTAAACGCATTTTCTTTACCGCCTGCGGCAGCGATTTGCCGTGAAAACTGTCCTGCTTTAACTTTTTTCGTACCCTTAAACATCATGTGTTCCAGCACATGCGCCACGCCCGTTTTGCCATTCACTTCATCCAGCGCACCCGCGCGATACCACACTTGCGAGACGACAACTGGTGCGCGATGATCCTCTTGTACGATTAACTTCAAACCATTTTTTAAGATAAATTCTTGAGCTTCTGCGCTTGCAAAAGTAGGTGCAAGCATGCACAAAGCTAGCAATAACCGAGACTTAACGAAAGTGAATTTCAAAACATTTTTCCTATTATTTTCCAAAGCTACTCTAGTGACCTATTCTAATTTGCTTTAGTTCGTAGCGGCAATGCGAGTTTACGATTAAAATAGCACGATGTTTGATTTTTTTAAAAAGAAACCCGCCGAAGAGGCCACAAAAACTTCTGAAGTTGCAAAACCTACAGAAACAGCAGTAGAAATTCCAGCTCAGCCCGAACTAAGTTTCACACAGCGATTAAAACAAGGTCTATCTAAAACCCGTAATCTACTTGGCTCACAGCTAAACAGCTTATTCGGTGGTGGTAAAATTGATGCAGAAACCTTTGATGAATTAGAGACAATCTTACTCACGTCAGACATAGGCGTGACAGCGACACAAGCACTGATAGATAACTTAAAAAAACGCGTTAAACGAGAACAATTAGAAGATACTTCTGCACTTAAAACTGCGCTAAAAGCAGAGTTATTAGCCGCTTTAAAACCACTGGAAGTGCCTCTACAGACCAACATCCATAAGCCTTGCGTGATAATGCTTGCAGGTGTTAATGGCGCAGGGAAAACCACCACCATCGGCAAACTCGCAAAGCTTTTCCAAAACCAAGGTAACAGTGTGCTCATCGCGGCCGGCGACACATTTAGAGCCGCCGCACGCGAACAATTGCAAGTATGGGGCGAGCGCAACAATGTGCACGTCATAGCCTCTGAGGGCGGTGACCCAGCGGCGGTGATTTTTGATGCGGTAAATTCTGCCATAGCCAAAAAAATCGATATTGTCATTGCCGACACAGCAGGCCGCTTGCCAACACAGATGAATTTAATGGATGAAATTACCAAAGTAAAACGCGTTATCGACAAAGCCTTGCCTGGCGCACCGCACGAGATTTTATTAGTGATAGATGCCAATACTGGCCAAAATGCGGTGAGCCAAGTGAAAGCCTTTGACGATGCGCTAGGCGTGACAGGCTTGGTACTCAGCAAACTCGATGGCACCGCCAAAGGCGGCGTCATTGCTGCCATTGCAGAAACTCGCCCGATTCCTATTCGCTACATTGGTATAGGCGAAGCGATTGACGATTTACGGCCATTTAGTGCACAAGAATTTGTAGACGCACTTTTTGATGCATAATAATTAGTATGATTACCTTCGACAACGTTACCAAACGCTACCCAGGTAGCCACGAGGCACTAACTAACGTGAGCTTTTCCATTGAGCAAGGTGAGATGGTTTATGTCACTGGGCATTCTGGCGCGGGGAAAAGCACACTGCTGAAGCTAATGGCGGCCATTGAGCGACCGACTAGCGGCACGGTACTCATTAATAATCAAAATGTGAGTAAGCTCAAAGAATCCACTTTGCCTTTTATTCGACGTAAGTTTGGTTTGGTGTTTCAAGATCACAAGCTTTTGTATGACAGAAACTGTTATCACAACGTCGCGCTACCGTTAGCAATTAACGGCATTACCGGTGCCGAGGCGGGTAAGCGCATACGCGCCGCATTAGATAAAGTGGGTTTATTAAGCAAAGAAAAAGCCATGCCAATTACGCTCTCTGGTGGGGAACAGCAGCGGTTGGCCATCGCACGGGCTGTGGTTTCTAGACCATCTATTTTAATTGCGGATGAACCAACAGGAAATTTAGACCGCAATTATGCAGAAGATATTTTGCAGCTTTTTAACGCATTTCAACAAGTGGGCGTGACGGTGATTATCGCCACGCACGATGCACTGGGTAATGTGAGTGATCACAATAAAATTTTACATTTAAATCGTGCTCAGCTCACCAAAGCCGAGATCATTGCATGAACGTCTGGCTGACACAGCACGCACTAGCGCTTAAATTGGTGCTCAGACGCTTTGCTAACAACAAGCTCAGCACACTGCTTATTTGCTTAGCGATTGGCGTAACACTCGCCTTGCCGAGCATATTTTATGCGGTGTTGGATAGCGCAAATGTTCTAGCCAATAACGTAAAAAGCAAATCGCAAATGAGCGTTTTTCTAGCAACAAATCACGATGAAAATGCCATTGAGACTGTTAAAACTACACTTGAAGATGATGCGAATATCAAAAGTTTTAAATTTGTATCAAAAGAAGACGCGCTCAGCCAATTGCAAGCCGCCGATACGGATAACGGCGTATTAAACTCGCTTGAAAACAACCCGTTACCAGATGCTTTTTTTGTGGAACCGAGCAAATTAGATGCAGAATCTATAGAAAACCTTAAAAATAATCTCAGCAAATTAGATGGCGTGGACGAGGTGGTGGTGGATGGCGCTTGGATAAAACGCCTAAATTATTTATTGGCTTTGGGCAAAAAAACCATGCTGATTATCGTTAGTTTGCTGGCGTTTGCGCTAGTAGCAGTCATCGGCAATACGGTGCGCATGCAAATTGTGACACAATACGCAGAGGTAGAACTAAGCCGCTTAATTGGCGCAACTAAAAGCTTTATTCGCAGGCCATTTTTATACGCAGGTGCACTGTATGGCTTAATTGGCGGGTTGTTCGCACTATTGATTACAGTTGCGGTGATTTATCTTTTTAATCAATCGCTCGCGCCGTTAGTGGCTGAGTATCAAACCAATTTCTCGTTAAATTACCCCAATTTATTCACTTGCGCCATCACCTGCTTGCTCGCTTTGGCTGTTGGGCTAATCTCAGCTTATCTCGCTGTATCAAAGTCTTTATTCAGTTCAATTCATTAAAATACACAGTATTTTCTGTTTTATTGCAACTTTTAACATCTAGCACTCTCAAAGCAAGAGTGCTAAAATAACATTAAATATTTAAGGAGCAATACTATAAACGCTTTAACTATACCGTCGATTTCGTCATTAGACAGTTTTGATCAGTACATGCGTGCAATTAAAGCTTTTCCGCTATTGAGCGCGGAAGAGGAACGCGATTATGCCACACGTCTTAAGAATAATAATGACTTGGAAGCCGCACAGATGTTGATTGTTTCGCATCTGCGGTTGGTCGTGAGCATCGCACGTGGCTATATGGGCTATGGTTTACCGCAAGCAGATTTGATTCAAGAAGGTAATATTGGCCTGATGAAGGCTGTAAAACGCTTCGATCCAGACCGCGGCGTACGCTTAGTTTCATTTGCTATGCATTGGATTAAAGCTGAAATGAACGAATTTATCGTGCGCAACTGGCGCTTAGTGAAAACTGCGACTACTAAGGCACAACGTAAATTATTCTTTAATTTACGCAGCATGAAAAATGGCCACGATACACTGCACCCAGATGAAGTGAAACGCATTGCACGCGAATTGAAGGTGAAGCCTGAAGAAGTGATGGAGATGGAATATCGCTTGAATGGCCATGAAATCTCGCTCGACGCGCACATCGACGATGATGGCGATGAAAGCTTTAGTCCAATTGCTTATTTGGAGGACGAAAGCCCTGAGCCTTCTGAATTTTTAGAGATTCAACAAAACGAGCAATTGCAATCTAAAGGCTTAAGCCAAGCGCTGATGAGTTTGGATGAACGTAGTCGTCGTGTTTTAGAAGCTCGCTGGTTAACCGAAAATGCAACTTCAACATTGCATGATTTGGCCGCTGAGCTTGGCGTTTCTGCAGAGCGCATTCGCCAAATTGAACAAAAAGCCATGCAAAAGATTAAAGGTTTGATGTTACAAAGCGCCTAAAAACAGCTAACCTGCAATCCCCATGGATATTGCCTCGTAGGATATGTTTTTACAAATAAAAAGCCGACATTTAGTCGGTTTTTTATTTGTAAATTTAACTTATGCAGCTTTAGTTTCTGCTTCACTCTCAAACGCCAAGGCATTGCCCATATGCTGACGCAACACGCCCAAATCGGCCATCTGCGCGCGTATGCTTTTCTCGATATTTTCAAGTTCCAAAATACGATCTTCCAAAGTATCGGTCGCTTTATAAATACGTTTAATACTTTCCAAACGACGACGCAATTGCAATTGATGCTCGCGCACCTGCGATTCCATCGGCGCAATTACCGCTTTTAACCAGTTTTCCACATCTCGATTCGCCACTTCATACACGTGAATCACACGGCTTGCCAATGTTTCGAAGAACTTGGTTGTCAGCGTCATTTTTTCGTTGGCAATCATGTTAAACGCAGTGTTAAATTGCTCCTTATACGCACGCTCTAACTTGGCTAACTCTTTTTGATAACGCAAAGTCGAAAACGCTGGCGGTTCTGATTTACGTAGTCCATGCTCTTTGCTGAACTTGTCATACATCACGTCCATCATCTTCTTGATCTCGTCGATTTGTGCATCAGACGACACCAAGCGACCTTTTAAATCCAAGAAAAAATTGTCCATCGCATCGCGAATCGATTTAGTGAAGCTTGCATTAACCATAGTCTCACGCGTGGTATGTACTTGTACTTTCAACGCCTCCATACCAAGCAAAGTAAACAACTTGTTGGTTTGTTGCGAAAACACGCTGCGAAGCGCCTGAAAGCGTTGCAAACCTTTTTCAAAGTTTTCTTTGTCCACTTTCACTTTGTTCATCATGTGCTCAACGACGTCTTCATTTTTGCCGCGCAAACCACGTAGCTCTTCAAGCTGTTCCACTACGCCTGTAACTCGCGACTCCAAAATCATGTTCGAGTTGCCGATTAAATCTTCAATCTCGTTTTTAGTGTTATCGCGAACAATTTCTTTTTTCGATGGAATTAACTCGTCAGATAAAGCTTTTTCAAGCTCTGGCAAGCGACTTTGAATCAGCAAAGCCTCATCGCCATTAATTTTAGCCAGTAAACCTTTTTGTGCTGAGGTTGGGAAAATTTGATTATTTTCTAAACCCAGCAACTCGGCGCTAGTTTTAACTTGCTTCTGAATTTCCTTTTCAATCTCTTTTTCGTTCTTAAGCTCATCCCACAAACCGTCGATTTTATTCAACACAGCCAAACGACCTTTTTGCTTCCAACGAGTGCCACTAATGTATTGACGCCACACGTCAATTTCAGACTTTGTCACACCTGTATCAGCGGCTAAAATAAATAACACCGCATGCGCGTTTGGCAACATATTTAACGTCAATTCAGGCTCTGTGCCAATCGCATTCAAACCAGGCGTATCTAAAATCACTAAACCTTGCTCAAGCAAAGGATGTGGGAAATTGATCATGGCATAGCGCCAACAAGGAATATCAATGGTGCCGTCTTTATTGAGACTCATGGCATCATCGCTACTATTTGGATCAAACAGACCGTACTTCTCGGCCTCTTCTACTGTTACGCGCTTAGTACTACTCACTTCTTTAAACGCAGCAACCATGCTCTCGTTATTGTCGACATCAAATGTAACCGTATGCCACTCCTCAGGGTAACGCTTGTACTCTGAAGTGGTTGCATCTGAAGTGCGTGTATCAATCGGCAACATCATGATTGAAGTTGGCTTCGATGAGTCGTACAATAATTCGGTTGGGCACATGGTGGTGCGACCTGCGCTTGATGGCAGCAAACGTTGTCCATAATCCGCGAAGAAAATCGCGTTGATTAATTCTGATTTGCCACGTGAGAATTCAGCAACAAAAGCCACGTTTAATTTATCTTCTCGTAAGCGCTCCAACAAATTAGTAATGCGCTGATCAATCTGCGCGTCGTTCAACTCTTGCTCGTTAAGCCAGCTACGATAGTCGCAAATGCTATCAACCAGCGCCTTTCTCCATTCAGAGTAGGCTGCAAACTGATGCGCTAATTTATTTTCTGCCATTCGAATCCCCAAAAGTAAAACCCAAAATTGGCTACTTTTCTAGTAACTGAACTTTATCACGCCCATGTAAATAGTCAAATAAATCAGCAACATCATCGATAATATTTAATCTAATTTCTGATGAAAGGTGACTTTTTAACGACAAACGGTTTAATACTCAAAAAAGTTGTGGTAAAAAGCCCTAATTTATTAGCTTGCAGGCATGTTCTGCTATTATTCTAGCTCTCACATTTTGAGCTAAAATCCAGCATGAGCGGCCTAACCGAAAACACACCTCGACCGATTGATATTCGTCTGCACCAAGCGTCACGGCTGTTAGAAATTAAATTTGATAACAATACTGAGTGCATGCTTTCGTGCGAGTTCCTGCGTGTTTACTCGCCTAGCGCCGAGGTGCGCGGCCACGGCGCGGGACAAGAAACGCTGCAAACAGGCAAAGAATTAGTCAATATTACCGCCATCGAACCCATAGGCAATTACGCGGTCAAGCTAGTGTTCTCTGATGGTCACGATACTGGCCTATATTCCTGGGATTATTTGTATTATCTAGGCGAAAACTACCAAGCAATGTGGCAAGATTACACTGCCAAGCTCGAAATGGCGGGACACAAAAGGACGGATTGCAAATGAGCGACAAAACCACGCATTTTGGCTTTAAAAAAGTCGAGGAAGCTGAAAAACAGCAAAAAGTCGGCGAAGTATTTCATTCAGTAGCCAGCAAGTATGACGTGATGAACGACATCATGTCAGCAGGCATGCACCGTGGCTGGAAGCGCTTTGCGGTGGACATTAGCGGCGTAAAAGCAGGTGATAAAGTACTGGATATTGCAGGTGGTAGCGGCGATTGTTCTAAACTATTTGCCAAAAAAGTGGGTCAAGAGGGTGAAGTGATTCTCACCGACATCAACGCATCAATGCTGGCGGTTGGCCGAGATCGCATGACGGACGCAGGTTTGAACGTGCCAGCCACGCAATGTAACGCAGAAAAATTGCCGTTTGCAGACGAACAATTTGATTGCGTGATCGTGGCTTTTGGCTTGCGCAACATGACCCACAAAGACATCGCACTCAAAGAAATGCAGCGCGTGCTAAAAGTGGGCGGCAGATTACTAGTCTTGGAATTCTCAAAGGTGTGGCAACCATTAGGAAAATTGTATGATGCGTATTCGTTCAAATTTTTGCCGTTTATGGGCAAGCTGATTGCAAAAGATGCTGGAAGTTATCAATATTTAGCCGAGTCAATTCGCATGCACCCAGACCAAGAAACGCTGAAACAAATGATGATTGATGCAGGTTTGAGCAAGGTGGATTACTACAATTTAAGCGCTGGAGTAGTGGCTTTGCACAAAGGTTACAAGCTTTAATGATTAAACCCCTCATTACGCGTTTTTTGCAACACTTAACCAGCCAAAACGAATGGTCGCGTCCATATTTACAGCCGTTCGTGGGCAAAGTCGTGCAGTTTGATTTTGTACTCGCCAAAGCGAATTTGTTGATTTTAGAAGATGGTAGTTTGGTTTGGGCTGGCGAAACAGCATCGCCAGAAGCCAATATCCACCTGCCTCCCAGCCTTGCTTTGCGATTATTAGCTGGCGATGAAGAAGCAAAAATGCACATTAAAATTGATGGCGATGCACATTTAGCAGCTGAAATCAGCAAAGTTTTACAACATATGCGTTGGGATATAGAAGAAGATTTAAGCAAAGTAGTGGGCGACATTGCAGCTTATAAAATTGGTGCTGTCAGCAAAAAAACCTTTGCCGAAGCCAAAAAACAAAGCATCAACGTTGCGGAAATGCTAAGTGAGTATTGGCAAGAAGAGAAAAACATACTCGCCAAAAAGCGTCATGTAGAGCAGTTTAATGCAGATGTCGATACGCTAAAAAGCGACGTTGCCCGTATTGAAAAACGCTTGGAAAAACTTACTAAATAACGCGAATTAGTCAGCACTGTAGATTGACTCAGTGCACAATGCAGTAAAATCCAATCAATCTATAAACCCCGATAAACATTCGACTTATAAACCATGTCCGAGATTAGAACACTCTTCTTCAGCTGTAGGTTTTTGTGGGAAATTTTCAACTATATCAATGGCTGTTTTGTAGTGCTTCTTATAGACATCACTTTTACGAATTAACAAACTATTTGTTGGCTCTCCCAAGGGGAAGAGTCCTTCGATGGATCTATGAGTGCCCTCCTTGTTAATTTCACCACATCTCATTTTTATCATGTCAAGCATTACCAGTTTTTTAGCCATTAGCTCCTCATCATCAGGAATATCGTGTTGATAATTTTGCTTTGCTTGGACATTATTTTTATCAGGGCATGTTGCGTTTGATGGGTGCTTATTAGCAACACAACCTCTAGCATTGAAATTTGCGACATAAACCTTACCTTCGTATTCGTCAACAATTACATCAAAAGGTGTCTCCGTTCCATCTTTTTTGTGATCATAAGTGTAATATCCCCAACCAACACTATCATCTGGCATTGTCCGTGGCTCAATACGCATGTAGTAGGTTAAGCGGTCATGATTTAAGAAAAAAGGAATTACTTTTTCCTTTATGTGTATAGTAATTTCATTGTCACCTAATGCTTTTCTAACTTGAGGGCTCCACATTCTAAGCACTCCATCCACATCTGCACTACTTGCAATGTCTGCGAATTTTGTAATGGCTTTTACCTGATCTTCATTACAATAAGCTATGCCGCTAATTACCATGAGGGGAATAATCTTGAGAATTAGAAATGCCGTACGCAAGGACTTTTTACTTCTATTATTCATTTTCAAAAAACTCTCTCTCCATATCTTGATTACATCATACATGTTAATTTCTACACGCGCCACGAGCCGCATTCTAGGCTAAAATAAGGTCATGCATTATTTACGTTTAATTTATATTTTCTGGGTTGTGTTATGGTTTCGGTTGGATGACTTTATTGCCGAGCGCCCCGCTTTTAAGCCGCTTCACACGCTAATCAAAATCGCCATGTTTTGGCGTAAACCTGAGCAAGCACGAGGGGAGCGGCTACGTTTGGCTTTAGAAAAATTAGGCCCGATTTTTGTTAAATTTGGGCAAATGCTTTCTACGCGCCGAGATTTATTGCCACCCGATGTGGCAGATGAGCTGGCGAAACTGCAAGACCAAGTACCACCGTTTGCATTCGATGCCGTGCAAACCAGTATTGAAGAGGCTTTCGGGGCGTCTTTGCACAAAATTTTCCCCGTATTTGAGCAAACACCAATCGCCAGCGCATCGGTCGCGCAAGTGCATTTTGCCGAGCTAGCTGATGGTAAACAAGTTGCAGTTAAAGTGCTGCGACCCAATATTGGCAGGGTGATTGAACAAGATTTAGCTATATTAAAATCGCTGGCGTGGTTATTACAAGCGGTTTCCAGCGAAGGCAAGCGCTTAAAGCCACTCGAGATTGTAGAAGAATTTTCGCGCCACACGCAGCACGAACTGGATTTAACGCTAGAAGCCGCCAACTGCAGCCAGCTTGCGCGCAATTTTCAAGATAAACGCTTGTTAATACCTGAAGTTTACTGGGATTTCTGCCGCAAAGAAGTGATGACCATGCAGCGGATGGTGGGCACGCCAGTAAGCCAGATCGATGTCTTGCGAGCCAAGGGAATTGACATTACCAAACTCGCGCACGATGGCGTGGAAATCTTCTTTACACAGGTATTTCGTGATGGATTTTTTCATGCAGATATGCACCCAGGCAATATCCAAGTGGCAGATGATGGTCGCTACATTGCGCTAGATTTCGGCATTATGGGCACG
>JANMYB010000035.1:0-20604 GCA_031381645.1 Methylotenera sp.
CCCATGGGTTGCATGACGTTATAGCCTTTCATTTTGTGAAAACGGCTGAGTACATCGCCAATGGTGTAGTTGCGCACATGCCCCATATGTAGGCGACCACTTGGATAAGGGAACATCGAGAGGCAATAATATTTTGGCTTATCTGAGTTTTCAGAGGCGGCAAATGTTTGATTGGCCTCCCAATATTGCTGCGCTTGTTGTTCTATTTCTTTGAATGGATATTGCTGCTGCATGGCTCTGCGCGGGTAAAAAGTTAAAGTGAGATTATACCTTTGGCGTGTGAATAATGCGATTTATCGCATATATTCCACGGACAAGACCTTTACGGTCTGAAGGCATCGTTTTTGGCGTGGCTGTGAAGAAACTAAGAGTAGACAATATTTAAGGATAAACAAAAGTTAAAATTTTTGTAAGGAATTTGTCTTCTATACGACCAAACTGATATAACTGAATTTTAAATAGGAAGCCGAAAATGAAATTGAATGTGACGCAGAAAATCTTGGTGGGTTATGTGGTAGGTTTTATTTTACTCATGGCGTTTGCAGCCTTAACTTTATTTAATGGTAAAAAAATTGAGGCGACCACGGTGGCGCTTTCGCAAGAAAAAATTCCTGGATTAATTGCTGTCGCTAGCCTAAAAAGTAACGTGCAGGCACAGAGTAATCAGTTGTATGAGCTTTATGCGACCAATGATCAAGTGGTATTTACTAAGCAGCATGAGGCCACCATTGTTGAGATGCAGCAACAAGTAGCAAAATTGCAATCGCTTGCAGAATACAAATCATATGAAGCCGAGTTGGCAAAAATGGGCGCCAAACAAGCGGCGCTAACCGATCAATTTGTGCAGATTATGCGCCAGCCAGAAGTTAATTGGGATACCGCGCGCGAGGCTTTGTCTGCATTTAGCGAAAGTGCTAATCAGATGGGCGTGGCTTTAGATGGCTTAGTAGAAACTGTTTCAGATCAAACGCTGGCAAGTGCAAACGCATCAAAAAACCTTACCGAGCAGTTGATTAATTTGGCTTTAGTATTGGCTGGCTTAACATTTTTAGGCGTGCTTGCAGCGGCGTATTATAGCCATCGCCAAGTGGCCGTGCCGCTTAGAGAAATTAGTGATGTGCTAGGCGGAATTGCTGCGCGCAAAGATTTAACTTATCGCATTAAGCAACGCAGTGAGGACGAGATTGGGAAAATTGCGTTAGCGACGAATAATTTGCTGGAAGAATTTCAAAAATTGGCACGAACGCTTGACGGCACTGCGCAAGAAGTGAATCGTACTAGCAAAAGTTTGACTGAAATAGCAGAGGCTGCCAAAGTGAATATGACAGACAGTAGTGCAGATGCATTAAAAACCTCAACGACAAAACTACAAAAACTGGCCGAAAATATGCACAGTCAAATTAGATTGCTAAACTTTTAGTTTATTTGAATAATATAAAATTTAAGACGAATGCTCTGCAAGCCAATATTCATAAGGTCTGCAGTGCATCGTAAATTTGACAGATATTAGCTAATGGATGTTATTTAAGTGCTACAAAAATGCTGTCGCGAATGCTGTTCATGTCGCCTAAGCCATTCACTTTGACATGCTTGGGGGCGCCTGCAAGGCCATTTTTAGACCAAGTCACGTAGTAATCCACCAATGGCTTAGTTTGGCTGTGATACACCTCTAAACGTTTTTTCACGGTTTCCTCAGCGTCGTCTGGGCGCTGCACTAAATCATCGCCCGTTACATCATCTTTGCCCGCTATTTTGGGCGGATTAAATTTCACGTGATAGGTGCGACCACTTGCTGGATGCGACCGGCGACCGCTCATGCGCTCGACAATCGCGCTATCGGGCACGTCAATTTCCACCACATAATCAATCGGCACGCCCGCCGCTTTCATGGCATCAGCCTGCGGAATAGTGCGCGGAAAGCCGTCAAACAAAAAGCCGTTTGCGCAATCAGCTTCTTTAATGCGCTCCGAGACCAAACCAATAATCACCGCATCTGGCACCAAACCGCCGCTATCCATATGACCTTTGGCCTCTAGCCCAAGCGCCGTACCGGCCTTTACCGCGGCGCGTAGCATATCGCCAGTGGAAATTTGTGGAATGTTAAATTTTTCTTTAATAAATGTGGCCTGTGTGCCTTTGCCAGCGCCAGGCGCGCCCAATAAAATGATTCGCATAAAAGCTCCTTAAACTAGGCGCTAATTATAGCAGGGGAAGCGTTTTTGCTCACTGGTGATTTGGGCTTTAGTGGTGATTAACTTTTAGCCCCATTCAGCAAGGCATCGTTTTAAGATAATTTTAACCAATAAATAAGTCCGCAAATACTAAATCAGTCGTTGACCAAACGTCCAGTTTCTAGCATAATTGCGCCCTTTCGTAGCTGATGTATATTGCCTATGAAAATGTATCAAACACCAGATTTACCCAAATAGTTGAACAAAACTAACTTAATGGGGCGTTAGCTCAGCTGGTAGAGCAGCGGACTTTTAATCCGTTTGTCGTGGGTTCGATCCCCGCACGCCCTACCAATATCCATGCGGCTTACAGTGATGTAAGCCGCATTTATTTTTGCGGAAATGCCTTATTTTTTGCGGAAATGTTAGGGCAGCTACACAAAAATGATGTGGTTACTTTCTCTAGCTAATTCCACCATAACAGAAAGAACCCATCACATTTGTAACGGATAGCAAAAGTAGAGATTTATGCTATCCGTTACTTCGTGCATTCATAAACGGTTGTGCACTTACGAGTGGAGAAATAGATAATAAAGAGACAGGTCATCATGAAAAATTCTTACCAAGAAAAACTAAAAATATCTGCAAAAGTTTTTCATAAAAACAACCGTGGTGAAAAATTCACCAATGGTATTATTTTCTGGCATCAATATGATGAAGCCAATACGACTAAGCTTTCTTGGTGGGAGGATGTTAGCTTTATACACAACGATTATTTGGTACAAGTTGCATGGATACACCCTAGGATGGCATTCAAAGATCGGGCAGAAGATGATGCTCACAGAAAGGTAGCTCACTTAGATAGAGGTGCAGATGGTTTTATGGGTCATTCCAAGCCAAATTATGTCAAGGTTGGTAGATCCAGAAAGAAAATTATCAGTCGCACATTAACAGGACCGCTTCTTTCAAGCGACTGGATGCAGGCTTTTGATGCTGCGTATGCTGAAACACTCAAAGAATCTGATTTTCAGATTACACCATTTATCAAAGCTGAATGGGTGCAACATGGCCGCTTTGTAGAGATATGTGCGCCGATTGAGATTCAGAGTGAGCGAGACCTGATGGCGTTAATTAATTTGGTTAGAAAGCTTCTTAAACGCGAAACTACTTTAGCGCAAGAGTTTGCTGGCTATGCTTATGCCAGAGACGAGTGGATTGCTGAAAGTGAACGAAGAGGCAATTGATTGAGCATTAGATAATTGAGCGCTAGATATAAGTTCGTCACTGCATATGGCGTGGCCACTGGTTAGGCGAAACCAAGATTAGTACTGGTGGGGCATATCACAAATCAAACGGGTTAATCACAGTTAAACCTGCCGCTATAAATGGCTTAGTGTCTCTAGTGGCCACTGCAAAATGATGCGTTTCAGCAATCGAAGCTATCTGACCATCGCCCATTGTAATAATATGCCCAGTCGAGCTGGCACGTATCATCAGTTTTGCGTAGTTTATTGCTGATGCATGATCAAAAGCGAGTATCCGCATAGCAAACAAATGATTGATTACATCATTCAACTTGTTACCCAACCCAGATTTTCGCTTTCCATCAGGTAACATCTCAATGCCCACAAACAGCTCAGCTAAACTTATTGTCGTGACAAAAAGAGATTCTGCCACTTGTGCATCCAGCCAATTCATCACGGATTTATTTGGATTAACCTTCATTGGTTCAGAGATGATATTGGTGTCTAGGATAATCATTTTTATGATTACTCAAACGATGCTGGTTCTATAGGCGATTGATCTCGCGTAATATCAAGGTCTATTCCACCAAATTCTTGGGCGAACTTAGCTAATTCTGTGCCAAGCATCATTCGATTTTTAGGACGCACTACGTCTTCCAAAATACTGCGTATTTCCGCTTCTGTGCTTTTATGGTGAAGTTTCGCACGCGCTTTTAGCGCACGGTGCGTTTCTTCAGGTAGGTTTCTAACAGTGACAACTGACATTTGCATTTCCTCCAACAATTAAGCACGACAAATGCTATCATAATTCTATTTATGATGTCAATTCATGTTTTGTGTGGAAATTTACTTTGTCTGACAAATATCGGCAACTTGTCTATCCTACAATTGGATAGTTATTTTAACGTAAAAAATAAAGTAGCACTCGTTAAGCAAGGCTGCATCGAATATTTCTTAAATTTGCGCTAATTTACTTCAAGCCTAAAATAATTTCCCACCTAAAAAAACTATACCCAATTAAATTAAGAGATTTCTGTTCCGCAAAAATGGATAGCGCCGCCTGCTTACTAGATGTAAAACATATTAGTTGCGAACATTTGCGGAACTAAAATGGCCATGTAAAGCAGAGTGGTACTGAATGCTTAGTATGGACTTTTAATCCGTTTGTCGTGGGTTCGATCCCCGCACGCCCTACCAAATTCATGTTCTGGCAAGCCTAGAACATACAAAAAACCCGCTTAAGTGCGGGTTTTTTATTGCCAATATTTTGTATGTTAATTTAAATATATATTCAGTTAAAAACAGCTGCCCTGCAACCCTCATAGATATTGGCTTGCAGGGCATGTTATTCTAAAAAATTATTTGCTCTTTTTAAGTGTTTTTTTGGGTTTTTCTATGGCTGGTAGCAAACTAGTTAGCGCTTGATAGCGCTCAAATAAAAACGCAACGCGAGCAGCATCGGTTGCGGCGCCTTTGTAGCCATAGGCCGTATCTACCGCTTTGTCTAACGCATTGTGGGCTTTTAGCAAGTTGGCAGGCATGGTCAGCGGGTCGTATAAATCGGCAAGGCTGGCATTAGTATGCACAGCGCGTGCATCTAACACGGCTTGGGCGGCGGTTTCTATGTGATGCACTATGTTTCCCTCACCCGACCTTCGGCCACCCTCTCCCGCTGGGAGAGGGGTTGGAGGTGAGGGGGAATCAGGCCATGGGAAGTTGTTATAAGTGATTTTTGCAGAATATTGAAAATCACTTTTTAATCTCCCAGCGGTAGTGCGCATCCAAGCCGTGTGCATAGTGCTGGTGATGATGCCAAACTCGTACAAGCTGGCGTTGGGGATGGTTTGCAGTTTATCGCCTGCTATTAAATCTGCATTTGCATAAGCGATTGGAATATATGCGCGTCTTTCAGATGAAACTCTAGGCAAAGCCAAATAACTGCTTTTAGGCTGGCGAATTTCTGCAAATAAAGTTGGAAAGTTTGCCATTTCTCTAGTCGGCGCTTTTGCACTTGCTAAACGCATCGCTTTAACTGCTTCTATTCGTTTTAGCACTTCCGGCATGGCGCGCAGAGTTTGCGGTGGGCAATCTACCAACCACAAGCAATAACGCTCAACGCCGTTTATAAATTCATCGCCCATTGCAAAAGGCCTAATCCATGAAGTTGCCAGCGGTTCTTTAGCAATTAAGTCTGCTTTTTCTTGTGCTGATAAAATCAAATTTCCACCATCGGCTGGCTTGCTACCATTCACCATTGGTGACACATTACAAATTGGATTTGTACGCGGCATCATCACCAAGTTGGGCGCGTCTGCCAAATACGGGTTAATGTTGCTGGCTTTAATCGCATGCGGTTCACCTTTAATATCGGCATATTCATAAATAACTTTATCAACTTGCCCCTCACCCCCAGCCCCTCTCCCGTTGGGCGAGGGGAGATAAAAACCAATAATTACACAATGCACAGCGGCTTTGCCGCGTGCTTCGTTATTCCAACTAAATGTTCGGTGGGCAAAATGAATCTTAATGCCTTGTGCCAGCATCCAGCTCCAAAGTACGCCTACTTGCTCGCCTTGCGTAATACTGTTGGTAGAAACAAATGCGCAGCGTATATCACTCCCTCTCCCACTGGGAGAGGGCTGGGGTGAGGGTTGCGTAGATTGCAATACAGTCCAAATATCTTCCAACACGGATTCAGTGCGCGCCAGTACATCATTGTTCCAATAACGTAGCACGCGAATACCTTGTTGTTGTAAATAGGCGTCACGTGTAGCGTCATACGCACTTTCCATATGCTGGCTGCCGTCTAGCTCAATAGCTAACTGATGCTCGTGGCAATAAAAATCTAGCACGTATTTGCCAACAGGGTGCTGGCGGCGAAATTTTGTATTAGCCAAGTACCTATTGCGTAACAATGCCCATATTAAATTTTCGGCATCGGTTTGATTGGCGCGCAATGTGCGGATAAACTCTAGGTGTTCTTTGGGTAGTGGGAGTTTTTGGGGAGATTGCCCCTCACCCTGCCCTCTCCCAGCGGGAGAGGGTTCTGATTTAATATAGCGTGCTGCTTTTACATACCAAGCCGCAACAAAATCTAAAAGTCCTGCGTTTTTAATCTCGCCACACGCTAATTGCATATCGGCTTTTTGTGCTGTGGATTGATTGCTTTTACCTAAAAATGGCGGATTACCTAAAATATAACTGCATTGCTCTGGCGCTAAAACTTGCGTCCAATCAGTAGTTAGCGCATTGCCGCACACAATATGCGGTGTGGCTTTTAGTGGAATGCGCGCAAAGTAGTTGCCAAACTCTTCCGATATTTTCATGTTCATTTGGTGGTCGGTTAGCCACAGCGCGACCTGTGCGATTTGCGCGGGAAATTCTTCAATCTCTATGCCGTAAAACTGGTCAACATCCACATAAATAAGGCTTTGCACATCTAACACTTGCTGCGTGCTATCTATGCTGGCGCGCAATACGGCAAGCTCTAACAAGCGCAGCTCTCGGTAGGTAATCACCAAAAAGTTGCCACAACCACAAGCAGGGTCGAAAAAAGTTAAATCGCGCAGCTTTTGGTGAAAGTCTGGCAAACGCTTTTTGTTACTCTTGATTTTTTCAAACTCTGCCCACAGCGCATCTAAAAACAAGGGTTTGATGAGTTTTAAAATATTCTCTTCAGATGTATAGTGCGCGCCCAAGTTACGCCGCGCATCCGCATCCATAATGCTTTGAAACAAGCTGCCAAATATAGCAGGCGAGATAATGCTCCAATCGAGGGCGCATAAATCTAGCAAGGTTTCGCGCATTTTGCTATCGAACTGGGCGGGTGGTAGCGATTCCTCAAACAGCTTGCCATTGACGTAGGGGAAAGCAGCTAGGCTTTCATCTAAGTTATTTAAGCGCTTATTACTTGGCGTGTTGAGCACATAAAATAAGCTACTGAGATGATGTGCTAAATCGCTGCCATCGGCGCTGGTCTTGGTTTCTATGTAATCTTGCAGCAAACGTTTTTCGAAAATAGTGGTGTCTTCTGCAAACAAACAGAACAGCAGGCGCACCAAATATAGTTCTAGCGCATGCCCTGTGTAACCCACCGCCTTAAGCGCATCGTGCAGCTTGCCCATGCGCTCTGCGGCTTTAATATTAATGGGGTCTTGTGGCTTAATGATTTGCGTTTGATAGCCCGCAATAAACCCAAACAGTTTAACGTTTTGGTATAAATCTTTAAGTGCAAACTCAATTTGCTCATTGGTTTCTAGGTTGTAAAGCCGAAATTTAGAGAAATCTGAAACGAGAATATATTTGGGTAAATCGCGCTCTTTTAAGCCCGGAAAGTAATCTAGCGCTTGGGTAAATGCTTTGTCTAAATTTTTGCCACGCGATTTATGCTCTACCAATAGCTGACCACGCCAAAGCAAATCGATAAAACCGCCTTTGTCATCTTGCTTTTTAACGGGCTCTTCAAAGCTGGCAATGCGGCGGCGCGTGATGCCAAACACATTAAAAAAAGCATCCCAAAACGACTTAGCTTCGGCATCTTCGCGGGATTCATCTTGCCATTCTTTTGAGAATGTATTGGCGCGGGTTTTGATTTCGTTCCATGAAAGTGGCATGAACGTGAGTATAGCGAGTTTTGGCTTTTATTGGGCGGGAAAGAGGCAACAAAACAAACCGTTGCAAGTCAATATATAAAAAGGTTCAGTCAGCAATGACTGGGCTTTTTTGTTTTATAATTCAAGTATTGGGGTGTTAGCTCAGCTGGTAGAGCAGTGGACTCTTAATCCATTTGTCGCGAGTTCGATCCTCGCACGCCCTACCAATTCTAATTTGTATTAAATGAAATCATTAAAAAATAATGCCCTGCAACCAAGTATCCATGCGGCTTTAAGGATATTTAATTTTGCAAGCTTTGGTTAATTTCTTTAATACGTTGCTCTACAAATAACGCTAGCTCTGGGTTAAGTGTTGCGCTGGATTGCACAAGGGTAAACGCTTCTTGTGATTGTTCTAGTTTCCCCATGACCTGCAGCGAAATGCCAAGCCCAATCAGCGCGCCCGCAGGCGTGCTGGGGTTAAGCGAAAGCGCGCTTGTGTAGTGTGCAATGGCTTCTTCGTGGCGATTTGCGCGTTGCAATAAAGTTGCAAAAAAATGCAGATAATCGGCATGATTTTTTGCAAATGGCAACCCTTGTTCCAGTGTATTTAGCGCTTCTGTCATGTTACCTGCTTCCACTTGCAATCGCGCAAGTGCCATACGAAAGTCAGTTTGCTCTGGCGCAATCGCCAAGCCCGCGGCAAGCGTTGTACTCGCCTCATCAAGCCGTTTGTTGTCCAATAGTAACCCTGCAAGCACTTGCCTTGCCTCGTGGTTGGCGGCGTCCACATCCAGCGCAGCGGCTAAGCTGGCTTGCGCTTCGGCCACTCTACCTTGTTGTAAATACGCAAGTGCTTGGCGATAATGATTTGCCGACTTTTGCTCATCACCAATTTGTTTTTTAATCGTGACTTCTGGCGCTGGCGGAGTTTCTGTGATGGCGTTGATGGCTTCTGCTGGCGCTACATCTGGCTTGCTTGAAGGGGTTAAATGCGCAAGTAAGGTTGCTTTTTTAGCTTTTTTTGCAGGCGCGTGGTAGTCGGTAGGCAAAAACTTAAGTTTGGTTTCGAACAGCGGGGATAATTCAATTTTTTGGCTATTGTCGGCATCAATTTTGGTTATTGAGACGGCAGTCGGTTTGACAAATGTGGCGATTTTCATGCTGGAGATATCGTTATTTTGTGTTTGCGCTTGTGAATTTTGCATCCATAAGTAAGTGCCGCTGGCGAGCAACGCAACCAGGCCGCTCATTTTAATGAGCGGTAATTTAAAGTTGAGTTGAGAAAAATTCAGCATGAATTAGTTGCTACTTTCATTGCGTGGCCGTTGCATATTTTCAATGCGTTGCTGACTCGATAAAACGTCGTTGCTCCAGCTATCTTGGCCTTGTACCACCGTGGCTTTGAGTAAGATAACCAGTTCGGTTTTGCTGGTAACAGCACCATTTTGGCGGAAAGCCGCGCCAACACCTTTAATATCACCCAAGCCTGGCACTTTAGATTTGCTGCTGATAGAACTTTCGGTCATCAAACCGCCAATTGCAATCACGCGGCCATCGCGTGTGCGCACGATGCTGTCGGTTTCGCTGACATTGCTAGAAGCCAGCGGCAAATTAAGTTGACCACCGCTTCCGCCCAAATTTACCTGTTTATTCACGGTAGAAACTTGGCTAATGGAGGGGTGAATATGTAAGATAATGTTGTCGTCTTTGTCGATTTGAGGCGTTACGTCTAGCGCAATACCAGAGAAAAATGGTTGTAAAGTCACTTCTGGAATCGTCGTTGTCGCGCCCGTAGAGGCGGTGGTGCTAGAAGAAACACCAGTGACAAAGAATTCATCTGTACCTACTTTTAGCACGGCTTTTTGATTGTTAATAGTCGCAATGCGCGGACTGGAGAGCACTTGTACATCACCTTGCGTTTCTAGAAATGAAAGCAATGCAGCAAAATTTGCACCTTGTAGCGCGATGGCAAACAATGGTCCACCAAGCGCGGTGGTTGCGGCGTTGGCTAACAGGGTGCCTGACGATGCACGTAAATCGCCGCTAGATAAATTGCCATTACCGCTGCTGGCAAGTTGTGTGTTCGCGTTCACGCTACCCACAATGCCCGTGCTAGAGCCTTTACGGCCGAATACCGACCAATTGACACCACTTTGTGATTGGTCATTCAATTGCACGTTGAGAATTTTTGCTTCTAAAATCACTTGGCGCTCAATGCTAACTTGCATAAGGCGTAAAAATGCTTCGACATTGCGCATCTCATTTGGCATAGCGCGCACCATAATCACACCAGATTGCAAGTTCACAACCACGCGACGACCGCCTTCCTTACCCACAATACCGTCGAGCGAGTTGCTTAAATCTTTCCAAAAGTCATTGTCTGAGGTGGTTTCAATGCTCGAACTCACTAATGGTTCATGGCTTCCTGAGCTCCCAGAGCCGTTGCTGCTAGTGCCAGCGGTACTGACTTGACCGCCACTGCCGCCGCTTACCGAACCAGAAGTAACGCGTGTATCGGACGAGCCTTTACGTTGACCAACAATATAATTCACCTGAAAAATACGGGTTTGCATGGTTTGTGGTTCAATAAAAATACGCGTGCCTTCTACGCGATATTCATAACCATATAAATCACGCAGTGAATCTAAAGCTTCAAACACAGTGACATCTTTTAAGTTGACAGAAATCGTGCCAGTGACATCTTGGCGCACCAACATGCTATAGCGCGTACCACTTACAATGCCCATCAACACTTGGTTTGCAGGTGCATTGTTGATGACTAAATCAAAGCGCTGTTCTAGCTTCTTGGCTGAGACTTTTGGCATTTCAATTTTTAAAGGTGGTAATAATGCGTCGCTTACAGCTGCAGGTATAGGCGCAGAGTCTTTTACCTCTGCGGCCTGTTTTAGCTCATCTTTAATTTTATTGAGTGTGCTGATGTTTTGCGGGGGCGTGGTGGCACAAGCGCTTAATAAAAATATGAATGATAAGTAAATTGGTAATTTTTGCATTATTATTTCTCGCTAACTTTAATCGGTTTGGGTGAGCGTTTTGCTTTGTTTTTAGTTGTGGTTGAATCAACAATGGGCGACACTATTTTTTTCTCAATTGCGAAATCCATTACTAAAGTTTGTGTGCTCATATCTGGGTTACGCAGTACGGCCTTGTGTTCATCGAGCTTAATCAAGGTCGCTTGCTGATATTTTTTCCCTAACATTACTTTTTGACCATTGATGATGGCGGCGCGATATTGCGCACCTATCAAAACTGACTGCAGTACTGGGTTAGCGACCACTTCGTTATTTACAACTGCTTCGCTATAAAGTGAAGCGGGTGGCTGTGTTGGGTCTTTTAAGGTGCCTGCCTGCACAGTCAATATATTCACCATGCCCAGCAAAGCGACTATTAATTGTTGTTGAGAAATATATAAAAATTTCATCATTAAATACTTAACCATGTCTTGTCTAAACTTAAGGTGTAAACCGTCAGTTTCAATTGGCTGTCTGGGTAGTGTTCCGCATTCAAAGCGGCCTTGCTCCACAGCACATGCCAAGGCATTTTTTCCAGCTCGGTGACGTATTCTAGTAAATCCAAATAGCGGCCTTCAATGGTAATTTCAACTCCATGCTTGAATACTGGTAAATCTTGATTACTGTTTTGATGTTTGTCTTCCGAATCGCTTTCTAACAAGCCTTTTACTGGTAGAGTTTGTAGTTCAATTAATTTAAGTTTGCCATTTTTTTTCAATAAGTTGTGTAGTAAATCTGGCATTTTGTCAGGATTAATTAGGCTGGTTTGCAGACCAGTCAATTGGGACTCTAGCTGCGCTAGGCGCGATAGCAGCTCTGCAATGCGTTGCTTATTTTGCGCGTCTGGGTCAATGACTGGGCTTTGCGCGAGTGCGCTAATTTGATGATTTAATGTTTGAATTTGCGCTTGATCAGTTGCAAGTTCATCAGTTAATATTTTTTGGCGCGCAAGCACGGGGCTTAGCAATAGCATATTGATGACGGCATATACCACCACAAATAGTGCGCAGACCACCATCCAGCGTTCACGTTGGTTGAGCGCCTCAAATTTACTACTGATTGATAACCAGTGTTTCAAGATTTCTTTTCTTCCTTCGCAGGCTCGCTGCTGATTAAGGATTTTTCTTCTACAGATTGCAATGCAAACTCGATATATTTAGGTACAACCGCCTTTTCAGTTTCTGTGGAGACAGGGCTGGAAGCCGCACCAGTATTGATCTGCAGAGCAGGGATTTTTACAGCTTCAGGCTTGGCTAAACTCATACTTAAAGCAGAAAATAACTTGCCTTTTAAGGCAGGCTCATTACCTAAGTGAGAAATATACTCTGGTACTAAGTCAGCTTGTAAAGTACGACCGTTGATATTGAGTTTTTCAGTGCTGCTATCAAAACTAAAACTGGTGATCCACAAGCCGTCCAAGCTTTGCTGAGCAAACGCGCGCATCAACGCAGCGTAACCTTTTTCAGGTGTGGCTGAGCTTAGATTCACAGTTTGTAGTATTTGCTGTTGCATGATTTCTTTTTGCTCCAGTTGCGTAATTTGTTCTATTAGCGCCTTGTTTATTTCATGCGGCGTGTGCAGTAAAATCGTTTGCTGTAGTTGCGTTTGCGTGGCAGAGAGCGTTTCTGTTGCCTGACTGCGTTGCAAAGTGAGCAATGACAACTGTTTTTGGGCATAGCCGTAATAACCCAACATTAACGCTGATAATAGTCCTAGCGTTATGACTATATTATTAGGATTTAAGAAATCCCTTTGCTTGATAAGAGCTGGATTTAATAGGTTAATCTGCTGACTCATGCTGACTCCCCCTCGCGTAAAGCAGCACCCAATACAGGTAATAGACTGGCTTGCATGGCTAAATCGCCTAATTCAAACTTATCTTCAAACTCAAATATATCAGCCAAATCTAAGCGATCTATTTGGATATTGAGAAAGGATTTTAAATAGTCATAACACTCTTCACGTCCCGCAAATGGCGCCAATACTAGGCGGTTGGTGGTGATATATGTAAATTCACGTTCAAAACTATCTAGTGAGCGTTGAATCTCTAGAGATAAGCGTTCAAACACTTTGGTTTTTCGTTCGCTATCAGTGCTTTGCAATTGAGTGGTATCAATTTCAATATGTCTGGCATGGTAAAGCTCGCCGCCAGAGGTGAAGGTCAGCAGGCCGCCAGCATTGTTGATAGAAAGCATGGCAAGCCCACGATTTTCTTGTTCTAGGTATGCCGCAATATTGCGCTGTGCCAATTCAGGGATATCAATCACTTCCAAGCCTGCACCAGAATCTACAAAGCGTTGAATATAATCACTTAGCAGTGCATTTTTAGCAGCAATGGCATATACATAAGATTGCCGATTTTTATTATTAAGGTCGGGCGGAATATCAATAACGTCAATGGTGGCTTGTTCTATTGGGTAATCAATTAACTCTTTGAGCTTCCAACTCAGGGCTTGTTTTAACTCATTAGCAGGCACATTTGGTTTTTCTAGATGCACTAATTTATATTCGCCTTGTGCTAGTAATAATGAACAATGTTGGCGTGCTAAGCCAAAATCGGCAACTAGGTTTTTGGTCGCAATATTGTCTTTTAAGTTGGTTTGCCAAGCGCCGCCAAAAGTGACTTTTGGCTTGTTGCCATGAGACTTTGTATGTTGCGGTTTAATCACGTGGGCAGCGTAAGTGTTATCCTCAGAGGTGCGCAATGCAACCCAGCCAGGTTTTTTTTGCTTAGTAAGTAATTTCATATCAGCTTCTCAATTGAGTTGTTATTTGCATCATGGGACATTAAAAATTTTCGCGCATATAAATAATCGGCGTTTTGAAAATGCCGAAAGTAGCTCGCGATATTGGATTAGCACCGAACCATGGAATGCTTGCTGTTGTAGCAGAACTAGATGTTGCTGTGCTACAGGTAATGCCGCTGGCGCTGTTTAGATTGAGTGTTAAATCGACACTACCATTGTTGCCCGCACTAGGCTTGGTCAAACGTAAGTAGTGAGAAACGCCGCTCACAAATGCGCCAGAGCCACTTGAGTAACCAATCTGCGTTTCGCAGGCAGTGAGGTTGTTTTTATAGTTTGCCATCGCAATGCTAGAAGCAGGCAAAATAGTGCAGTTATCCTGCTGGTTTCTGATATAGGATGTGCCATTCCAGTATTGCGCCTCTAAAGGTATTGATAACGGTAATAGTTCCGAGCCATAGGCGTTTTGTAGTTTTAGCCGACCACTGCGAATATTAGCCGTTCCCTCTGTGGTAGAAGATGTAACACTATCAGTATCTGTAGCACGCAACTTGATGGTTGCTGGTGCAGTTTTTGCGATGGTAAAGCTAAACGCAGGTGTAGTATTCGCTATTCCTGCTGTAAAAGCACTGGCCGCCACTGACGCAGGTGCAAGGCTGCCGCCAGCCACCGCATTAGCGTCCGAAAGTGTGATGGTTTTAGAAAAGTTGCTGGATCCATCGTAATTTTGTGTGGTTGTGCCGTTTAGATTGCGCGCGGTTATATTAGTGTTAAATGGTTGAGCAGAATAGGTGAAGCCCCCTGTGCTGCAACCTTGTGTCACTGTTGTGTCAAAATGGTCTGGTGTAAATCGACCAAAATAATTGGTAGTTGCTGAGTTGCCAAAGCTGCACCCGTACTTGCTACCGCTAGCTGAAAAGCCGCTTGCGCAATCGCCTAAGGCAGAATCTACTGCGGTAAACGTGTCGTCATAAACACCGTTGCCAGCAAATCTGAAATATCCGACTTCGCCATAACTGAACGCAGATCCTGTTGCCGTGCCAGCGCTTGCAGCGTTGAAGTTACCTGCGAGCGTGCCCACTTGCAACGCGCCACTATGTGCTGAAAGCTTGGTATTGTCTATACTTGGGGTGCCGTTGTAGCCCGTAAGTCCAGTTGCAGCAGTCAGATTGAAGTTGCTTCCAGCCCTCACTATCGGTATTGCTGTTGTACTCGCTCCAGCATTATCTGCATTGGCTGTGGAACTTACCGTGAAACTGGTAGGCCGCACTGCAAAATCATCTGAAGAACAGCCATACACTACTGGGCTTAGATTGTTATCTCTGACGCGGCAACGTAACTTGCGGTAAGCATTTGCAATACTAAAATTAGCGGAAAGTGTTTTACGTCCCGCATCTCCAGAGGCAAACGTAATGGCCTGACTGGCTATTGGTGAACTATAGGCGCTGCAAGCAGGTTGCGGACTCGTGCTGTCATCAAACAATTCAACTGTGACGTTTGCTGCTGCTGTGTAAGTGGTTGATATCGCACCACTGGCTTGCAATGCTGCTACATCAAACCTAAAACCCGCTCCTGCTAACTTGGTATAAAGCGGATTACGGGCTGAAGGTGTGCTCGTCAGATTGTTATAAGTCACCCCTGTTTCCATACATTCAAAATCTTTCACACACGGATTATTGCTAATTACATAAGTGCAACTAGTTGTGCTTGTGCTTGTGTTCCAGCATTTTGTTCCGTTTAAAGGTAACGTGCTCAATCCTGTTGCGCTAAGCGTGTAAGTTCCACCTGGTGAAGTGCCTAACATTGAAACTGTAGCTGTTGAAGCACTTGAGCCTAGTGTAAATGTTGAAGGAGTTTCTGTAATTGCAGGAGAGGTAGGTGTGTTAGTGATACTTCCAGTCAACGTGCCTGTGTTGACGATATTCGCAGCAGGGCAGGGTACGGTAGAGGAGGTGCATGCTAAAACTGTGACGTCGGTAGCGCATAAATTTGCAGTGCCTGGATGTCTGATTTCCAAGTGATCGTAGGGTGGGACGAGGAATGAACCCACCACAAAGTCATAGCTAAATGTGTAGGTTCCAGGCGCCGTAAAATTATATTGAATGCCAATACCAGTGTCCTGATAGGTGGTGGCGATATTGTTACTCATGTTGGCACTCTGTAAGATTGAACAGTTCGTTGTTCCATTCACCCAAAAACTACTCCAGCTAGAAGCGCAATAGTTTGAGAAAGTGAGCCCACTACGCTCTCGAAAAGATTCCACTACCGAAACACCTGTAGGAATACTGGTGCTTGAAGGACAGGTGGTTCCAGACACGGGTGGATAAGTACCTATTACCTGTTTGCCATCAGTATCAATATAGCGTACGCCACAACCGTTATCACTACCACCTAAATAGGTGTCAAATACATGGTAGTACCTTACTGGATTCGCAACGCTTATTGCATAAGTGGCAGGTATGACCAAAGTCACTTCAGCGGTTATAAAGTCGAAAGGAGTTGTATATTTCCAATTTACAGAAACCTGTGGACCAGACGAAATACCAAAGTTACTAGTAGCATTTTGCTGCATGCCACTTGAAGATGGATTTGCGGGAGAGGTTGCCGTAATAGAGCGAGTACTATACATACCTCCCGTCGGAGCAAAAGTGGCGACATTGTGATCTGGGCCATAAATGAGCCCATTTGCTCGTAAAAATATACCGTTATCTATGTTTGTGCTAGGTGGAAGTGTCGCAGGTTGATATACCTGACCCGTATTATTCAGTCGCCTAACTTGTATTTGCGTCGAATCATCAATATAGAAGTGTAAGCCGTTTGTACTAGTAGTTCCGCCAGCGCTATTGAACTCAACAACCATGGCATAAGAAGTACTCGTGCCACATAATAAAAGTATTAGTGACAAAGGGGCTAGCCTGACTAAAGCTAGTGATAAAAATGCTTTCAGCATCACTTACAAGGCCTTGCTATCAAAGCATTCATTTGTAACCAGTCAGCAATCAAACCAAACCCCTAAACCATTTATGTTAGATTGGCTTATTATGCAATGCAGAGTTACCACTTAAATCGTTAATTAAGAAGGGGTTTTAGTCTTTATTCAACTACATTGGTAGTTGGGGGTTGCGTCGGTGCCTAAGCACTTACTGAGGGTGACTTGTATTTGGCGCTCTGTATAACCTGTGGTTCCTACGGTGCCAAAACTGGCGGTTGCTGTTACCTCATAAATAGCAATAGTGTGGTCTGTGCCTTGCTCAAAATAATCGGCAGATCTTGTACAAGAAACAGTCACTGAAAAATTATCAACTGCAATGATGCTTGGGCTGGTGGGGCAGTTTGCCAAGACCGTTGTGCCGGGCGACAATACTTGATAGGCGGCCCATTCAACACCCGCACGTGCAGCTTGGTAAGCTCTGACACCTTGTACATCTTGTGTGGTAGTGGCCTGTTGAATACTGGTAATATTGAGCGCATAAGCGCCCAACGCAGCTAATATGACTAATATAAATATTGCAGCAGGCAACAAAAAACCTTGTTGATAGCGATTTATCATGGTGAATTGACCACATTGACTTGATGCATTAATTTGACGTTAGCAGTATCCTGCGTAAAACCGAGATAAATAGTGACCACACCGCTTCTTTGCAATACGCCTGCCACATAATTAATTTGGCATGAGCTTAAGTTTGCAGCCAATTGCCGCGCTGTAGTCAGCCCGTTGAGTGTTGCTACACTGGCTGGTTGTAAGGGTTGCACGGCATAACCGCTATATTGTAGAAGTACGCGATTGGTCATATCACACGCATATGTAACTGGCGAAGATACTACATAAAATCTACTAGAGGGTGAGGCTTGTGGGAACGTTCCGCCACTGAAACTCAAAGTGCTGAGAGTGCCTGTGGTAAGCAGCGCGCGGCTGTTAGTGCCTTCATATATATCCGAACCAGGAATGCCCAAATTGTAAATCACCAGTTTGTCACCAGAAGCTATCACAACGCTTGAACCAAGCACGTCAAAGGTATCTGCAACCAGTGAAAAATCAAGTGGATTATCACTGACAGAAGATCCAACTTCGGCGCGGTATCTCCCTGCTGATTTAACAGGTGTAAACTCTATAAAGCTGTCAGCGCCATTGGTAGTAGTGCGTATGCTATTTGGTAAGGCATTACGAATATCACGCGCCATGCGTCGTAAGGCAGTATCGACTCGGTCTGTGAGGTTGGCGCGATTTTCGCTATCAATAAAAGATTGCGCAGGGTTGCGAATTAGCTGAGTGGTAGCAGCAGCAAGAATGGCTACTATAGTGATCACAATCACTAGTTCGACTAAAGTGAAACCTTTTGATTTAAATATTGGGGGCATAGCGAGCTCGATACCCAGTTAAAGTTACATCCGTATTTGCTGGGCCAGTGACGCGAACACTGATTTTTAACACAGCATCTAATGCAAAGCTGGCATAAGGCGCTACTGCACCAGCGCGAGTAATAGTTACAGTTGCTACATAGCCAGTTAATCCAGAAAGCGGCGTGTTGTCGCCAGGGCTGCAAATACCAGTGCAGCCTCCGCCAGGCATGGTGAATCCACCATAATCAGCGACGTTGTCCATGGGATCAGTGCTGCTGTAGCGGCTTTCTGAACTTGGTACGGGGCTGGTAAGTGCTGCGCCACCTTTATCTTGCGTGTTGCTACAAGTCGCTGTAGAAGTTGCCGTTGCCGCATTGGCATCATCAGGATCGCAAAAAGTAAAAGGCTGCTGCTCGATTTCCAGCAATAGCGATTCGGCGATAGAAAGTGCTTGCTTGCGCAAGAGCGGATCTGCGCTGCCGCGATTGGTAATATCTAGCACTTTGAGCACGCCAACCAATGCCACGCTGACAATGACGATGAACACCACTAACTCTACTAGAGTGACGCCAAGTTGTTGCTTGGTTTTTGTGAAGCCTGTTTGCTTACGTTTAGCGCACATAGCCAGTTTCTGCTTCTACAGTGATGGTGCGGGTAGATTCGCTGGGAACAACTGCATTTTGAATGGTAAAAGTTGTAGTTGCATTTGGTACTGGTCTGCCAAGGCCATCAAACCCTATCGGGGTGGTAGATGCTGTTATGGTAACGTTGTTAGAGAGTATTTTAGAATACGCCGCTTGCGTAGCAGGGTCGATGACTGCGCTACTGCAATTGCTGGTATAGCCTAAACAAACCGTTCGCGTGCTGGTGTTGATTGCGGCATAGACGTTTCTGCGTTGTGCGATGGCGGTTTTTTGCGCATAACGTAATGCGGAAGTTAATGTACTGTAACTGCCCCTCGCATTGAAGGCGTCCACGCCAATAAAGCGTGGCGTGGCGATAGCAGCAAGAATACCTGTAATCACTATCACAGCGACAAGTTCAACTATTGTGAAACCGCTTTCACGCAGAAAACTGTGTTTCTTTTGCATATAGTTACTATTACTTCGAATTTACTAAGTACTAGTAGGAGCTAATGCTAGTACTTAGTAATAATAGTATTAACAGCCAGAAGTAGTGACAACAACAGCACCAGTTGTGCCGTTATAGCTAGCTTGGCATGTTGCACTTCCGCCTGTGGTTGGACGAAATGTAACTGCAGTCGCCGTGGTGTAATCAGGAGTAAATCCATCAATAGATTGTAAGGCATTACCAATGCCAGCAGCGGCACCAGTTGGGATGCCTGTAGTTGTGTTGACAGCTACAGTGGTGCTATCCACCATTGTCACAGGCGTACTATTAGTGCCAGTCGCAAAGAAACGCGCTTGAACTACACCGACACCAGAGCGTAATCCACCAGCCATGCCGTTAACTGAGGCAATACGTGCATCGCCAGTTAAATTAATAAATCTTGGTAAGGCAGTGGCAGCCAAAATACCTAAAATTACAATGACTACGACTAACTCTACTAATGTAAAACCAGACTGTTGCTTTTTCATTTCAATTACTCCTTTTTAAGGTTCAAATTAACTACTTCTTACATTTTAAAAAAACTAGCAGCCAGTTGTAGTCACGGCTGAAATTGCAGGTGCGGCATTTGCTACGGGTTCGGTATAAGTAAACTGACAAGTGGCAGGCGTGGTTGCGCCTTGGATTTGAAAAGTGGCTACGGTGCCAGTAGAGGTATAGTTATAACCTTCAGCTTGCAGTTCAACCAAGGTTGGGTTAAATGTGGTCGTTAAGCCCGCTCCAGAGAGTATGCCCGCTGTGCCGATAGCGGTGACATCTGGATAGGCATTGACCAAATTCACCACACCGCTTTCCGTACACAAAGTTCCAGTTGCGCCATTGCTGTTATTTGCAACTACTACCGTGCCTGGACAGGCAGCCGCATCGGCAATATTGTTTTTTGCCAACACCGTAGCATGCGTAAGTGCGGCTGTAGCAGCCACACTGCCTTTAGCCGCATTGAGCTTGGCAATGCGCGCATCGCGCTGCAAGCTGGTGAATCGTGGCAGGGCAACCGCTGATAAAATACCAAGAATCAGTATCACTACAATCAGCTCAATTAAGGTAAAACCTTTTACTTTATTCAACATGACAAATCCTTTTTAATTCAAAACAGTTTATAAAATTTTCATTCGCTACTTATTTCCTGACCTAAAAATTAACCCCCTACACTGACTAAAGATGCATTAGTTTGACCTGTCCTGCAAGCCAGTATATATGAGGCTTCCAGGCCATTGCTAAACACATAAATCAGTTGTTTTTTTTATGTATTAAAATACCAAATCGCTCTGCTCCCACTTGGTGCTTGTGCATGCTCACCTAAGTAGTTATTCGGTTTTGTAGCGATTAACAACATCGGGTTACTGTTTCTT
>JANMYB010000047.1:0-5286 GCA_031381645.1 Methylotenera sp.
CATTTTTGGCATATTTATTGGCCATTGCTTCCAATTGTTTAGCATCAATAAAGCCCATGCGGTAGGCAATTTCTTCTGGGCAGGCGATTTTTAAACCTTGGCGTTTTTCGATGGTTTGAATGAACGAACCCGCTTCAATCAAAGAATCATGCGTACCCGTGTCAAGCCAGGCTACACCGCGACCCATTACTTCTACTTGCAAATCTCCCCAATCTAAATACCGACGATTCACATCAGTAATTTCCAACTCGCCACGTGCGGATGGCTTCATGTTTTTAGCAATTTCGACCACGCGATTGTCATAAAAATAAAGCCCAGTGACTGCATAACGTGATTTTGGCGCCTTGGGCTTTTCTTCTAAGCTAATGGCTTGACCGTTTGCATTAAATTCCACCACACCATAACGCTCTGGGTCATGCACGGGGTACGCAAACACAGTGGCACCCTTAGTACGCTGTACGGCATTTTGACCCATTTGTGCAAGTTCGTGGCCATAAAATATATTGTCACCAAGCACCAAGGCGCATGAGTCTTTACCAATAAAATTTTCACCAAGAATAAATGCTTGCGCCAAACCATCTGGTGAAGGTTGCACGGTATAGCTAATTTGCATACCCCACTGACTACCATCTCCGAGTAACTCATTAAAACGCGGTGTATCTTGGGGGGTTGAAATAACCAAAATTTCGCGTATACCCGCCAACATAAGCGTAGTAAGAGGATAGTAAATCATCGGTTTATCGTACACAGGTAACAGCTGCTTTGAAACCACTTGCGTGACAGGATATAGCCGTGTACCCGATCCACCCGCTAATACAATGCCCTTCATGCTAATTCCTCGCCACGATCCTGATAATTTTTGTTGACCCAATTTTTGTACTCGCCACTGGTCACATTATTCACCCAATCTTGACGTTCAAGATACCAAGCCACGGTTTTTTGAATGCCAGTTTCAAAGGTTTCAGCTGGCTTCCAGCCTAGTTCACGTTCAATTTTTGTTGCATCTATCGCATAGCGCACATCGTGACCAGGCCTATCTTGCACAAAAGTGATTTGGTCGCGATAACTGCCTGATTTTTTTGGTTTTTGTTTGTCTAAAATGTCGCATAAAGTATGCACCACTTCAATATTCGCTTTTTCGTTCCAGCCACCAATATTGTAAACTTCTCCCACCTTACCAGCTTCCAGCACGCGGCGAATCGCCGCGCAATGGTCACTCACATACAACCAATCTCGAATTTGCTGCCCATTGCCATAAATCGGTAGCGGCTTGCCCACAAGCGCATTGTGAATCACCAACGGAATCAGTTTTTCAGGAAAATGGTAGGGGCCGTAATTATTTGAACAATTGGTTATCAACATCGGCATGCCATAAGTGTGGTGATAAGCGCGCACCAAATGATCAGAAGCCGCTTTAGAGGCCGAGTACGGGCTATTAGGTTCATAACTATCAGTTTCTTTAAAAGCTGCGTCTGTTGCACTTAAGCTGCCATACACTTCATCGGTCGAGACATGCAAAAATCTGAAATTCACCTTATCCGCATCACTCAATGCAACCCAATAGGCACGCGCTTCTTCGAGCATATTAAAAGTACCCACAATATTGGTTTGAATAAACTCACCAGGCGCGTGGATCGAGCGATCGACATGACTTTCCGCCGCAAAATTCACAATAGCGCGTGGTTGATGCTGTTTCAGCAAATCGCCCACCAAGTCGCTGTCACCAATATCGCCTTGCACAAAAACATGGTCAGGATGTTGCTCAACATCCGCCAAATTGGCTAAATTCCCTGCATAGGTAAGCTTATCCAAATTAACCAGCTTGCCCAAACCTAGCTTAATCCAAGCATTGGCGAAATTGCTGCCAATAAAACCTGCGCCGCCTGTCACGATAATACAATTTTCCATTTTTAAACCTTATTTATCTTTTTATAATGCTACCAAGCTTTAGCGCCTGCTTTTGCCAAGCTTTTTACATATTCCGCATGTTCGGCAAGCTCAATATCAGTCGCTTTTAATACGGTTAATTTTAACTCAGATTTTGCAGTTGTTTGCTGCATTGTCGCTTGCGGCTTTTCGCCCAAATCCATCGTCAAACTATCTTGGCCGCGCGTCATCGCCATATACACTTCTGCCAGCAACTCCGCATCCAGCAAGGCGCCGTGCAAGGTGCGTCGTGAATTATCAATGCCAAAGTGACTGCATAAAGCATTTAAATTATTGCGCTGACCAGGCCGTGAATCTTTGGCCATTTTCAGCGTATCGGTAATTTTTCCGCACACGGTTTCAATCGGCTGTAGGCCAATTTTGCCCAACTCGCTGTTTAAAAAACCCACATCAAATGGCGCGTTATGAATAATCACTTCCGCATCATTTACAAAGCTAATCAAATCCTGCGCAACCGCTTCAAATAAGGGTTTATCTTGCAAAAATTCTAGCGTAATGCCGTGCACTTCTTGCGCGGCAGGGTCGATTTCGCGCTGCGGATTTAAATACACATGAAAGTGATTATTAGTCGGCCGGCGATTAATCATCTCAATCGCCGCGATTTCAATAATGCGATGACCTTGCGCGGGGTAAAGCCCCGTAGTTTCAGTATCTAAAAATATTTGACGCACTTAAATATCCTAAAAAATTCCTATAAAAACGCCGCGACGCCTTCATTGGCAAGGCTGTCAGCGCGTTCGTTACCGTCGTTACCATCGTGTCCGCGCACCCAAATCCATTCAATGGTATGTTGTTTTGCCAGCACGTCCAAGGTTTTCCACAAATCCTCATTTTTAACAGGCTTCTTGTCTGCGGTGCGCCAACCACGGGCTTTCCAGCCAATAATCCATTCGGTAATACCCTTTTGCACATAAGACGAATCGGTATAAAGTTTCACGCTGCACGGCCGCTTTAGCGCCTCCAGCGCGCGAATCACCGCCGTCAGCTCCATGCGATTATTGGTGGTCAACGCTTCGCCGCCATGCATGGTTTTTTCTTTGCCATTATATAACATCCATGCGCCCCAGCCGCCAGGCCCAGGGTTGCCTTTGCACGCGCCATCGGTGTAAATTTCTACAGCATCATTCATGTTTGATTTTCGTCATTTTTTGTTCATAGGATAAATAAAATAGATGCCCTGCAGCCCAATATCCATGCGGGTTGCAGGGCATGTTTATTTAATTAGCATCATAATCTTTTTGTTGATGTGGTTTAGATTTTGGGTTGCTACTCACTACCAGCCTTGATTTTATTGAGTTTTTCTTCCAATTGGGTTTAAGTAAATGCATATTCACCACGCGTTTTTTGGCGACAATAAAATATAATCCGCCCAACATTGGCCACCATTTTTCGCCCAATTTGTCTGTGCACGCAAAACGTTTAAGCCATTTTTCGTCGTTAATCGGCGGCTCATAACAATTCATGTTGCCACTCACAAACTCTAAGCCCAGCAAGGCCAGCCAATCTTTAATACGCGATAAAGTAAAAAACTGTCCGTGCCATGGATAATTTACGTCTTTTGTGATCACCTGTTTTAGTCCCCAAGCGCTCATCGGATTAAAGCCAGTTAAAATTAAATAGCCTTCTGGCACCAGCACACGCTCGGCCTCGCGCAAGGTTTGATGAGGATTGCCGCTGAATTCCAACACGTGCGGCAAACAAACCAAATCAATACAGCTTTCGGCAAATGGCAAATAATCACTTTCGCAATAGGCATCACCTTCACGATTACCCACATGCAAAATATGTGGAATACGTGAATTTTTGAGTAAATCCATCTGCAGCAAACCCAATTGCAGTGCATTAAAGCCAAAAATATCGCCTACCACCGCGTCATACATCGCCTGCTCACGCATCAGCAAATATTGTCCAAGCGTGCTTTCTAGCCAAGCATGCTGCCCCGCATAACTATTTTGTGGCGCCTGTTGCATTACGCTGTAAACAAAACTACCATTAAAGTCATGCTCAATATTATCCCCATCCCAGCTTTTGACGACAATTATATATGGCTTTTGCATAACAAGCGCTACGCAGTTGTGGTGGATCCTGGTGATGCAGCGCCAGTGATTGCAACGCTGAATAAACTCAACTTAACACTAGCCGCGATTTTGATTACCCATCATCATAGTGACCATATCGACGGTGTGACGGCGCTATTGACGCATCAAAAAGCACCTACTTATGCGCCACAATATGAGCAATTTAATTTTGAGCATATAAAATTAGCAGAAGGCGATGAAGTTACACTGCCAGAGATTTCACAAAGCTTTCGTGTGATGTGGCTGCCAGGACATACTTTAGGCCACATTGCTTACGTAAATGATGAATATCTATTTTGTGGAGACACCTTATTTGGCGCGGGTTGCGGGCGATTGTTTGAAGGCACGCCAAGCCAACTACTGTCATCTTTAAATCGTTTAAAAGCATTAAAAGGCAGCAGTAAAGTATTTTGTACGCATGAATATACCGCCAAAAATATCGCATTTGCATGCACACTGGAACCCGATAACGTCGATTTAATACAGAGAAAAGTTAATGTGCAAACGCTACGAGCGCAACACTTGCCTAGCCTGCCAAGTACAATCGATTTAGAACGTAAAACCAATCCTTTTTTACGTTGCAATCAAGTAACAATTATCAAAAGCTCTCAAGCAGAAAACCATGATGAATTGTCCGTTTTTACTGCAATTAGAACTTTAAGAAATCATTATTAATCATCTACATAAAATTTAATTATAAAGTAAAACTTTCACTTGACTATTGCAAAACCAATCGCTACCATTGGTTACAGATAATTTGTGAGATATAGCATAAATGCAAGTTAAGAAACTTAAGGTCTTAGCGCTTTTAAGCACTAAGCAAAATCTTGCTGTGGGTTTAATTAGCTTATTTTTATTAAGCTGTGCGACGCTTTACTCCCAACACGCCTCCGCTGAAACCAATGTTGATGGTATAGAAATCGAAATTATTAGCGAACCAGATTTGGCTGGTGACCCAGTGCAGAATTTACTGGCCGACGTCGATGCCAACGAAAATACCCAAGAAGATCTATGGGCGCGTATCAAAGAAGGTTACGCGATGCCCAACATCGAATCGCCGCACACCGCCACACACCAAGAATGGTACGCCTCACGCCCAGATTACATCAAACGCATGACAGAGCGTAGCCAAAAATATCTTTTTCACATCGTCGAAGAAGTGCAAAAGCGAGGCATGCCAACAGAAATTGCGCTGCTACCCATGATAGAAAGTGCTTATAACCCGCAAGCTTACTCGCGTAGCCGCGCATCTGGCATTTGG
>JANMYB010000055.1:0-2335 GCA_031381645.1 Methylotenera sp.
ACCATGCGAAATCATTTGTACAATTGCACCTTCTAACCCCAATTGGCTGAATATAAAGAAGCCTAGCGTGACAAAACCCATATGCGAAATAGAAGAATAAGCGATGAGTTTTTTCATGTCTTTTTGCACGAGTGCCACCAAAGCAATGTAAACGATGGCGATTAAAGAAAGCGTAATCATAAAGCCAGATAAGTAATGCGCGGCGTCTGGTGCAATTGGCATAGCGAAGCGCAAAAAGCTGTAGCCGCCGAGTTTGAGCATAATCGCCGCCAACACCACAGAGCCGCCAGTCGGCGCCTCCACGTGCGCATCAGGCAACCAGGTGTGCACTGGCCACATGGGAATTTTCACTGCAAACGCCATAAAAAACGCCATAAAAATCAACACTTGTTCTTTTAATGTGAGCGGCAACAGGTAAAAATCGGTCACCTCAAAACTATTGGTTTTGTGATAAAGATAAATGAAGGCGACCAGCATGAGCAACGAGCCAAGCAGTGTGTATAAGAAAAATTTAATCGTCGCGTACACGCGATTTTCGCCGCCCCAAATGCCGATGACGAGGAACATTGGAATCAGCATCGCTTCCCAAAACACATAATACAAAATACCATCCAAGGCACTAAATACGCCAATCATCAAGCCACTCATAATCAAAAATGCCGCCATATATTGCGCAATGTTTTTTCTAATCACTTGCCATGCGGCAATCACCACAATCAGCGTAGTAAAGCTGGTCAGCAATATTAGCGGCACGGCAATACCATCTACACCTAAGTGATAATTAATATTAAATGCAGGAATCCATTGCACCATTTCTTGAAACTGAAAAGCACCGCGAGAAAAATCATATTTTGTATAAAGCGGCAGTGTCGCGAAAAACGCCGCTAAACTACCCGTCAATGCCAACCAGCGCGTAAAGTCAGTTTTCTTATCACTACCGAGCAACAGCACAAGCACACCCGCCAAAATTGGTAGCCAAATGGCGACACTAAGAATATGTGTATGTAGCATTTAGTTTATTTTTATAAATAAAGTGAGGAATAAAAATACGCCAATAATCATGGCGAACGCGTAATGGTAAATGAGGCCAGATTGCAAATTGCGTACTTTGCTTGAGATGCGGCCGATCAAATTCGCTGTTCCATTCACGATTGCACCATCAATCAGTTGCACATCACCAATCTGCCATAACTTATTCCCAACAAAGCGCGCACCGCCAGCAAACACGCGCTCGTTAAAGCTATCGAAGCCGTATTTATTTTCTAAAATTTGGTGAACAGCGCTAAATTTCTGCTTAATTTTGGCGGGAATATCTGGCCGAATAATGTATAAAATCCAAGCCAAAACTACGCCAGAAGCCGCTAAAATAAAGGGCAATGTCATAAAACCATGCAACGCCATTCCAGCAGGCGAATGTAAAAACTCGCTGTAATGATGCGCTAAGTGCGCCATGGCTGGATGACTCGCGCCATCTACTACAATCACGCCACTGAAAAAATGACCGAATAGCATAGACTCTATTGTCATGTAGCCAATAAAAATGGAAGGGATTGCCAATAAAATCAATGGCAATTTAATGACCCAGCCTGGCTCGTGCGGGTTATCTTTTGCGCTTAAACCATGGTGATGATCATGGTCATGGTGTTTCAAGTCGCGCCATTTTTCTTTACCGTGGAACACCAAAAAGTACAATCTAAACGAATAAAACGCCGTAACAAAAACACCTGTCAACACCGCAAAATAAGCGAAGCCGCTACCTGCAATATGCGAGAATTTTACCGCTTCAATGATGCTGTCTTTTGAGTAAAACCCAGCGAAAAATGGCGTACCGATTAGCGCCAACGATCCTATCAATGAGGTAATCCAAGTTACGGGTAGATACTTTTTCAGATTGCCCATGTGGCGAATATCTTGGTCGTGGTGCATACCCATAATCACCGAACCCGCCGCCAAGAAGAGGAGCGCTTTAAAGAATGCATGCGTCATCAAGTGAAAAATCGCCACCGAATATGCCGATGCGCCCAACGCCACCGTCATGTAGCCAAGCTGAGATAAAGTTGAATAGGCCACGATGCGTTTGATATCGTTTTGAATAATACCCAAAAAACCCATAAAGAGCGCGGTAATCGCGCCGATAAACATCACGAACGATAGTGCAGTGGTTGATAGCTCGAATAAAGGTGACATACGCGCAACCATAAAAATACCCGCTGTTACCATGGTTGCAGCGTGAATCAGCGCAGAAATAGGCGTTGGCCCTTCCATCGAATCGGGCAGCCAAACATGCAACGGCACTTGCGCCGATTTACCCATCGCGCCGATAAATAGCAAAATG
>JANMYB010000056.1:0-12204 GCA_031381645.1 Methylotenera sp.
GCAAAAAGACATGAAAAAACTCATCGCTTATTCTTCTATTTCGCATATGGGTTTTGTCACGCTAGGCTTCTTTATATTCAGCCAATTGGGGTTAGAAGGTGCAATTGTACAAATGATTTCGCATGGTTTTATTTCTGCCGCAATGTTCTTGTGCGTAGGCGTTTTGTACGACCGCATGCACAGCAGAAATATTGCCGATTACGGCGGTGTAGTGAACACCATGCCAATATTTACGGCGTTCGCGGTACTGTTCGCGATGGCGAATAGCGGTTTGCCAGGCACGTCGGGCTTTGTAGGCGAATTTATGGTGATTTTGGCAGCAGTAAAATTTAATTTCTGGGTCGCGTTTTTAGCAGCCACCACATTGATATTCGGCGCGGCTTATACGCTGTGGATGGTAAAACGCGTATTTTATGGCGAAATCGCCAACAAACATGTGGCAGATTTAAAAGACATTAATAAACGTGAATTTTTAATTTTAGCAACGCTAGCGTTGATGGTGATTGGCTTGGGCGTGTACCCAAAAATTATCACCGATTTCACTCACGTGAGCACCGCGCAATGGCTGGGGCACATGGCCACTAGCAAATTGCCAGTAGCAGGGTTGTAAAGTATGGAAAATACTAAATGGAAAACATAAGTGTAGATTTGATCACCGCGCTACCAGAGCTGATTGTGCTTTTTATGGCAATGACGATTTTGTTGGTTGGCTTATTCGTCAAAAATAAAACTATTGTCTATGGCCTAGCGCAATTTACCTTGTTTGCTGCCGCCTATTTCACGGTGCGCAATTTTAACGCTAGCGTTGGTTATGCGTTCACCAATATGTTTGTCGATGATACGCTGGCGCATGTGCTTAAGCTGATGATCTTGCTGGGAACTTCGGTGATGTTCGTCTATACGCGGCAATATATGCAGCTGCGTAATATGTTCCGTGGCGAATATTATGCGCTAGTATTGTTTTCTGTATTGGGCATGATGATCATGGTGTCTGGCCAAAGTATGCTCACTATTTATATGGGCTTGGAGCTACTGTCATTGTGCTTGTATTCGCTGGTCGCATTGGATAGGGACAACGCAAAATCGTCCGAGGCGGCGATGAAATATTTTGTGTTAGGTGCGCTGGCTTCAGGCATGCTTTTATATGGCATGAGCATGATTTACGGTATGACGGGCAGTTTAAATATTTCAGAAATCACCAGCGTCTTGCAAGAAACCAATCCGAAAAATCCAGTGTTAATTTTAGGCTTAGTATTTATTGTCGCGGGCTTGGCGTTTAAATTTGGCGCAGTGCCTTTTCAAATGTGGGTGCCAGATGTGTATCAAGGCGCACCAACTAGCATCACCATACTCATCGGCTCAGTACCGAAATTTGCCGCATTCGCTATTACCATACGTTTGCTGGCGCAGGGCTTGCAGCCGCTCACCGCCGATTGGCAAGACATGCTGTTGATTATGGCGGTGCTTTCCATCGCCATCGGCAACATTACTGCCATCGCGCAAACCAACTTAAAACGCATGTTGGCATATTCCACCATTTCACACATTGGCTTTTTATTGTTCGGGCTGATGAGTGGCAACTTGAACGGTTACGCCTCTAGTATGTTTTATATCAGTGCTTATGCGCTGATGACATTGGCGGGCTTCGGTATGATTTTATTGCTATCGCGCAAAGGTTTTGAGGCGGAGCAATTAGATGACTTAAAAGGTCTGAACCAGCGTAGCCCGTGGGCAGCCATGCTCATGCTCATCACCATGTTCAGCATGGCGGGCGTGCCGCCTACTATTGGCTTTTATGCTAAATTTACCGTGCTGCAAGCCGCGCTACAGGCGGGCTTTATATGGGCGGTGGTGTTTGCGGTGCTGATGGCCGTTGTAGGCGCGTTTTACTATTTGCGCATTGTTAAGCTGATGTATTTTGATGCGCCGCAAGACAACGCTGCAATTAGCGCACCAGTCGATATGAAATTGATATTGAGCATTAATGCGCTGGCCCTACTTGCACTTGGCATATTGCCGCAAGGCTTGATGAACATTTGCGGCGCAGCGATTAGTAGAAGTTTGCAATAGCGCGCTTTGTGTTTCTAGAGTTTGAGTTTAAGATATTCCAATATTTGGGGAGAGTTTCATGCGCTTAGATGACCAACAAGAAAGTAGCAACGTTGAAGATAGACGCGGTGGTGGTGGCATGCGCATGGGCGGCAAAGGTATTGGCATTGGTACGATTGTGATGGCGCTAGTGGCGATGTATTTCGGTGTCGATCCTTCACTCGTCATGAATATCGGCCAAGGCATGAGCCAACAAGAGACAGTTGAAGCCAAGCCAATTCCGCAAGATGACCCAGCCGCCATATTTGTGGCCAAAGTGTTGGGTAGCACCGAGGAAACGTGGGGCAAGATTTTTCAAAACTCAGGTCAGCAATATCCAGCGCCAAAATTGGTATTGTTTAGCGGCCAAACGCCCACTGCATGCGGTTCTGGTCAAGCAGCGATGGGGCCATTTTATTGCCCTGGCGATAATAAAGTCTATATTGATTTACAGTTTTACCAAGACATGAAAACCAAATTTAACGCGCCTGGCGATTTCGCGCAGGCCTATGTGATTGCGCACGAGGTTGGTCATCATATCCAAAACCTCATGGGTACAAGCGACAAAGTGCAGCAAGCGCGCCAAAGTGCGCGTAACGAGGCAGAAGCGAATCAATACTCTGTGCGATTGGAATTACAGGCGGATTGCTACGCGGGCGTATGGGCGCACCATGCCGATGGCGAAAATCGTATATTAGAAGCGGGTGACGTGGAAGAAGCCATGACGGCCGCAGCAGCGATTGGCGACGATGCGCTGCAAAAACAAGCACAAGGCTATGCCGTGCCAGATTCCTTCACCCACGGCACCTCGCAGCAACGTATGCGCTGGTTTAACCAAGGTTTAAGCACTGGCGACGTGAATAAGTGCGACACGTTTAACGTCGCATCTGTGTAGTTGTCGTGTGGCAAAGGTTCTCATTGTAGGTTGTGGCGATTTAGGCAATGCAATTGCGGTGCGTCTGCAACAAAGCCATGAAGTGATCGGCCTGCGACGTAATATCCACGCGCTTTCCAGCGGCATAAAAACCATTTTTGCCGATGTGACGCAAACAAACACACTTGCTCAGCTCGAAAAACTCAATCCCAATGTCGTCATTTATTGCGTTTCTGCAGGCGGCCAAACCGATGCACAATATCAAGCCGCATATGTAACCGGCTTAAAAAACATTCTCGCCACGCAAGCCAATAATCAAGCGCTTCAGCACATGTTTTTTGTTTCTAGTACGCGCGTGTATGGGCAAAAAACAGATGCAATTTTATATGAAGACTTGCTTGATGAAAGCATACCCGCAATCCCCGCCGATTTTGGCGGAGAACGTTTATTAGAAGCTGAAAATGTATTAAAAGACATGCCCTGCAAGGCAACATCCATGCGCCTCTCAGGCATATATGGAAATAATCGTTTATACTTGGTCAATATGGCAAAAGACATCACGAAATGGCCAAGTGACAACAACTGGAGCAACCGCATTCATCGTGACGACGCAGCGGCTTTTATTGCGTTTATGGTCGAAAAAGCGGCAAAAAATGAAGCCTTAGAAAACTGTTACATCGTCACCGATGACATGCCCACGCAGCAATATGAAGTGCTGACTTGGCTTGCCAGCCAGCAAAAAATTGATACATCTAACATCAAGACGCCAGCAGTGCAGGGCGGGAAACGTTTAAGCAATAAGCGGTTGCGTGACACGGGCTTCCAATTGCAATATCCTAATTATCAGGTTGGTTACCGTGCTATTTTACAAAAGTAATTTCCCTCACCCCAACCCCTCTCCCGTCTGCGGGCGAGGGGCTAAACCGCGCATCATAACCCTCGCCCGCAGGCGGGAGAGGGTGCGCGGTAGCGCGGGTGAGGGCGGTTTTGTCATCACATTATTTAAAACGTGTGTTAATTTTGCAGTAATCATTTGTTTTTTTATCGCCAGTGTTAGCGCGCAAGCGTTTGATTCACAGGATTTTTCTGTTTGGCTAAAACAATTCAAAGCCGAGGCAAAAGCAGAACATATTTCGGCTAAAACCATCAAAAATACTTTTAAAAGAGCCAAATATTTACCGCAAGTTATTGTGCTAGATAGAACACAGCCAGAATTTGTTTCACCTTTTTTAACTTATATTGATAATCGCGTCACCGACAATAGAATAGCGCTTGGTAGGGCGATGCTATTTGAACATGAGGCTTTATTAACGAAAATTGAAACGCAATATGGCGTACCCAAAACGATACTGGTTGCATTTTGGGGCTTAGAAACGGGTTATGGTGGCGATAAAGGTGATTTTGGCCTGCCTTCTGCCTTAATGACGCTGGCGTACGAAGGTCGTCGTGCGGAGTTTTTTCGTAATCAGTTACTCGATACCATGCGTATAATTGACGCAGGCCATAACAATGTTGCGGGCATGCGCGGCTCGTGGGCTGGCGCGATGGGGCATATGCAATTTATGCCATCTACCTTACTGAAACATGGCGTAGATGCTGATGGTGACGGACGAATTAATATTTGGACATCGCTGCCCGATGCGTTCGCTTCAGCAGCTAATTATTTAGCAAAAACAGGTTGGCATAAAGATGAGCCAGCAGCGATAGAAGTAAAATTACCCGCAAATTTTGATTACAGTTCGGCACAATTGCAAAACCGCAAAAGCGTGGCCGATTGGGTAAAGTTAGGTGTTTTTAATATAGACGATAGCGCGTTGCCAGCGCTGGATAATGCGGCGATTTTATTGCCGCAAGGTTACCAAGGCCCAGCCTTTATGGTGTTCAGTAATTTCGATATGATGATGGATTGGAATCGCTCGGTCAATTACGCACTATCGGTCGCGCATTTGGCTAACCAGTTTGTGGGTGATAAACCCATTGTGGCAGGAATTGAAGCTGAAAGTGATGCACTCACTTTTAACCAAATGTGGGCGCTGCAAGCTAAGTTAAACGCATTAGGATTTGATTGCGGCGCGCCGGATGGCTTTCCTGGCCTTAAAACACAAGGGGCGATTCGACAATATCAAGCCAGCAAAAACCTGCCGCAAGATGGCTACGCCAGCCCAAGTTTGTATCAGCAACTATTGCAGCTTTAAAATAATTCAAAATAGATGCTCTGGAAGGCTCATGGATATTGGGCTGCAGGGCATCTATTGTTTGTTATTTGTCTAAAATTTAATTAAGAAGTCTTTAAATTTTAGCTGTCTACCATCTTTTTCTTTGTTTGTTTTTTGTGTTGTTGTTCTTGTTTATCGTTTCTTTTTTGCTGCGCTGCTGCTCTTTTCTCTGCTCGAGATTCTAATACCATTTGAACTACTCTATCACCAGCAAAGCCTCTGTTAGTCAAGGATTCCCTTTGATCTAGAGTCATTGGAAAATAATCCATAAAATCTGAAATAATCAAAGTTTCAGACATGGCACTTACAAATTTACTTGCTGAGCCTCTGCATCTTGAAGAGGCTCCCTTTGCTATAATATCCGCGGGTGAAACATCATCATCTAACTTATCTATTGCGTTATAAAGGCATAGATAAGCCTCGGTCTTCATTGCTTCAACTAACCTCTTAGTATTGGCCTCGGCTTTACCCACTAATTCGGTATCTAACGATTCAGCTTCAACTAGCCCTACATTGTCGAAAATGGCTTTTTTAATGCAGCTTATTTGTTCATCTGCGCTTGGTTTTAGTTGGCAAGTAGATGAATTAGCCCTCCAGTTAAGCTTCGTTGATATTGCTTTGTTAAACTGTTCAATAGAAACTGCACTAGCAAACTGTGCCATTTGTGTATTTATAAGCCCATTTAGCATGGCCTTATCTGGGCCACAGAAATTAGTGGTTATATTGTCTTTGTTCTTTGAGCGACACTCATTATCTGTCCATGCGACTGCTTCAGCTGAAGCTTCTATATTGATTAGCAAAAACAACATTGCAAATACTTTGTTCATGACTGCTCTAAAATTGAGGATTGAAAGCGTAATAGTAAGTTATTGGAGTTAGTACCACAATTCTTTTTTAACTTATAGTTGATAGGCTCAATATTGGCTGTCCAGTGGTAACCTTAGTTTGCGCGCAAGCCGCGAATACGCTAAAATTCGCCCTCGCTCATTGAGCGTAAAATAAAGGCGGTTAGCTCAGTTGGTTAGAGCGCTTGGTCGACATCCAAGAGGTCACCAGTTCGAATCTGGTACTGCCTACCAAATAATTAACAAATTGGAATTTGCATGCCAGTCATTCGCTTACCAGATGGCTCACAACGTAGCTTTGATGCGCCTCTTAGTGTGGCCGATGTTGCCATGAATATTGGTGCCGGGCTTGCCAAGGCGGCGCTGGCGGGTAAGGTAAACGATAAAATCGTGGATACGAGCTTCATTATTGAGTCTGACAGTGATTTGGCAATTATTACCGATAAATCTGACGAAGGTTTAGAAGTTATTCGCCACAGCACTGCGCATTTATTGGCTTACGCAGTAAAAGAGCTGTTCCCCGATTGCCAAGTGACGATAGGCCCTGTCATTGACAATGGCTTCTATTACGACTTCTCCTATAAAAGAGCATTTACACCCGAAGATTTAATCGCCATTGAAAAGAAAATGACGGAACTGGCCAAAAAAGATGAGCCAGTCACCCGCAAAGTATTGCCACGCGATGAAGCGGTGGCTTATTTCAAAAGTATTAACGAACATTACAAAGCGGAAATTATTGCATCGATTCCTGCCAACGAAGATGTTTCACTGTATTCTGAAGGCGCATTTACCGACCTGTGCCGTGGCCCGCACGTGCCAAACACCGGCAAACTGAAGGCGTTCAAGCTGATGAAGTTGGCGGGCGCATACTGGCGTGGTGATAGCAATAATGAATTGTTGCAACGTGTATACGGCACCGCTTGGCGCAATAAAGAAGAGCTGGATGCGTATTTATTCCAGCTAGAAGAAGCCGAAAAGCGTGACCACCGAAAATTAGGTAAGCAACTGGATTACTTCCACATGCAAGATGACGCACCTGGCATGGTGTTCTGGCATCCACGCGGTTGGAGCATTTGGCAGGAAATTGAGCAGTATATGCGCCAAATGTTTGTGGATTATAACTACCAAGAAGTGCGTACACCGACTATTTTAGATAGAAGTCTATGGGAGAAATCTGGTCATTGGCAAAACTATCGTGACAATATGTTCACCACCAAGTCGGAAAATCGTGATTACGCCGTAAAACCGATGAACTGCCCAGGCCATGTGCAGATTTACAACAGCACCTTGCATAGTTATCGTGATTTGCCCTTGCGTTTGGCTGAGTTTGGTTCATGCCATCGCAATGAGCCATCTGGTGCATTGCATGGCTTGATGCGTGTGCGCGGCTTTACGCAAGATGACGCGCATATTTTCTGCACCGAAGAACAAGTAGAAACAGAAGTTGCCGACTTTATTAAAATGCTCTACAAGGCTTATGGCGATTTTGGTTTTAACGACGTATTGGTTAAGTTGTCCACGCGCCCTGAGAAGCGCATCGGGTCTGACGCGGATTGGGATAGAGCCGAAAAATCACTCGCTAATGCATTAAAAATCAATAACTTAGAGTTTGAGTATCAGCCAGGCGAAGGCGCGTTTTACGGCCCCAAAATTGAGTTTACACTGAAAGACTCGCTCGGTCGTTTGTGGCAATGCGGCACCATTCAGCTAGACCCTAACCTGCCAGAGCGCCTAGGGGCAGAGTACGTTGCCGAGGATAACAGCCGCAAACGCCCAGTGATGCTGCACCGCGCCATTGTCGGCTCGATGGAGCGCTTTATCGGTATTTTGATTGAAAACTATGCAGGTGCAATGCCGCTTTGGTTGGCGCCTGTACAAGCGATGGTGTTGAATATTTCTGAAAATCAATCGGATTATGTGTTGCAAGTGGTTGAAACATTGAAGAAAAATGGCATCAGATGCGAATATGACTTGAGAAATGAGAAGATTACCTATAAAATACGCGAACATTCAATGCAAAAAATGCCTTACTTGCTAGTGGCGGGTGAGCGTGAAATGCAAGCAGGACATGTGGCCGTGCGTACCAGAAAAGGTGAAGACCTAGGTTCTATGCCGATTGCAGAGCTAATCGCTCGCTTGAAAGCAGAAGTGGAAACGAAGGTTTAAGCTTATTTTTGAAGTAGCGCGGCTATAATTTTTTATAGAATAGATTAGGAGCTAACGATAGCACAGGACAAAGATACGCGAATAAATGGTGACATTACTGCACCTGAAGTTCGTTTGGTGGGCGTAGAAGGCGAGCCGTTAGGTATTGTAAGTTTGCGAGAAGCGTTTACAAAAGCCGAAGAAGCTGATATTGATTTGGTAGAAATCGCGCCAAATGCAGTGCCACCAGTGTGCAGGTTGATGGATTATGGCAAGTTTAAGTACGCTGAAAGTAAGCGTCAGCACGAACAAAAACTTAAACAAAAACAAGTGGTTATTAAAGAAATTAAGTTTCGCCCAGGTACGGATGACGGCGATTACAATATTAAAGTACGCAACATCATCCGCTTTTTGGGTGAAGGCGATAAAGCAAAGATTACATTACGTTTTAGAGGTCGCGAGATTACGCACCAAGAGTTTGGTTTGGCTTTATTAAGACGTGTAGAAGCAGATTTGCAAGAGCATGCAGTGGTCGAGCAGTTTCCTAAAATGGAAGGCCGTCAAATGGTGATGGTTTTAGCACCTAAAAAAGTAGAAAAAGTAGTTGCTAAAGCGCCGAAACCAGCTAAACCAGTAGAAAAAGTAGCTGAAAAGATAAAAGAAAAAACAGCAGTAACAGAATAATAGTCATTAAAGATTTTCTGAGTGATACGGCGAAATGGCATGCCTAGGCACTCTTAACAACTCTCAAAGGAGAAAAAAATGCCAAAAATGAAAACAAAGAGCAGCGCCAAAAAGCGCTTTAAGTTCTTAGGAAATGGCAAGGTGAAACGTACGCATTCACATTTGCGCCATATTTTAACGAAAAAAACCACTAAGCAAAAACGTAAGCTACGTGGCACCTCGATTATCTCACCAACTGACGTCAAACGCGTTCGCGCTATGATGCCAACACGCTAAGGAGACCGATATGCCTAGAGTAAAACGTGGTGTCATTGCCCGTGCGAGACACAAAAAAGTATTAAACGCCGCTAAAGGTTATCGCGGTCGTCGTAAAAACGTTTACCGCGTTGCCAAGCAAGCGGTAATGAAAGCTGGTCAATACCAGTATCGTGATCGCCGTCAGAAAAAACGTCAGTTCCGTACGCTGTGGATTGCACGTATCAACGCTGGCGCACGTGAGTTGGGTTTAACTTACAGCCGCTTTATGAATGGTCTTAAAAAGGCTTCAATTGAGCTGGATCGTAAAGTATTGGCGGACATGGCGGTATTTGATAAAGCTGCCTTTGCTAAATTGGTTGAAACTGCTAAAGCTGCTATTTAAGCAAAATAGTTTTACGTAAACAAAAAAGAGGCTTCGGCCTCTTTTTTTTATGATGTTATTATTTGAAAAGATGGCTTAGCTCAGCCTGCCCCTGTTATTATTGATGGTAGTTATTTAGTATGCATTTGAAAAAAGAGAGTTTAAATGAAGATAAAATATTTTTATGAAAATGTAGTTAGAGCTCTGTCGTTAGCTACATTTTTACTATCTACACTTACGTTAATTTCATGTGAGACTTCTCCATCATCGCCTATTGGGACAAATAAAGAGCCGTTATCGAAAAATGTTGGTTCTTATGATGCCAATGGCTATTGTTCAGCCGAATATAGCTCTTGCGTGTTAGGAGATGCTGGAGTTAGCAGTAATACTAGTGGGGGTGGAGGACCTGCTGGAGGAGTAGACTGTGGCCCACAAGGGCAGTTTTGGATACCTGGAACTGGTTGCCATGAAGATTCTCGTTGTTTTCAAGACCTTGATAATGTGCGCCAAGCTAAAGCTTTAGCCGTTTACGGTGATGAATGTGTCGATCGCGGTGGACAAGCGACCGTCGTTCTAAATACGAATGGGAACGGTTTATTGGGTGCGCGGTGTAAAGTTTCAGGAGGCGTCCCGGACCAACAAAATTTTCCAACAACAACTGAGTGTTTTGCAAATGTAACAATACCTTTACTTAAAGCTCCAAACTCTAATGCGGGAACTAAGTTTTCAGTAGTTAGTGGCCCATTTCGAAATGGGGTAATTATTAAAACTAATGACCCCGTAGATGAAGTTCTTGTTAATGTTGAATTAAATGCTGTCCCTGCAAACGAAATTCAAATTGTTCTAAATGCTGAAAATGGTATAACTTGGCGCAAAGAAATATTTATTTCTGAAGGTGCCGCGATTGGCACATCTAACTTCACAGTTACGGTGATGGATAATCGCAGAACAGATAATAATGGCTTATATACTTACCAATTGCCTGGTGCTTATTTGGTATTCCGTAAAGCAAAAATCTTCGGCATCCTTACCGATGTTTTACGCATGGATATAAGTACAATGGTGCCAGGTTCACGCGTTACATTTACTTGGTTAAAAGACACTTAAGAAGAATAGATGATCAGCTTGTATCGAGCGCAGGGCAGATTGGGTTAACTAATCCGTTAATGTAACTCTTTTTTCACGTATTCATCTCTACCAATTAAAGCGAGCGTAGGGCGGATTAGTTTGCGTAATCCGCCGTATGAAAAATCTTTCTTTCGGCGCAATGCGCTGCGCTATTGACGCCCTAAAAAAATCACTCATTTCTATTTATTTAATCATCAAAACACCTGCCCTACAGACAAATACCCATGCGCCTCGCAGGGCATCAAATTTTTCACGTATTCATCTCTGCCAAATAAAGTCGCTTTCGGTTAAAATAGCGCATGGCTAATTTAAATCACTTAATCGCAGAATCGCAAGCCGATTTTGCCGCATGTGCAGACATGCCCGCGCTAGAAAACGCAAAGGCAAAATACCTTGGCAAAACAGGCGCATTGACTGACGCGCTTAAGGGCTTGGGCAAGCTATCAAACGAAGAACGGCCTGCCGCAGGCGCCGCGATTAATGTGGTGAAGCAGGCAATTGAATCAGCTTTAAATGCGCGTCGCGAGGCGATTTTAAACGCGGCACAAGCGGCGCAACTGGCGAATGAATCTATTGATGTGACTTTGCCAGCACGTGCGCAATCTCAAGGTGGTTTGCACCCTGTGACATTAACGCTGCAACGCATCGAAGCTTTATTTCATTCTATCGGTTTTGATGTGGCCACTGGCCCTGAAATTGAAACCGATTTTTATAACTTTACTGCACTGAATATTCCAGAAAACCATCCTGCACGTGCCATGCACGATACATTCTACGTTGACGAAAATAACGTCCTAAGAACACATACGTCGCCTGTGCAAATCCATTACATGGAAAATGCCATGAAAATTAAAAGTGGACCACCACTCAAGATTATCGCGCCAGGTCGCGTTTACAGAGTTGACTCCGACGCGACGCATTCACCCATGTTTCATCAGGTGGAAGGTTTGTGGGTAGATGAAAATATCAGTTTTGCCAATTTAAAAGGTGTGGTGCAGGATTTCTTGCAAAAATTCTTCGAGCGTGATGATTTAACCGTCAGATTCCGCCCATCATTTTTCCCGTTCACAGAGCCTTCTGCCGAGATGGATATGAGCTGGAACGGCGGCTGGCTGGAGATTGGTGGTTGCGGCATGGTACATCCAGAAGTGTTTAAGCACGTGAATATCGATAGCGAAAAATATCGCGGCTTTGCCTTTGGTTTAGGCGTAGAGCGCCTTGCTATGTTGCGTTATGGCGTCAATGATTTGCGCCACTTTTTTAATAACGATTTGCGTTTTTTAAGCCAATTTAAATAGCCATGCAATTTTCTGAAAACTGGTTACGTACTTTTGTAAATCCAAAATTGAGTTCGGAAGAGCTTAGCGATGCACTAACAATGGCAGGTTTGGAAGTCGAAGACATGACACCTGCGGGCGCAGTGTTTACAAAAGTCGTCATCGGCGAGATTATCGAAGCTAATAAACATCCAGATGCTGACCGTTTGCAAGTGTGCAAAGTCAATATAGGTATTGAGCAGTTACAAATTGTGTGCGGCGCACCCAATGCACGCGTTGGTATCAAGGTGCCCTGCGCGCTAATAGGGGCGGCTTTGCCAGGCATGGC
>JANMYB010000061.1:0-4354 GCA_031381645.1 Methylotenera sp.
CACCACAACCACATAGCCGTCGTTCAAATCTTGTTTAATATTGTGGTCGTCAATATCTAAAATACGCGCTTTGGTAAATGCGCTATCGGTTAAAATTTTCACCTGAGCACCCGTGTAACTTTTGGCTTTAATGCCAAGCTCTATCAAGGCCAACGATGTCATCGCGCACGTGACTTGCTCGCCAGTAGAAACCATCACGTCTAATTCACGCGGATCAGGCTCTGGCATGATTTCTTTGGCTAGCGCGATGAGTTTATTGGTTTCGCCAGACATGGCAGAAACCACCACAACCACTTGGTGCCCCATTGCTTTATAACGTGCCACACGCCTAGCAACATTACGAATCCTGTCAGGATTCGCCACAGAAGTACCACCGTATTTTTGTACAATTATTCCCATAGTTATTTCTTTATATTAAAGTTTTTCTTGCACCCAGTTTTGTACACTTGCTAATGCCTTTGGAAGTTGGCTGGCATCGGTACCGCCCGCCATGGCCATATCTGGCTTACCGCCACCTTTGCCACCCACTTGGATAGCGACATGGTTGACCAAATCGCCAGCTTTTAGTTTGCTAATTAAGTCTTGAGTGATACCCGCTACCAAGCTTACTTTGCCATCATTCACGCTGGCAAGCACAATTGCAGCGGTTTTAAGCTTATCTTTTAGCTTATCCATGGTTTCGCGTAAGGCATTCGTATCGGCGCCTTCCAGTGTGGCTGCCAGCACTTTAACGCCACTAATTTCAATGGCTTGGCTCACTAGATCATCACCTTGGCCGCTGGCGAGTTTAGATTTTAATCGCGCGAGTTCTTTTTCAAGTGTTTTTGCATGGTCGTTCAGTTGTGCGACTTTATTTAAGATTTCAGCAGGCGGTGCTTTAAAATCACGAGCCAATTGATTAATTAGCGCTTGTTGCGTATTGATTAGTTTCAACGCGCCAGTACCTGTGGTCGCTTCAACACGCCTTACACCAGCAGCCACGCCACTTTCCGAATAAATTTTGAATAGACCAATATCACCCGTTCGGCTCACATGCGTTCCGCCGCATAATTCTGTGCTGCTACCAATATCCAGTACGCGCACTTCATCACCATATTTTTCGCCAAATAACATCATGGCACCGGTTTGTTTGGCGGCTTCAATAGCCATAATGCGTGATTGCGTTGCAACGTTAGCGAGTATTTCTGCATTTACTTTTCGCTCAACTTCGGCAATTTCGTCATCCGTCATTGGTGCGTTATGCACAAAGTCAAAACGAGTTTTTTCCACGTCAACAAGTGAGCCTTTTTGTTGCACATGCTCGCCCAATACTTCACGCAAAGCTTTGTGCATTAAGTGTGTGGCAGAGTGGTTACGCATACTTGCTGCGCGCGAAGCCATATCAACACTAGCTTTCAATGTATCGCCCACCGTAAGCGAGCCAGTTTTTAATACACCATGATGACCAAATACAGCCGCTTGGATTTTAAGCGTATCTTCTACCGCAAAAATACCGTTTTCACTTTTTAATACGCCAGTGTCGCCCACTTGGCCGCCCGATTCTGCATAAAAAGGCGTAACATCTAAAACAACGATGCCTTGGTCGCCTTCATCCATAAGGCTTACAGAGGTACTGTTTTTGTAAATGGCGAGCACTTTTGCAGTGGTTTCTAAGGTTTCGTAACCTTTGAAGTCGGTGCTTGCGCCGCCATATTCCACATTGGCTGCGCCTTTAAACTTGCCTGCAGCGCGAGACTTATCTTGGTCTAACTTAAGTTCAGCTAAATAACCAGTCTCATCAACTTTAACAGACCTTTCCCGACAAATATCTACTGTTAAATCAAATGGAAATCCGTAAGTAGCATGGAGTTTGAAAGCAACATGCCCTGGTAAAGTTAATCCTTGCCAATTACGTTGTGTAACAGCTGAGGACTTATAATCACTAACAAGTTTAGCAAACGTAATTGCAATTTCCTCAGTTGGTATTTCATCTGTGACCATAATTGCTTTTTGCAAAAATCTGTTATTGTCTAGTAGTGAATGAAACTTTAAATCGTTTGAGCGAGTAACTAATCCTTCAAGATTTAAGTTTGGTTCAAGAGCTTTAACTTGCTCAAAATCTAACGCTAAATCTAAAATTTCCATTCCGTTCTCAAGAGTTTCAAAGAATCTATCTTCTTCAAGCTTAAGAATACTGGTAATACGCGCTTCCTCTGTTTTTAGCTCAGGGTAAGCGCCACCCATTTCATTCACTAAATCGGCCACCATGTTGTGAAAGAACGCCTTACGCGCACCGAGTTTATAGCCATGGCGAATAGCGCGACGAATAATGCGGCGTAGCACATAGCCGCGGCCTTCGTTGCCTGGAATAACGCCATCGGCAATTAAGAAGCTGCAAGCGCGGATATGGTCGGCCAATACTTTTAAGCTTGGGCTGCTTAAATCAGTGGTTTTAGTTTCGCGTGCTGCGGCACCAATTAAGGTAGTAAAAATATCAATTTCGTAATTGGCATGCACGTGCTGCAATACGGCAGATATGCGCTCCAAGCCCATGCCAGTGTCCACGCTGGGTTTTGGAAGTTTGTGCATCACACCCGCTTCATCGCGGTTAAACTGCATGAACACGTTGTTCCAGATTTCGATAAAGCGGTCGCCATCTTCATCTGGGCTGCCTGGTGGGCCCCCTGGGATATGGGCGCCATGGTCGTAAAAAATCTCGGTACAAGGCCCGCACGGGCCAGTGTCGCCCATCATCCAAAAGTTGTCTGACGCGTAACGCGCGCCTTTGTTGTCGCCAATACGGATAATGCGCTCGGCAGGTACGCCTATTTTTTTATTCCAAATGTCGTAAGCTTCGTCATCGTCAGCATATACCGTCACCGTGAGTTTGTCTTTTGGCAGCTTAAATACGTCGGTTAACAACTCCCACGCGTAACTAATCGCATCTTCTTTAAAGTAATCGCCGAAGCTAAAATTACCCAACATTTCAAAGAATGTGTGATGGCGCGCGGTGTAACCAACGTTTTCCAAATCGTTATGTTTGCCGCCTGCCCGTACGCATTTTTGGCTAGTGGTTGCGCGGGTGTAAGGGCGTTTATCAAAGCCTAAAAACACATCTTTAAATTGGTTCATGCCCGCGTTGGTAAAGAGCAGGGTAGGGTCGCCATGCGGCACAAGCGATGAAGACGCGACCACAGCGTGACCTTTGGATGCAAAATAATCGAGAAACGCTTGGCGGATTTCGTTACTGCTGGCCGCTTTGCCAGGAATAGGGTTACTTAATTTAATCATCATCTATTTTTGTATTCAATACTTTTTTTATAATATCAAAGCCAAAACCGCGGCTTTGTAAAAATCTTGCTTGCCTTGCCCAATCGTCACGGCTTGCTGGGATGGCTTTAAACTTTTTTCGCCAAATTTCTTTGGCATTATCCAACTCATTCTCTTTTACCTGCTCTATGGCAGTTTCAATTAACTCTTGCGAAACACCTTTTTCACGTAACTCATTGGCAATCTTACTTGCGCCAAACTTATGCGAACGCGCATGTACGATTTGTTCGGTGAAACGCGCATCGGAAAGCCAACCGCGTGTTTTAAAGTCTTCTAAAATTTCCGTGACAACCTCAAAGCTTTCGTCTTCTTCAAGGTAAGTTTTAAGCTTTTGGCCTAGCTCAGCGTAAGAATACTCGCGTTTGCCAAGGTATTCTAACGCGCGCTGCCGCAAGCTTTTAGGCTGGAATTTTATTAGTCGTCCTCAGTACGAGGCGCTGCCATGCCATCAGCCAATTGCTTAGCATTGGCGCGAATTTTGGCTTCAATTTCTGCGGCAATTTTTGGATTCTCACGCAAATATTCTTTGGCATTTTCTTTACCCTGGCCAATTTTCTCGCCATTGTAGGCGTACCAAGCGCCAGCTTTTTCGACGAATTTTAGGTTAGAACCTAGCTCGATAATTTCGCCCAAACGTGAAATGCCTTCACCATACACAATTTCAAACTCAGCTTGTCTAAACGGCGGCGCCACTTTGTTTTTAATCACTTTAACGCGTGTTTCGCTACCAATCACTTCATCGCCTTTTTTGATCGCGCCAGTGCGGCGAATATCTAAGCGCACAGAGGCATAGAATTTCAGCGCGTTGCCGCCTGTGGTGGTTTCTGGGCTGCCAAACATTACACCTATCTTCATGCGGATTTGGTTAATAAAAATCACCATCGTGTTAGTGCGCTTGATGTTACCAGTGAGTTTGCGCAAGGCTTGTGACATTAAACGCGCCTGCAAACCCATGTGCGAGTCGCCCATTTCGCCTTCAATTTCGGCGCGCGGTGTGAGTGCCGCTACTGAGTCGACAACAACAATATCCACAGAGCCGCTACGT
>JANMYB010000040.1:0-8016 GCA_031381645.1 Methylotenera sp.
ATTGCCAGCGGTAGGCTCTAGCGTGCCCGCTAAAATTTTCATGTAGGTGGATTTCCCGCAGCCATTAGCGCCGATTAGGCCGTAGCGATTGCCATCGCCAAATTTGACAGAAACGTTTTCAAATAATGGCTTAGCGCCAAACTGCATGGTGATATTGTTGCTAATTAACACAGAGAACCCTTAATAAGTACACTTAAAAAATTAAAATTTATTTGCTAGAATTTATTACGAATAACAACTTCATCAAAATCGAGCTGACCACCACGTTCGCGCGCAGGTGTTAGCGCTTTGCCAACGACGACAAACATAGCTGGGATGTGGTCGGCTGGTAGATTGATTAGTTTACCTACTGCATCAAAATCAAAGCCATCCATCGGGCAGGTATCGTAGCCCATCTCTTTGGCGGCCAGCATGATAGTTTGCGCCGCCATGCCACAGCTGCGCATGCCTTCGTCGCGCTGCACTTGCTCGTGGTCTTTATAATAATTGCCAATCGCAGGTACTAAATAATCTTGCACTGGCTTGGGCGCATTTTGCCAATAACGCTCAGGTTGTTTCGCCCACGAATTCAAATCTGCCGTTAATATAATCAGCAAGGAAGCTTCTTCCACCTGCGCTTGATTCCAGCTCACAGCGCGGATTTGCTGGCGTAGAACAGGATCGGTGACGACTACAAAGCGCCAGTTTTGAATGTTAAATGCGGTGGGCGCGAGCATCGCCAGTGACATGAGCTTGGCGATTTCCTGCTCGGTCATTTTATGTTGCGGGTCAAACGCTTTAATGGAGCGGCGTTTAACAATAGCTTCGGTCACGTTCATTTTATTCTTTCTATTCAACAAGTTATTGCAATAATTTCTAAATTGACATTGCCCGCTGGGCGTTGCCAAATAACACTTTCGCCCACTTTATGGCCAATTAACGCTTTGGCTAATGGCGATGTCCAACTGACTTTATTTGCATGAATGTCCGCTTCATCCTCGCCCACAATTTCGTAGCTGTGGCGGTCGCCATTTTCGTCTTCCACGCTCACCGTTGCGCCGAATAATACTTGGTTGGCGCTTGCGTCGGGCGTGGTGACTGTTGGCTTAACAACCAGCGCGCTTTCTAGACGTGCCGTTATATAACGCAAATCGCGATTAATCACTGCTAATTGTTGTTGTGTCCCAACCGCGTCCCTATTGGCTCCCAGGGCAGTTCTTTTTTGTTCTAATTCTGCTTCTAATGCTTTTAATTGTGCATAACCGTTTGCTGTCACGTAATTCGGGTGCGCGCTAATCGGGCGCTCTGGCACATCGGTGCCCGCGTGTTCTAAATCATCTTCTTTTACAAATCCGCGACTCATAAAAATTTAAGCCAAGCCTAGCAAATTTGCTGGGCTCGGCTCATGCCTTTAATTAATTAGTTTTAGCTAAATAGGATTATCAACAAACTCAAGCGCAACGCCGCTTGCAGTTGCTAAATCAGCCAATGTTTTTTGTGTCTCTTTGCTGCCAATCACGATAGCTTTTGAACCACCGATTTTATCTTTTCCCGTCGTTAATGCCTTGGCTAATGTGGTCGAAGTGAGCGATTCATTTTCGCCAGCGACTATAACGGTGCTATTTTTTAGTGCTAGCGCACTCACAATCGCAACTACCTTGCCATTATCGACATCTTTTTCAGCCTCGCAATTGGCCAAGCGCGGCGCGATAAAACCTTCTGGCGCGTGAATAAAAACCAAGGTATTTTTTTCAGCAGGATATTTTGCGTTGACTGCATTAAATATTTTCTGCGGATGGCTTATGTAGGCGTGTTTATCGCTTAAGCAAGCAGTTAACAGGCCAAAAGAACATATCAAACAAAGCGATAGTAATTTTTTCATAGCGATCTCCATTTGAAAATAAGTGATGATTTTAGCATAGTTAAAACTATTCCCACTCTATGGTGGCAGGGGGTTTGCCAGAAACGTCATACACAACACGATTAATGCCGCGTACTTCGTTGATGATGCGATTAGAAACTTTGCCTAAGAGTGCGTATGGCAACTCTGCCCAATTCGCGGTCATAAAGTCGCTAGTAACCACAGCACGCAAGGCAACCACATAGTCGTAAGTGCGACCATCACCCATCACCCCGACCGATTTCACAGGTAAGAATACTGCAAACGCTTGGCTGGTGAGCGCGTACCAGCTTTTGCCAGTGTTTGAGTCAATGGTGTTGCGTAATTCTTCAATAAAAATAGCATCGGCGCGGCGTAATAATTCGGCAAATTCGGCTTTCACTTCACCCAAAATACGTACGCCCAAGCCTGGCCCTGGGAAAGGGTGGCGATACACCATATCATGTGGCAAACCAAGCGCCACGCCTAATTCGCGCACTTCATCTTTAAATAAATCGCGTAGCGGCTCGAGTAATTTTAAGCCTAAGGTTTCTGGTAGCCCGCCGACATTGTGATGGCTTTTAATGGTGGCGGCCTTTTTGCTTTTAGCACCGCCAGACTCAATGACATCAGGATAAATGGTGCCTTGTGCCAGCCACTTGGCGTTCGCCAATTTTTTCGCTTCTGCTTGAAACACTTCTACAAACTCACGGCCGATGATTTTGCGTTTGGCTTCGGGGTCAGTCACGCCGTTTAAGTGATTCATAAATTGGTCAATCGCATCCACGCGGATGACTTTGGCGTGTAATTTGCCCACAAACATATCCATGACCATGTCGCCTTCGTTTAAGCGTAGCAGGCCGTGATCCACGAATACGCAAGTGAGCTGATCGCCAATGGCACGGTGAATCAAGGCCGCGGCAACGCTGGAATCCACGCCGCCAGATAAGCCTAATATCACTTCCTCATTGCCGACTTGTGTTTTGATTTTTGCAACCGCTTCAGCAATGTGGTCTTTCATTACCCAGTCGGGTTTTGCTTGGCATATTTCTAAAACGAAGCGTTCTAAAATCGCTTGACCGAGCTTGGTATGCGTTACTTCTGGGTGAAACTGCACGCCGTAAAAATGGCGTGTTTCATCTGCAAATGCGGCGATGGGCGTAGTGTCATTGCTGGCGATGACTCTGAAATTAGGTGGTAATTCGGTGACTTTGTCACCGTGACTCATCCATACATCCAGCAAGCCATGACCCTCATTGTTGGTGCGGTCTTGAATGTCGCGAAACAGCGCAGAATGACCGCGGGCACGAATTTCAGCATAACCAAATTCGCGCTTTGTGCCAGCTTCAACCTTGCCACCGAGTTGCTGCGCCATGGTTTGCATGCCGTAGCAAATACCCAACAATGGCACGCCCAGCTCAAACACGGCTTGCGGTGCTTTATCGGTGTCTGCTTCATAAGCACTGGCGTGGCTGCCAGAGAGAATAATGCCATCTGCGTTGAAGCTTTTTACAAAGTCATCCGATACATCGCATGGATGAATCTCACAGTATACCTGCGCTTCGCGAACGCGGCGCGCGATGAGTTGGGTGACTTGAGAGCCGAAATCGAGGATGAGGATTTTAGAGTGCGTCATGAGGCGCCGTTAGAAAAAAATGGGTTAATTAAAGAGCAAAAATTAATCGGAAAGGTAGTATTCAACAGTCGAGACAACGCGTATTTTTTTAATATACGCAGTACTGGAGTCACGATCTTCAATGCTGAAAGTGCCTTGACTTGCGCGCTTAATTTTGCCCAATTTACTATCTGAATCTTTGGCAAATTTTTCTGCAGTTTTGCGTGCATTTTTAGTGGCTTGCTCAATCATGGCGGGCTTCACATCATTCAATTTGCTATATAAGTACTGTGTGCCAAAGCCGTTCATCCCATTATCATTACCGATTGCAATACCCAGTTTGCCAAGTTCACCTAATTGCGTTCTAGCATCTTTCACTTTTTCAACTTGATTACTATAAACCGTCACCGTGGAGCTCGCACTAAAGCGGAAGGCCGAATTATTTCCACTATCATATTCGCGTGCTAACTTATCTACGATAGATGGCGCAGAAACACTCACTTCTGAGTCGTTGAAACCTTTTGATTTTAGGAATTTAACAACTTCTGCATTTTTGTCTTTAATCACATTGGATAGTTTAATTAAGTCGTTATCCGCCATATTGAAAGTAATGGGCCATATTGCGATATCCGCGTTCACCTCGCGTTCGGAAAGCCCTTTGACCTCGACAGTGCGTTCCATTGCTTTCATTGTCAAAATGCTATTAGAAATAAAATAGCCTAGGCCAAGCAACCCAATGAGTAATAGCAAGCCAAGAATTGCAGACTCTTTAACAAACTGGCTTTGTTGATTGATGTTATTCATCAGTCAATCCTGTAGTTTGGTGCTTCTTTAGTAATTTGCACGTCATGTACGTGCGATTCGCGCATGCCCGCGCTGGTAATTTGTACGAATTCGGCTTTTTCGCGCATGGTTTTAATGTCTGCCGCGCCCACATAACCCATTGATGCACGCAAGCCGCCCATTAATTGATGGATAACCGCCAAGACTGAGCCTTTATAAGGCACGCGACCCTCGATGCCTTCTGGCACTAATTTGTCAGGATTGCCGTCAGATTCTTGGAAGTATCGATCACTCGAACCCTTTTGCATCGCGCCAACCGAACCCATGCCGCGGTATGATTTGTATGAGCGACCTTGGAATAATTCGACTTCGCCTGGTGCTTCTTCGGTACCTGCAAACATACCACCGAGCATGACAGAATAGGCGCCTGCGGCGATAGCTTTGGAAATGTCGCCAGAGAAACGAATGCCACCATCTGCAATAAATGGAACTCCGGATTTTTCTAGCGCTTTAGCGACGTTACTAATAGCCGAAATTTGCGGCACACCGACACCTGCGACGATACGCGTGGTGCAGATTGAGCCTGGGCCAATCCCAACTTTAACACCATCTGCACCTGCATCTACTAGTGCTTTGGCGGCATCTGCGGTGGCGATGTTGCCGCCGATGACTTCAATTTTCGGGTAGTTTTTCTTGACCCATTTCACGCGATCTAGTACGCCTTGCGAGTGACCATGCGCGGTATCTACCACAATCACATCCACGCCTGCGGTAGCAAGCGCGGCAACGCGATCTTCAGTGCCTTCACCTACACCTACCGCCGCGCCAACTCGCAAACGGCCTTTGCTATCTTTACAGGCTAGCGGGTGATCGTGCGACTTTTGAATGTCCTTAACAGTAATAAGGCCTTTAAGAACATCTTTGTCGTCAATTACCAATACGCGCTCTAGGCGATGCTGGTGCAGTAAATGGATGGCCTCTTCGCGCGTTGCGCCTTCGCGCACGGTGATGAGGCGATTTCTAGGGGTCATGATATTGCTGATGGCTTGATCTAAATTGGTTTCAAAGCGCAGGTCACGATTGGTTACGATACCGACAATTTTGTTGCCATCGACCACGGGTAAGCCAGAAATTTTGTGTTTTTGTGTGAGTGCAATCACGTCGCGCACCGTCATGTGCGGTGCAATCGTCACTGGATCGTTCACCACGCCAGATTCAAAGCGCTTAACACGTGAAACATGTGCTGCTTGCAGCGAAGCGGTCATATTTTTGTGAATCACGCCGAGACCACCTTCTTGCGCCAATGCAATCGCCAGTGGCGCTTCGGTCACGGTGTCCATCGCAGCTGAGACCAGTGGAATATTCAGTTTGATATTGCGGGTGAGTTGCGTGCTTAAATTAACTTCGCGCGGCATGATGATAGAGTGCGCAGGGACAAGTAAGACATCGTCAAAAGTAAGGGCTTGTTGCAGCAAACGCATAATTATTCCTTAATTTCCAAAACGCGATTATACAGATTTGCAATGCTTATTAAAAGTTGGTAAGCTGAAATTTGTAGAAAAGTGATTAAAAACATGAATTAATCGCTAAAACATCAATTAAATTCTAAAATATTGACTGTTTAAGTAAACTGCATCTAGATAAAAACGTTAGTTTAATTAATATTGACTCATCTGAGTCATGGTGAAATTGATAGGAACAACAATGAAATCTCTACATTTACTTTTGGTTTTGGTGGTTTTTAGTTTGACTGCAACGCTCAGTCATGCTGAAATTTACAAATGGAAAGATAAAAATGGCGCAATTCGTTATAGCGATACACCGCCACCTTCCAATATAAAGCAAGAAGCACTTAGTGGCAAAAAAATAGTTCAGCCCACTGCTCAAGCACCTTTGACCCCAGTTGAAACTACCAAGCCTGTGGTTTCTGCTGAGGGCAACAAAGAAGCTATGCGCAAGGAAGGTGATGCGGCAAAAAAACGCCAAGCTGAGGCTGAGGCTGATAAAAAAGCTAAGCAAGCAAAAGAAAAGCAAGAGCTTGCCCAAGCTGAAAATTGCAAATTGGCAAGAGCCAACTTGGCGACTTACAATAACGGCGGCAGAATAACAAAAACCGATGAAAACGGAGAGCGCATTTATTTGGACGATAAAGACATTGCAAAAGGCAAAGTTTTGGCGCAAGAAGACGTTAATAAGTATTGTATATAGTTTTAATCGAAATAAATTAATCCAAAGGCGGTGCTCTCCAACGCTTTTTTTGTGAGCGTGCGCCAATGGCGCATTGTATGCGTTAAGCTATTTCATGGCTTTGCTTTCTTCGGCACGCTGTTTGCGCACTTCTTTTGGGTCGGCGATGAGCGCACGATAAATCTCCACACGATCTAAATTGCGCAAAGGCGCATCCAGTTTGCTGAGCTTGCCAAAAATACCGATTTGATTCACATTTAAGTCAATTTCTGGAAACTTTTTTAAAATACCAGATGCTCTTATAGCCTCTTCGGCATTGGCTTCTGGCGGCATCGAAATTGGAATAATCAATTGCTCGCTAGGCAGCGCATAAGCTACTTCTACCATGATATGTTGATCGCTCAATTTGCGTCCTTTTTGTAAACTTTGTCAGCTCGTGTTACAAAACCATCCACAAATGTGGCGGCAATATGGTTAAACACTGGTGCGATGATCTTCTCTAAAAAACTATTGGCAAACTCGTAATTTAATCTAAATTGAATTTTACAGGCATCTGGCTGCAAAGGGATAAATTGCCAACAGCCATCCAAATGTTTAAATGGGCCGTCTTTTAGCTTGATGTCCATACTGTTTGGAAAAGTCTTCATATTTTGAGTGGTGAAGTTTTGTTTTAAGCCATGATAGTTAATGTGCAAAGTCGCGCTAGTGCTGGTTTCCGTACGGTCTATTAAATCCACGCCACCACACCAAGGCAAAAACTTTGGGTAATCTTCCACTGTATCGACAAGCGCGAACATTTGTGCTGCCGAATGGCTTACAAGAACAGTTTTTTCAACCTTGTGCATTTTTTAAAAGAAAGGGTATGTTTAATAGCGTAAAATGCTAATTTTAAGCTATTAGTTGCAAGTTATGAGCATTGCCCAAAATAAAAAAGCTTTTTTCGATTACTTTATCGAGGAAAAATACGAGGCTGGCATCGTGCTAGAAGGTTGGGAAGTGAAAGCTATCCGCGATAATCGTGCCAACTTAAAAGAGGCGTATGTGATTATTCAGCGCGGCGAAATTTACCTCATCGGCTGCCACGTTACACCCATGGGCGCAGCTTCTACTCACATTCGCCCAGACGCGATACGTACACGTAAGCTATTGTTGCATAAAGAAGAAATTATTAAATTGATAGAAAAAGTAGAGCGCGCAGGCTATACCATTGTGCCGCTTGATATGCACTTTTCTAAAGGCCGCATTAAAATTCAAATTGGCTTAGCCAAAGGCAAAAAACAACATGACAAGCGTGACACCGAAAAAGCGCGCGATTGGGAACGCGAAAAAGGCCGTATTATGCGCTCGCATAACAAGTAGCGTACAATTCGCACTCTGATGAAACTAAGGTTAAGTTTAGTTAGTCATAGCATTACTGATTTGGGGCTGACCAGGTTTCGACGTGGGTTACAAAGCAGTGCAGGGCATACCGAGGCTCAGATTACCTCGTAAATACAGCTGAAACAAGTATAGTCGCAAACGACGAAACTTACTCTCTAGCCGCTTAAGACCGGTTGGACGCTGCACCAGCTCT
>JANMYB010000086.1:0-53169 GCA_031381645.1 Methylotenera sp.
AAAGGTGCCGCTTTCGCCGCAACAGCGATCGTTTAATGCGACTTCTGTACCCATTAACTTATTAGTCACTTCTAGCGGTTTGTATGTTTTCATTGGGCTATGGCATGGGTCGTGGTACATATAGCGCGTGCCAGTAATGCCCGACAATTTTTGGTCTTTCTCCATCAAATATTCGTGAATATCGAGCAATCTGCAACCCGGGAAGATTTTTTCAAACTCGTATTTTTGCAATTGATCCATACAGGTACCACAAGACACAATCACCGTTTTAATATCGAGGTAATTGAGTGTGTTCGCCACACGATGAAACAGCACGCGGTTATCCGTGGTGATTTGCAGGCCTTTATCGTGATTGCCGCTAGACGTTTGCGGGTAGCCGCAACACAAGTAACCGGGCGGCAATACGGTAATCGCACCCACTTCGTACAACATGGCTTGCGTGGCTAAGCCGACGTTTGAGAACAAACGCTCTGAGCCGCAGCCAGGGAAATAAAATACCGCTTCAGAATCCTCATTCACCTTTTGCGGATTACGAATCACAGGAATCATGCTGTCATCTTCTACGCCCAGCATGGCGCGTGAGGTTTTAGATTGCAGTTTTTTTGGCATGGGCCGATTAATAAAATGAATCACCTGCGCCTTGATTTCTGGCTTGCCGACTGTGGCAGGTGGTCTAATTTTATCTTTTAGTAGCCCAAATTTTTTCGCCAATGTATGCGCGAAACTTTGCGCTCTGTAGCCAAATTGAATCATGCCTAAGCGTAATAGCTTAATCGTCGCAGGGTCCTTGGCATTTAAAAATAACATACCCGCCGCTGTACCAGGGTTGAATTTCTTTTTGCCTTGCTCGCGTAAAAAGTTGCGCATTTTAATCGACACATCACCAAAATCGATGTCCACAGGACATGGATTCAAGCATTTATGGCACACCGTGCAATGGTCAGCCACGTCATTAAACTCATCAAAATGTTTGAGTGAAATGCCGCGCCGTGTTTGCTCTTCATACAAAAACGCTTCAATAAGTAATGACGTACCTAAAATTTTGTTGCGCGGGCTGTACAACAAGTTCGCGCGCGGTACATGCGTGGTGCACACGGGCTTACATTTACCACAGCGCAAACAATCCGAAATGTCATCGGCAATTTCGCCAATGGCCGATTGTTCCATGATGATAGACTCTTGCTCTAGTAAGCCAAAACTTGGTGTGTAGGCATTTTGCAGGCCAGAGCCATTAAGCAACTTGCCTTTGTTAAAGTGACCATTCGGATCTACTTTATTTTTGTAGGCGGTAAAGGTATCGATGGTCGCTTGGTCTAAATATTCCATTTTAGTAATGCCAATACCGTGCTCGCCAGAAATCACGCCATCTAAGTTTTTCGCCAATGCCATCACACGATCCACGGCCGTATGTGCGTCTTGCATCATGGTGTAATCATCTGAATTGACAGGTATATTGGTATGCACATTGCCATCACCAGCATGCATGTGCAGGGCAATAAATACGCGGCTTTTAAGCACGGACTTATGAATCTCGTCACAACGTGTGAGTATTTTTTGGTATTCACGACCGGCAAATATATCAGCAATTGGGCGCTTTAACTCACGCTTCCAAGAGATGCGTAAATCGTAAGACTGCACGGCGCGAAATACATTTTCGTATTGCATGTGCAGCACACCAAGCTCGCCTAGCGAGCTTACTGGCGCATCGAGACTGTTTAAAATCAAACTCCAACGTGCACGTAAATCAGCGATTAAATCGAGTGCAATGGCTTGTTTTGATAGCACTGCTTCAGGGTCTGCATTACCTTCTTCATCGGCCTGCAGTGGCAAATCGCCCGCAATAAACTCTTGTAACGCGTTTAATAATTTCAATTTGTTATTGATTGAAAGTTCAATATTAATACGCTCAATGCCATCAGAGTATTCGCCCAATTTTGGTAGCGGAATCACCACATCCTCATTGATTTTAAAGGCATTTGTATGGCGTGCAATGGCCGCAGTACGTGCCCTATCTAACCAGAATTTTTTACGCGCTTCGCCAGAAACGGCAATAAAGCCTTCACCATCGCGCGCATTGCACATGCGCACCATAGCTGATGCGACTTGACCCACAGCATTTTCATCGTCACTGGCAATATCGGCAATTAACACCATTTTTGGGCGTTGCTGGCGCGCCGCTTTTGTTGCGTAACCAACCGCCTTAATATAGCGCTCGTCCATGTGCTCTAAACCCGCCATAATAACGGCTGGCTCTTGTTTGGCAGTTAGGTCTAGGTAATCTTTAATCTCGACAATCGCAGGTACGGCGTGTGATACATTACCAAAAAACTCCAAGGCAATAGTGCGCACATATTTTGGCATGCGGTGCAAAATAAAAGTGGCACTAGTAATTAAGCCATCACAGCCTTCTTTTTGAATGCCTGGCAGGCCACTTAAAAACTTATCGGTAACGTCTTTACCTAAACCCACTTTGCGGAAACTAGGGCCCGGAATGGCGATAATTTCGGGCTCACCCAACTGAGTTTTCATATCAATATCAAAGCGCGTTAACTTAAAACGTGCAATGGCGATATCGTGAATTTTGCCTAAATTATGATCCAGCCGCTCTACTTCTAACCATTGCGCATCTGGCGTCACCATGCGATATGAAGCCAAATTGTCTAGCGCCGTACCCCACAACACGGCCTTTTTACCACCCGCATTTACCGCCACATTGCCACCAATACAGCTAGCGTCTGCACTAGTAGGATCGCAAGCGAACTCTAAGCCCGCCTCAGTAGCGGCTTCCATTGCGCGGCGAGTGACGACGCCTGCACCACATTGTATTGTGGCTACTTGGCGCGTTACGCCAGGTAGCGTACGCATTTGTACACCAGTATGCTGATCCAACTTTTCGGTGTTAATGACCACAGATAATGGCGTTAACGGAATTGCGCCACCAGTGTAACCAGTGCCGCCGCCGCGCGGAATCACTGTTAACCCAAGCTCAATACTGGCGCGCACAAGTGCCGCGATTTCAATTTCCGTATCAGGATTTAACACCACAAACGGATATTCCACACGCCAGTCGGTAGCATCCGTCACATGCGATACGCGCGCCAAGCCATCAAATTGGATATTGTCTTTACGCGTGATTTTGCTATATTTGCTTAAAGCTTTTTTGCGCAAATCGTAAGTTTGACGAAAGTCTTCGGCGAATTTTTCAACCGCGATTTTGGCAGCATTGACTAATCTATTGACTTTTTCATTATCGCTACCACGCTCGTCTATCGCATCAATGCGATGATGGAGCGCGTCAATTAAGGCCTTGCGCCGTTTTGGGTTATCCAGCAAATCATCTTGCAAATAAGGATTGCGCGAAACCACCCAAATGTCGCCCAGTACTTCGAACAACATGCGCGCGCTACGGCCAGTTTTACGCTCGCCACGCAGCTTGTTCAAAACTTCCCAGCTATCCGCACCCAAAAACCGAATGACAATTTCACGGTCAGAGAATGAAGTATAGTTGTAAGGTATTTCACGTAAACGCGTAGTTGATATTGGCTCAGCGTTTAGGATTTCGGCGGGAATGGGGGCGTTCATTAAGGGTGAAAACTCTTAGCAAATTAAAGGCGAATTATATCATGCAGTCTGCCGCAGAATAACTGCAACCATTCTAGGGTTTTTAGATAAAAAGCGTTAAAATAAGCTGATGATAAGCTTAAAAAAATTAGTCGTTCCGCTCGCCATTTTGGCGTTATTGGCATTTTTAGTGTTTCACTTAACTAAAAGCCAGCCTGCGCCTGACGTGACTTTTACTACCCTACAAGGCAAAGAAATTAGCATGGCCTCACTCAAAGGCAAGGTAGTTTTGGTGAGTTTTTGGGCAACTGATTGCCGCGTTTGCGTGAGCGAAATGCCGGATTTGGTGAACACCTACAACACCCACAAAATCAAGGGTTTTGAGATAATTGCAGTGGCGATGCCTTACGATCCGCCCGCGCAAGTGCTTAATTATGCGACACAAAAAGCGCTGCCTTTTCCCGTGATGCACGACGGATTTGGTCAAATGGTGATGCAATTCGGCGGCGTGCCCGCCACGCCCACCGCGTATATTTTTAACAAGCAAGGCCATCAAATTCAATACACGGTTGGCAGGTTAGATTTTGAAAAGCTCAATCTATTGTTAGATAAAGAGCTCATCTAATGTTGTGGATTAAAGCACTCCACATTATTTTCGTCACCAGCTGGTTTGCAGGTTTGTTTTATTTGCCGCGCCTATTCGTCAACCATGCCATGGAAACCAGTCCGCAAGCGCTACAGCGACTTGAGTTGATGGAACATAAACTTTACAAATTCATGCTGCCTTTAGCGGTATTGGCGCTGACTTTTGGTTTATGGTTATGGCTCGCTTATAATATTACAGGCGCATGGCTGCAGGCCAAGCTGGTATTGGTTCTTGGCTTAGTTGTTTATCATTTTTATTGCGGCAAAATCATGGGTGATTTTAAAGCTGGCCGCAATACACGTAGCCATGTGTGGTATCGCTGGTTTAACGAGATTCCTGTGTTAGTATTATTCTTTGTGGTAATTTTAGTGGTAGTAAAACCTTTTTAAAGACTTAATTTTGGACATTTTAAACTCAACATGGCTGATTAAAATGCTCGAGAAATCGAGCCAGATGCCCCATGGGCGCTTGCTTGGCCTATTTGATATTTTAGAAGATTGGCTCGAAGCGCCAAATATTCGCGAACAATTAAATGAATCGTTTTCTAAGCCAAAAAATGCAAGTCTTATGCAAGATTTTTTAACCATCGAGGCCACTAAAGCAGGCGCTGCCATGCCAGAAATACTGGCGAATCAACTTTATTTTATGGCAATTTCTGCTATACAGGCACGCATGCAAGCCAATATCTATGGGGCCTCTGGGCATACCACTTTTACTCATGCCAAAAGCGCCGCAAACGCTTTAATTTTAGCGCAAACTAAAAAAGAGTTTCACATCGCAAAAACCTCGGTTTACGCAATAGCCGCAAGTTTTCTGGGTGCCCTCATCATCGCTGGCAGCTGGTTTACGCTACGCGAATCAAGCGCACCCGTTACCCTTGCGCAAGTCAACCCGCAAGCTGTTTTGGTGGTCGCACCAATGGCTAGCCCAGATCAAACCGCCGCTTTGGTGGCGCAACTGGAGCAAATGCGCCACGGCAATTGCCAGCTCATTGAGGCAATTCAGTTGCCTGATAGTCAAAAAAGCATTTATATCAATATGGTAGTGAATGGCCAAGTTTCGACTGACCCACGCGAGCAACAAATTGCCATAGAATTGCTAAACAAAACACGCTGCAATTACACGCCAATGCTGATGGCAAACTCGACTGGCTAAATCTATTGCAAGCGCACTATACTGTCTAGTATAATAAATCCATGTCTGTACTACGTGAAAAAATACTAAGCACCGCGACAAATCTGTTTCAAACACAGGGCATTAACTCGACTGGCGTAGACAACATTGTAGCGGTGGCTGGCACCACGAAAATGACACTGTATAAATATTTCCGCACCAAAGAAGCGTTAATTTTAGAGGTGTTGCAAACTAGTCAGCAAGATTTTCAAACTTGGTTAGATGAAAAGCTCATTACTGGTAGCAAAAAACCTGCTGATAAAATACAACAATTATTTGATTACATTGAAGAATGGGTAAATTCACCAGAATTTATTGGCGTTGGTTTTATTAAAGCTTCGGCTGAGTTTCCTAACGAAGAAAATCCGATTCACCAGCTATCGAGCCAACAATCGCGCGAATTTAGGCAATTTATCGGCGGACTTGCCGCAGAAGCAAAAATTAAAGATGCAGATGGTTTGGCGCTGCAACTCTCACTATTATTTGAAGGTGCTGTGCAGGCTGAGCAGATGCAACGCGGTTCTGGCACCATTAAATATGCCAAAAAAGCAGCAAAAATTCTTATCGATGGCGCGATAAAAGCTTAATTTAGTCAAAACCAAGCTTGCTTTCATATCGCTAGCTACAAGATAATAGCGTTTTCTATTAAAACCCAAGAAAACAATAGCTCACATGCAAACTCTTATCTGCGGCTCACTCGCTTTTGACACCATTATGGTGTTTCAAGATCAATTCAAAAATCATATTCTGCCCGATCAAATCCATAAACTAAGTGTGGCGTTTTATGTGCCAGAATTGCGACGTGAATTTGGTGGCACGGCGGGCAATATTGCTTACAATTTACAGTTACTGCAAGGCAAACCGTTGATTATGGCAACCGTAGGTGAAGATTTTGCACCATACACTAACTGGTTGAATAAAAACAACTTAAGTACAAGACACGTTAAAGAAATTGCTAATAGCTTTACCGCGCAAGCCTTTATTACAACCGATTTAGACGACAATCAAATCACCGCTTTTCACCCTGGCGCGATGGTGGAATCGCACCAAAATAGCGTAAAAGTTGCTACAAATGTTTCACTCGCGATTATCGCTCCAGATGGTCGCGACGGCATGTTTCAGCATGCGAAAGAGTGTTTTGATGCAAATATTCCATTTTTGTTTGATCCAGGCCAAGGCTTGCCGATGTTTAATGGTGAGGAGTTGCTACATTTTATTGAAATGGCGACTTACTTAGCCGTAAATGATTACGAAGCACAGGTGCTGCAAGATAAAACTGGCTTGAAATTAGAACAGCTCGCTACCAAAGTAAAAGCGCTGATTGTGACTTTGGGTGGGCAGGGGTCGTACATTTATGCAGACGGTCAACGTTTTGAAGTACCATGCGTTAAAGCGGATAAGATTGTAGACCCAACTGGTTGCGGTGACGCCTATCGCGCGGGTTTGCTTTATGGCATTGCGAATGGCTGGGATTGGCCGACCTGCGGGCGATTAGCTTCTACCATGGGGGCGATTAAAATTGCTAGCCGTGGCGGACAAAACCACAAACCAACGCGAGAAGAAATTGAGAACATTTACAGCCATGCGCTTGTCCAACAAGTGGCTTTGGACGAAAAACTGACTAACTAAGGGGTCAAAAATGAAAGCTTCAACATTAATTTTTATTACATTTATTTCAGTATTTTTGGCGGCTTGCGCCAGCTCTAACTCTGGCAGCGTTTATAGTCGCGATGATGCGCGCAAAGTACAAACCGTGAAAACGGGTGTGGTTGAAAGTGTACGTGCGGTGAAATTAGAAGGCACTAAATCGCCAGTGGGCACAGTCGCTGGCGGCGTGGTAGGCGGTGTTGCAGGCGGCTCAATTGGGAGCGGTCGCGGTAGCGCAATCGGCGCGGTTATCGGCGCAGTAGCTGGCGGCATTGCGGGCTCTGCGATTGAAGAAGGCGTAACACGTAAAGATGCGCTTGAAATCACCGTTAAATTAGATGGTGGCGCCATGATTGCAATTGTGCAAGAAGCCGATGAACAATTTCACCCAGGTGAAAAAGTACGTATTGTAGAAAATGCCGATACTTCTCGCGTCACGCACTAAACTATTAAACTGTCATCAATTAGTCATTTAATTTTCATTTTTTGTTAACTTAAGCGCAATAACATCTCTCTGAACTTTAGGAGAGATGTGATGCTTAAAAAACAGCAGTTAGCAATAAAACAACCCTCAGCACAAAAGCGCCTATATATTAGCTTGGCGCGTAATCCAGAAGAAATTGCCGAAGCGCAACGTTTGCGCTATAAAGTGTTTGCCGATGAAATGGGCGCACAACTTTCAGGCACAGACGGACTAGATATTGACGGATTTGACGCTTATTGCGATCACCTTTTGGTGCGCGAAAGCGCAACACATCAAGTCATCGGCACTTATCGCATTTTAAGCCCACAAAAATCCTATGAAGCAGGCGGTTATTACTCCGCAGGCGAGTTTGATTTAAGCCGCCTATCGCACCTTTTTGATAGTACAGTGGAGTTGGGGCGCGCTTGTGTGCATCAGGATTATCGCAATGGCGGCACCATTACTTTGCTGTGGGCTGGTTTGGCCAAATACATGCAAATGCACAATTACGAGCACATGATAGGCTGCGCCAGTATGCCAATTCACGATGGCGGTCACATGGCGGCCAGCCTTTATCACAAACTTAAGGACGATTATTTATCACCGCAGGAATATCGCGTATTTCCTCGCAACCCTTTGCCAATTGCCTCGTTAAATAAAGAGATGCAAGTGGTTTGCCCACCATTGATTAAAGGTTATTTGCGACTTGGTGCCTACATTTGTGGCGAGCCCGCTTGGGATGCCTATTTCAACTCTGCTGATATGCTGGTAATGTTACCCTTATCTAAAATCAATAGCAGATATGCATCGCATTTCTTAAAATAACTTGCCAAAAAGTAACCAGTTCACTCGAGTTTATCGAATATCTCGTATTTTAATTCATACCATTACTGGATTAACGCTTGCAGCTTTTGTGCTGCCATTTATTCACAAAAGAACCAAATTATCATTGATTAAATGGTGGTGTAGCGGCTTGCTGCGCGCCTTTAATATTAAAGTGGTCACTTTTGGAGACTTGCCCGCGCCTAATGTTAAGGGCGTAATGTTTGTGGCAAACCATATTTCTTGGTCAGATATTCATGCCTTAAATAGCTTAGTCCCATTACGTTTTATTGCGAAATCTGACATTAAAAATTGGCCGGTTTTTGGCTATTTGGTGCAAAAAGCAGATACTTTATTCATTGATAGAAATAAGCGACAAGAGGCGGGACGAATAGTAGAAGTTACTGCACAAAGCTTAAAGTCTGGCGATAATTTATGTTTTTTTCCAGAAGGCACAACCACGGAGGGCACTAGCCTGAAAGGCACACGGGTATTGCCTTTCAAAGGCAGTATTTTACAAGCTGCGATTAATGCGAATACGCAAGTTTGGCCAGTTGCGATTAAATACCTAAATGTCGATGGCAGTATCAATACTGCTATGGCCTATGCGGGAGAAACCACTTTGATTGAATCGATGCAACAAGTGTTAATGCAGAAAAACCCTGTGGTAGAACTGCATTTCTTAGAGCCAATTTATGCTAGCGGGAAAAATAGACGCGATTTAACAAAAATTGCGTATGAGGTAATTGTTACTGAGTTAGCTTGATCACGTTGTCTCGCGCATGGTGATTCACCTGAGTAATTTCTCGCGTTTCTAAACACATGGCGGTGAGCTGACCGCCCCACAAACAACCAGTATCCAGCGCATGAATATTATCACGCTGGCGCAGCCCTAACGCCGACCAATGCCCACAGATAATTTTTGCATCCTGAGACCGTCTAGCTGCCACATCAAACCAAGGTATAAAGCCAGATGGAATATCTCTCATTGCGCCCTTAAATTCAAACTCCATTTCGCCTTCTAAGCTACAAATACGCATACGCGTCATGGCATTGGTAATCGCACGCAATCTGTCAATTCCAGACAAATTGTCGTGCCACACATTTGGCGAATTTCCGTACATATTGCTTAAAAAATTATGGAAACTATCGGCCTGCAAGGCATATTCTACTTCGCTCGCAAGAGATATCGCTTGTTCAATTGTCCACTGCGGAAACAAACCTGCATGCACCATCACATAGCCGTTTTCTTCAATCATTAATGATTGATGTCGCAACCATGTAAAAAGAACATCGCTATCAGGCGCGTCAATACTGGATTGCAGCGTATCGTATTTGTGTGCGGGTTTTACATTATGCACCACTGCAAGCGCATGCAAGTCGTGATTCCCCAGCACAATTTTCAATGAGTCTTGATGCAGGAAACACCAACGCAGCACTTCGAGCGAACCGCTGCCGCGATTGATAATATCACCCACCAGCCAGAGTTTATCTTGCTTAGGGTTAAATCGCAGGCGTACTAATAACGCCATAAAAGCGTGGAAGCAGCCTTGAATATCGCCTATTGCGTAAGTTGCCATAGCTCTATACTACCAATAAAAAAGCCGCTTAATACTTTAAGCGGCTTTTTTAAACACATCAATTTTATTTCTTAGCTAACGTGGCAGGGTCAAAATTTGCACCTGATTGATTAGCCATCACAGCTACTGCTGCTGCAATTTCACCGTCTGTTAAAGCTGGGTTACCGCCTTTAGCTGGCATAGTACGAACCCCCTCAATAGCGTGCTTAACAAGCGTCTCATAGCCTTGCGCAATACGTGGCTCCCACTGTGCCGCATCCCCAATTTTTGGCGAATTCATCATGCCCGTCGCGTGACACATCGCACAGCTAGCTTTTACAACATCCTCACCACTTTTTTCCTCATGCGTAGCACTAGCCTCAGCCACTTCAACGGCTGCTACAGGCGCAATGTTCTCTTCAACCTTAGCCACTACGGGCATTGGGTCTTCACCAGCAGGCTTCGCCATTAACAAGCCTATGACTACAGCAGCGGCCAGTAAAAGGCCAAAAATAATCACCATTGGTTGTAAAGTACTTGGACTTGAGTGTTGTTCGTCGTGATTGCTCATCAGTGTGCTCCTAAGCGTTAATAAAAATATCTTGAAGTAAAATTGCTTTGTTATAATTAGCTATCAAATGCGCCCGTAGCTCAGCTGGATAGAGTGTTGGTTTCCGAAGCCAAAGGTCGTGGGTTCGACTCCCGCCGGGCGCGCCATTTTGTTTTCGTCGCTATGATACACTGCTAAGGCCTTGAAGGGAAAGGCTATATTTGCGGTTCTAAACCCTTCGTTCCTCACATAAATCAATCTGTCTGCAAAAGCTAGTTTAAGCACCATTCTCTTATCCTCCAGTCGTTCAGAACTCCATAAATTACAAGGACTTACCAAGAAATCTAGAGCGGTTCTAAAACTTTCATCAAAGCCTCTCAAAGGACGTCCACATTTAGCAATATTTTCACTGATAATAAGCTTTTGTTGCTCAAGATTACGAATACGGCCTTCATAAGCGGTGATGACTGATCGAACATCTGTCTCAGTAACTCGGTCAATAAATAGTTCGACCTGTTTTTCAATCTTTACCAAATCATTTTTAAGCAACCGTTTGCGGCTCTCGCTATTCGAGAGGCGATGATCCCAAATATCTTTAAACATTGCACGCGCAGCCAAAAATAGATTGGCTGACGGCTGTAACTCTTTCAGCAAATCTTGAAACTGACCTTCCATGAGGTCGCGACGTATAGATTTACCGTAACTCTCGCAACCGCGCCTACCGCAAAGGTAATAGGCATGATACCCATTTCGACCTTTTGACCAGCAAGCCGTGAACGCTCCTCCACAATGTCCGCAGGTAACTGCTCCACGCAGTGGAAAGTCAGCGTTTAAGTCTTTTCGGGTTGGCGCACGAGGTTTAGCTTTTAAGCGATCCTGAATTTTCTGAAAGGTTTCCATACTGATTAGCGCTTGATGGTGGCCCTGTCGAATAGAAACATCCCATTCTGGTGACTCAACATAGCCCGCATAAATCACACGGGTTAAAATATCGGTCACCCGTTGATAGCGGACTTCACCATTTCGATCTCTTGGAAATTCTGGGTAGGACTCAAAAAAACGTTTAACTTCTGCCTGAATTTGGAATCGTCCGGATGCGAAGCCTTCAAGAGCCTCTTGCACAATGGAAGCTAGCGGCTCATTGCGCACCAACATTTTTCCCCGTCCAGAAATTCTTTCATAGCGATAACCAACTGGACTTGGAAAGGGCCAGTAGCCGTTCATCACGCGCGCGCGCATTCTATTTTTAGTTTGCTCCGCGTTTTTTCGGCGTTGATGTTGTGCAACAGTAGCTAAAATGTATTCCTGTAACTCACTATCCGCATCGTCGCCAAACTCAACAGTTGGTGACTCAAGCATTCCACCCGCAAAACTAATAGCAGCCCGTAACTCAATATGTGCTTTAACGCCACGTGCAAGACGTGAAATATCGTCAATCAAAACAACATGGCCGGTCGCGCTATGCTTTTTTAGGAAAGACAACATGACCTTCATACCGGGTCTATCAATCAATCCACCTGAGGCATCATCGACAAAGGTTTCAACTACACGGTAGCCTTTCGCACGCGCGTACTCAAGGCAACGTGTTTTCTGAGAAGACAGGCCATCACCCCGTTTGGTTTGTGCGGAGCTAGATACACGGCAGTAAATTACCGCATTTTTCGTCACATCATTCATAGTTACTCCGCTTCCTCATCAGCCACTTCCTGAGCGGCGACATTGAATTCGTGTGTTGGAATGCTTTCTTCTAGCGCATTTTCAGCACAGTCAAAAGCCTTTCGTTCAAGTATTGGCATTACGGAATCAACGCCAAAACCCAGATCGACGAAGGCCGCCATAATCGTCCAAAGAGTCTGTAAAAACTCTTTCTTTTGCTCATCAGTCAGATGGGGATCGTCGATGTAATCAATATATTTCAAATGATTGAGTTGCAGCGGACCCATACTCTGTTGCTGGGCAGCGTCAATTACACTTGGAAGGTCTTTATTGGTCATTATAAAGCTCCTTCCGGGAGCAAAACAAAACCATACGCACGTTCGTTACTCACTGAACAAAGCAAGGTGGCAATTTGACCAATTCTTGCTATTATTTTAATAATTATACAATCTAAAGTATTAAGAATTAGTATGTAAATCTGTGTAATCGCATCATAAAGTCTCTTCGATTGATAATACTGATGAAGTTTTTTAGCCTTATTATGCCCCTCCCTACAGCAGTTTATTTGTGCATTGCATATACTGATCATGGTCGTTCCTTAGAGTTAGCAAGTCACAACTTTAAAGTCTTACCTTCATCCCACCCCTCTCGCATTCCTCGCGAACAATGAGGATGGATGGACTTAAGCTTCTTTATGTCTCAAGTTTGCACGACCATTTCAGACAAACAGCAATACTGTATGTTTTTTGTCAATTAGTTGCTCTATTGAATCAACTATTCTTCTAATTTCATACGCCCTTTTGCAATTGTATATTTTTTGTGAGATAGTTGATACATGGTATCAACTAAAATAACTTTTTCATTCAAAACACTTCTTGGGAGCCTTCCACGTGGAGAGCCGCTGGGAACTGCATATTTGAAAAAAAATGGGCTGACCTCTTTTCACGCCTCCCATCTGGCACGAGATGGATGGCTTACGCACCTTGGGCGTGGTGTATATATGCTTCCCGGCGATACGCTAACGCGTGAAGGCTGCATAGCCTTCCTTTCTCAGCAAATACCCGGTTTGCACGTTGCTGGTCAAACTGCTTTGTCTTGGCGTGGTATACGTCACAACATCGCTTTCCGCGATCATGTCGTCCTCTGGGGCGAAAAACGTACACAGTTGCCAGTGTGGTTTCTCTCCCGTTTCGACTGTACTTATCAGGCAACGGGGTTATTTGATTCAAAACTACCCGAGAACTTAGGTCTACAACCTTTGCCGGGAGGCAATCCCTCTGTGCTGGTTTCCGCTCCAGAACGGGCTTTACTGGAACTGTTGAGTGATGTCGGTAAGACCGAATCCCTGTCAGAGGTAAAGATGATTGTCGAGAGCCTTCATAGCCTTAGAGAGCCTATTCTTGACACTTTGCTCAACCATACAAAACGCGTCAAAGTCATCCGGCTGGCACGAATGCTTTCGGAGGAACTAGATCTCCCATGGGCAAAACTAGCGCAAAAGCACAGTGAAGGAAGCGGTAACGGTTCTCGGTGGGTTTCTGTTTCCAAAAATGGCGAGCGATTGGACCTCAAAAGATGAAGCAGGAATATCTCGATACAGTACGTCTTTTGATTGATATTGCACCCACAATATTCAAGTCGCCGCGCTTTGCCATGAAGGGCGGTACGGCTCTTAACTTGTTCATACAGAATATGCCACGGCTATCGGTCGATATTGATGTAGTCTTTACAGATCACTCGCTTTCTCGCGATGACGCGCTGAAAGCTATCGAAAGTGACTTGAATCAAGCAAGTCAGGCCCTGCAAAAACAAGGCCTCTCAATAACAATGCCGCGTAAACCAAATGGCGAAGACGTAAAACTGTTTGTGCGCAATACGATTGCAGAAGTGAAAATTGAGGTCAACCATATATTCAGGGGAACACTACTTCCAACCCAGATCACTCCATTATCAGCAGCAGCGCAAGATACCTTTACATCGGGATTGTCTGTCCCAATTCTCCATCATTCAGAGATTTACGGAAGCAAGCTTGTAGCCGCAATGGATAGACAACATCCAAGGGATATTTTTGATGTCCTGAAAATGAATGAAAAATTTGGATTGGATAGTCAGTTTGTAGATTGCTTTGTAGCCTACCTAGCAGGCCATAACAGGCCCGTTCATGAAGTCTTATTTAGCACAGATGCCCCATTAGAAGCACTTTATGAGAACCACTTCAGGGGTATGACGACAGAGGAAGTCTCTCTCGAAACCTTGATAAAAACTCGATCAGACCTCAAGGTCAGCCTGCCAAATGCCCTCACTCAAAATCATAAAGATTTTCTGCTCTCACTGGTGAGCGGGGAACCCGCTTGGGAATTGATGCCTTTCGAACATTTAAAAGAGCTTCCTGCTTTGAAATGGAAACTTGCAAACCTAGCCAAGCTGAAATCATCGAAAAAATTTATATTCCAACAACAATACAAATTGCTAAATGAGCGGCTTGAGGACATACCCTCTTCACATTGATATAACGCGAAAACTGTTGAGAGCTAATCATTTAAATCCGAAAATGCTTAAATCAGGAAAAATTTCAGACATTAAACACGGGGATCTCTCGAGTGTTGAACCCAAGCCTCTCCGTCACGTAAGAAAATGAACCGAGAATCATCCGCAAGCTTATCGAATGGCATGTCGTTAGACGAAGCAACAGCATACTTGAATCTTGCATCAACCGAGCAAAGATAGACCTTGTTCTCTGAGTGATTTTTGCGCACATGCAGCGCATCGACATCTCTAGGCGTATCCAAACTGAATCTAACACATTGTGGGCTAGCTACTTTTTGAGAGCCGTGCTCCTCAGAAAGTAGCTGAAGCCATTCGTGCGTCGATGAAGAGACTGTAGTGGAAAGTGCAGCAGCAACATCAGCATCTAACAAGGCAGTCCGAATCCCACTGATGCTTGCTGCCGGGTTAGTTACATAATGGCTCAATTCGACCGCTGCTGCACGTGACCGGACGCCGGCAAGAAATACTTTCGCTGCTGCCTCAGTCGGCAATCCGAGCTCAACCAGAAGACTAACTTTGGAAAGTGCTTCGATGCGATTTTCTTCCGCCCCTTTGTCAAGTTTTTGAGCGACCGCATGGAAAAGCCAAGGAAGCTTGTATCCATAAAGGTCTGAGCAAACACCAGTGGCTTCGACACCTGATGTTTCGATGATTGTCCGCAATGAATCACCTCTCAGCCATTGAGGCCGGATTGCGGCCAATAGCTCTTCACTTGGCATGTCCTCTACTATGCTTCCCGCGTATTCACGCGCCCACGATTCAAATTCAAGAACGATAGCATTCATAGCTGCTTCATCGAAATCAGAATTCAAATAGCGGTCAACCATCTCACGAAAAGCACCCAATTGATTGAATGCAGCAAGACCAACAGACAGGGGTAATCCAGACGCAATTATTGCTCGTCGAGCGTCTGGTGGTGTCTTACGCAAAACGCCTTCAGCCCTAGCTTTCAAAAAGCCAAGCAAATGCCTATCTTCTAGCGCCGGATTACTACGCCGCTCTTGGATCGCCGCTAGTGAGTCGCGAAATGCATCATCAACCCAGTTAGCAGACAAATTTGGGTTGTCGCCTGTATTTTCAAGTTGCAGCGCCAGGAGTTGATCGTCAATCCAATCAAGCACGGCCTCAACATTTGGCTTGTGTTCCTGAAGTAGATCAAAGTTATTGTTTGCCACCAACTCTAAAAGAACCTCGAAGGAAATACCTACGCGAGCAGCAACTTGCACTAAGTAACCGACCATCTGAAGCAGACCGCTTTCGACTTGGTCTAGATGTGATCTATCAAAGTAATAATTTGCAGCCTCCTCAGATTTTTTGACTTGCCAGCTTTCTTTAGTCATATCTATGGCAAAAAGAACCTTTCCTTCCCCATCTACGAACGCTCGCCCTGCACGACCACAAATGTTCCAAAAATCTCGTTTGCTTATCTGGTGCTGGCCTATCGAGGGCGTTGCGATAATTACGGATGAAATCCCGATATTCACGCCTTGTCCCAAGGTCGTAGTTGCCACGATAATTCTTGGTGGAGATTTTGCAATCAGTTTTTCTACGGAAATTCGCACTTGGGGCGGCAGGCTATTGCTGTGGCAAATCACACCCAACCGGGCTGCATTGAGTTCAAATGCGTCATCGCCTAGCTCTTCCTTGCATACCGCCTCAAATAATTTCCATTCCGTTTCCGGCCATTGGTGTGCAGGAGCGTCCTGACCAACCGCAAGCAAAACTGCCTTAGCCATTGATGAAACCCACCTTGCTTGCCCTGCAAAAATCAAGACAGGCCCAAGTTCAGCAAGCCGGACAGCGGTAGCTGCCACAGCCTCAGTTTTATTTGCAGGAAAGGCCCGTGTTTTAGTCGCACTTTTAGACACTTGCCTGAATTCGACAAAATGGGGGTTGAAGCACCGTTCAGTGCCAAGCCATTCAATCGAAACACCTGACGCTTTCCAGCGAAGGGTTCCAAATCGCTCAGCTGATGGCTTCCAATCTGACTTAATCAGAGCCCCAACATCACCACCAACCCACGCGGCCAAGTCCTCAGCATTGGGAAGAACAGCTGAAAGTAACAGTATTCTTGCACCATAGCGGTTGGCCAAAAGCCGCAAGTGCTCCAGAAACAGCTCATTTCGAACATTGCGTTCGTTTTCTCCAAGCAGGTGGCCTTCGTCAATTACAACAAGCTTCACTGACGCAAAAAGCTCTGGCTCTGCGCGAAGCATTGCCTTCGCTTTTTCGGGGGTCGCAATGGTGATGTGACCCTCAATTACTAGTTCTTTGTCTACCCCGCTGAACCGTGATCCGCCGTAAAGGTGTGAAACATGGTATCCAAGCGGAGAGAGCGTTTTACTGAAGGTTCGCTCTAACTCAAATGCTAAGGAACGAAACGGTGCCAGATATAGAACCTTTGCTTGTGGATCAGCTTTTAAAGTCTGAAGAATCGCAAGTTCCGCAACTCTTGTTTTTCCTGCGCTGGTTCGAAGATTGATTACTCCGCCTCGATTTTGTGAATTTAGAGCCAGTTGAAGCGCAGATGTCTGAGACTTCCAAAGCTCTGTGACAGAGGGAGTCTGAAATGCCAGTAGCTTGACATAGCTTTCAACTTGCGCCATACCACCGACTCCGAAGTAAGGGGGTAACACCGACCACAATGTCTCACCAGCATAGTCTTTCAACATCAATTTGAGCAAACGACATTGCCACCAGAATGAAGCATTTGATCCACCTTCACTGATCAACATAGCATCACGAAGAGTCTCATCTGCACTCGCCAGCAGCTCCGATTGCCCAGACAGAGTATGCTCGAAAATTAGTGATATTGCTCGTGCCACACACATTGACAATGCCCAATCGTTAAACTGATTTTGGTCATCAAAGTCTGGTGTCTGAGTTAGCAGTACCGCATTCATTTTTGAAATAAGTCGCGAACGGTCTTTCTTCAAAAAGGCGGCGATAATTTCGGCAGAAGGGGTGACATCTTCTACATTTCTAATAAGCACAAATGCGCGCGAATACTGACCGCAGGCATAGAATGCCATCGCACCTATCAGACAATGGAGAGCACTTGCAGGCTTTTTTCCGACCTCAGTTCTATGTGCAGATTCTAGAATGTCTGCCGCTGCATGTAACTCTGCATGCCCCTCAGCAGCTTCACCCATCTCCACAAGGCTACAGCCTGCTGCCAGCCGTGCGTATGCGATGAATGTTACGCGGTCATCTAGTTCGGATTCAAAGTTTGGGAAATTCTCCGGGGTTTCGTTTACCTCCCTTAGTACCTGTTTAGCTTTAGACTGTGCGATTAAGTTTCTGATACCTACAGACTGCATAGATTGAGCTAATTGACGAGCACTCTCGACCGGAAGACTCATATCAGCCCCGCTGCCTTTGCGTAGCAGTCTGCTACAACTTCTCCGGGATCGGTGAGGACTAGCGACATTACCGCTAATCGGGGTAGATTTGATTGCGCTGTTGTAGATACATGTGCATGTGCATGCTTGTTGCTCACGAGCAGACCAACGTAATCTAGTTGCAGGCGACTTTGAGCAAATAGAACATTGCATTCAGCCACTTTTGCGCCCAATTCGTTTTGCCCATTATCGAACAAGCGGTCAGCTACAAATTGAAGTGACGCAGGTATGTTTCCTGAATGAGATCTTTCTAGAGCTTCAATTAGTTCACCAACAACCGCATTTGTTGAAGTTGAGCGAAACTTTGCTTCACCAACCAAAACTCTTACGGGATTTGAATTAAGATCGAATACAAGAACGTCATCGCCTTTCATTGATTGATCAACATTAGGGTTGTATCTGAGCTTATATACGAGAAGTTGTGCATTGCTGGAAGCTGTAATATATTCTGCTAACAGTATCTCTGCCCAGTTTCCTTTCTGGGTACTAGTATTGGTTGGAAGCCTCTGAGTTGGATCAATCAGCCCCTGTCTTTCTAAAGCCTCACGGCGAACTCGATCTCGCTCCATAGATTCTGGGCTAACGTGATGGGATACTATCCACCGAGTCATAGCCGTAATCAGTGCGTCTTGTTTTGATGAATCATTCTCAAGTGTACGATGTGGAACATCTTGATCTGTCTTTTTATCTGTTGCCGATAAAATGATACCGCAAGGGTCAGGAGGTGAAGGATGTGAACCGACAATCTGCTCGATGTTCATTGTTTTCCCAATTAGCACTTAATATTGCGCAAGTATATATTGAGCATAAGCAACACACCATAAATCAAAATTCTGGACTGGTCCAAAAAGAGTAGACATATTGCCAACGCTGAATCAATTAAAAGAGCATGAATTTCAGTGACCGCAGCAAAAAAGTATCAATAGCTACTTTACCATAATCCTTATAGCTGTTCTAAGGTGAATACGAAGGTGGCGAGTTCCCTGAAACGATGAGTCAAATGGTCTATCGATTGTAGATTTCAATATGGCGTGATAATCCGTTTAACATTCTGCAATGTCCGTTTTGCAGCCTCACGCTCCAGCGACGATACCTTATCCGAAGCCACTGCTTCTACTGCTTTGCGAAAGATCACATTCAATTCGCTTTTCGGTTTGCCTTTCAGTTCTTCAATCGTTGTGATGTAGCTTTTCATCTTGTCCTCCTTCAGTTTGGAGGCCGTGCCTTCACGACCTTTGCAAGGGCCGTAAATGCGCAAGAATGAATGTCTGCACCCGTCAGGGCCGTAACGCTAGAGAAGAAGTGCTCGCCACTTGCTGATGTATGAATGCCTGCGCCATAAGCGCGCCAAAAGGACGGGCAGGGGCTGCCCTCTAACCAGACAAGATCAATGCTGCATTCTCAATCCGGTATTGAGGAATCCACTTTAAACCGACACTGCGTTCTGATCATTCGTCTGTCATTTGTACTGAGCTGGCTTAGTCACAGTCGCCTGTTTCCCCCTTTGTGAGATTGACCGTAAAGCGAGTAAACATCCTGCCATGGGTCGCAACCTATTCAACAGGTAAAGGCTTTGCCACGTCCGCGCTTCCGCACTGCGTTTGTGCAGCTGTGGGCGTCCCATGAATATGCCGCTTATCCCCTTGGCTATCGGATCACATCGCAACGATCAACCAAGGAGAAACAAAATGACTACTGTAAACAACCAAGCCACAATCAAAGATGACATCAGAATTTATGTGGCAGACTTGGCCGCCTATAACGCGGGACACCTTCACGGCATCTGGATTGATGCAACATTGGAAGTTGCTGAAATGCAGGAGCAGATCAACACCCTGCTGTCCGCTTCACCCGTCAGCGACGCAGAGGAATATGCCATCCATGACTTTGAGGGCTTTGGTGATTACCGTCTGGGCGAATACGCCGGACTTGAAAGCGCACACAACATTGCAAACTTTTTACAAGATTACCCTAACTTCGGGAGCGCACTGCTCAGTCACTTCAGTGATCTGGAGGAAGCAAGAGAAATGGCTGAGAACAACTATTGTGGCTGTTACGCTTCACTGGCCGACTACGCACAAGAGCTAACTGAAGAAACTTCAGAAATCCCTTCACATCTGCAATATTACATTGACTACGAAGCCATGGCACGGGATATGGAGATGGGTGGGGACGTGTTCAGCATTGAAATTGGCTATCATGAGGTTCATGTTTTCTGGAATAGATAACCATTTGCCAGACAGTCTCTAGGTGGACAAAATCGTCAACCCAGATGGCTCTGGCAATCATGTTAATAGTGGTGCAAATCGCTAAAATAAGCGTCAATCAAACCTTTACCTCTGTGCGGATAATTGCGCCAGAAGCAATGCCAGCTATGGCAAACGGAGTGCAGGTCAGTTACACTCTTTCAAGACAATTTTGCCGCAATTATTGGTCAAATATTGAAAGTCAAAACAGGTAATAAAAAATAACGAGAGAGTAAAAATCCTTGAATGCAGTAGAAATTGAAGAAGCAATTACCAGTTTAGCAGAGCAGCCATTTGACTCAGCAAGCTTCCCATATGCATTTTTAGAAGCGTTTGGAAATAAAGAAACCACAATTAAACGTCTACAAAGTGGCTCTTCGAATGACTCAGACATTGGCGGTGTATTACAGCGCAACAACATTCATATTGCAGTTTGCGTGGAAGGCAAAGTCACAGAGACTTTGGGTAGGCTCAAAGCTAGCCCTGCAACCACCAAAGCCAAAGCCAAGTTTGTTCTTGCTACAGATGGCGTAAATCTTGAAGCAGAAGATCTCGTATCTGGCGACACTGTTGCCTGTGCCTTCCAAGACTTTCCGAATCACTTTGGTTTTTTTCTGCAACTGGCGGGCATATCTACTGTTCAGCAGATACGCGAAAGCTCGTTTGACATCCGCGCAACCAGTCGCCTGAATAAGCTATATATAGAACTATTACAAAATAACCCTGATTGGGGTACACCAGAACGTCGCCATGATCTAAACCACTTTATGGCACGCTTGATCTTCTGCTTTTTTGCTGAAGATACCGACATTTTTAACGGTAGCGGCTTATTCACAGCAACAGTGGATCAAATGAGTGCTAAAGATGCCTCTGATACGCACGAGATCATCAGCGAAATTTTTCGTGCAATGAACACTAAGATAAATGATCGTGCCACTGCAAATATTAAACGTTGGGCCGATGCTTTTCCCTATGTGAATGGCGGATTGTTCTCTGGTAGTACAGAAACACCAAAATTCACTAAAATTGCACGCTCTTACTTCTTGCACGTTGGCGGCTTGGACTGGACAAAAATCAACCCTGATATTTTTGGTTCAATGATTCAGGCAGTGGCCGATGAAGATGAACGTGGTGCGCTGGGCATGCATTACACTTCTGTCCCAAATATTTTAAAGGTACTGAACCCGCTTTTTTTGGATGATTTGCGAGTAGAACTGGAAGCTGCTGAAGATAACTTACGTAAGTTGCTAAACCTGCGAAAGCGTATAGCCCATATTCGAGTCTTTGATCCAGCTTGCGGCTCAGGTAATTTTTTGGTAATTGCCTATAAGCAAATGCGAGAAATTGAGGCAGAAATAAACAAGCGCCGTGGTGAAGTTAATCGCCCAACCGAAATCCCGCTGACTAATTATCGAGGTATCGAGCTACGAGATTTCTCTGCGGAAATTGCTCGCCTTGCCTTGATTATTGCGGAATACCAGTGTGACCTTGTTTATCGTGGGCAAAAACTAGCTTTAGCTGAATTTTTACCCTTGAACTCTGAAAATTGGATTACCTGTGACAACGCGCTAAGGTTAGATTGGCTGAGCATTTGTCCTCCTACCGGTACAGGCGTGAAATTGCTGGGAGATGATTTGTTTAACACTCCTTTAGATCAGGCCGAAATTGATTTCAAAAACGAAGGTGGAGAGACTTATATTTGTGGCAACCCTCCATATTTAGGTAGTCAGGGGCAATCAGAAGAGCAGAAATCTGACTTAGAAGCAGTCTTTCAAGGACGTTCAGACACATGGAAATCATTGGATTATGTTGCGGGTTGGTTCATGAAAGCTGCTGACTATGGCAAGAAATCTAATTCCGCAGCTGCTTTCGTATCTACCAACTCCATATGCCAAGGCAGGCAAGTTGCTACAATTTGGCCACTTATATTTGCTGCTGGTCACGACATTATTTTTGCCCACACTTCTTTTAAATGGGCTAATTTAGCAAGCCATAATGCGGGAGTTACAGTTGTTATTATTGGTATTTCTAATTTAAAAATCGTAAATAAAAAGATTTATGCTATTAATGAAGATGGTACTGCAAGCGCAAAAAATACAAGTTTTATAAATGCTTATTTGACTCCATCAGCCAATATTATCGTCAAACAACGATCAACCGCACTGAGTAATTTATCCAATATGACTTTTGGAAATATGGCCAACGATGGTGGCGGGCTTTTGGTTGAATTTTCAGAGTACCAAAATTTAGTTAAGAATTTAAATGTTAAAGAAAGTTATATTCGTCCATTTTATGGGTCAAGCGAATTTATTAAGGGTATAGAAAAAAGATGTATTTGGGTTAAAGAGTCTGAGTTTGAAGAGGCTTCTAAAAATCAATGGTTAGCTGATCGTTTTGAGCTAGTTCGGAACGCAAGGGCTAATTCAAGTCGAGAAACAACAAAAAAATTAGCCAAATACCCCTATAGTTTTGGAGAAGTGAGACAGACAGGGAACGAAACAGTTTTAATTATCCCTAGGGTTAGTTCTGAACGAAGGGAGTATCTTCCAGTAGGTTTGTTACCTGAAAACTCAATTGCAGCAGATAGTACATTTGCTATTTTTGATTCTCCGCTTTGGAATATGGCGCTTATTGGTTCTCGTATGCATCTTGTCTGGATAGCAGCAGTTTGTGGTAAATTAAAAACAGATTTTCGATATTCAAATACTTTGGGCTGGAACACCTTTCCCGTACCTAATCTAACAGAGAAAAACAAAGTAGATTTAACACGTTGTGCAGAGGATATTTTGCTAGCTAGAGAGGCACATTTTCCTGCCACCATTGCTGATCTCTATATACCAGAGTCTATGCCAGAAAACCTCCGCCACGCACATGACCGAAATGACGAAGTGCTAGAACGTATTTATATTGGTCGCTACTTTAAAAATGACACTGAGCGACTAGAAAAGCTTTTTGAGCTTTATACAAAAATGACGGCAAGCAAAAAGGTAGCTTAAAAAAATGACTGACATTAAATCCATACCATCAGTATCTGTTAATTATGCCAGCAATGGTAGTTCTACCAAGGCGAATGAGTTTGGTATGCGCGTGATGCAAGAGCGGGCCTATGAAAAACGTGGAGAGCAATATCTACTCATTAAGTCACCTCCCGCATCTGGTAAAAGCCGTGCGCTCATGTTTATTGCATTGGATAAGATTAACAATCAAAGCATCAATAAAGCGGTAATTGTTGTACCAGAAAAATCTATTGGTGCTAGCTTTAACGATGAGCCACTCACAGAGTTTGGCTTTTACTGGGATTGGCACGTAGAGGGTAGATGGAACCTATGCAACGCGCCCGGTGAAGATAATGGCGGCAAAGTTAATGACGTAAAAGCATTCTTAGAAAGTGAAGATAAGGTGCTGGTATGCACTCATGCCTCTTTCCGCTTTGCAGTCGACAAATTTGGTATAGAAGTTTTTGATGGTTGCTTGATTGCAGTAGATGAGTTTCACCATGTGAGTGCAAACCCAGATAACAAACTTGGCGCACATCTTGGTAGGTTTATGGCACGCGATAAAGTGCATATCGTGGCAATGACTGGCTCTTATTTCCGTGGCGATGCGGAGGCTGTGATGATGCCCGAAGACGAAGCCAAGTTTGATACTGTAACTTACACTTATTACGAGCAACTTAATGGCTATCAATATCTCAAGCGTTTGGATATTGGCTACTACTTTTATTCTGGGGCTTATTCTGACGAAATATTGAGCGTACTTAATCCAAATGAGAAGACCATTATTCACATACCCAATGTGAACTCTCGCGAAAGTACCAAAGATAAAATTAAAGAGGTGGATCACATCATCCACGAATTAGGCGTTTGGCAAGGCATTGACCCACAAACTGGATTTCATCTGGTAAAAACGAAAGACGGGCAACAACTGCGCATTGCTGACTTGGTAGATGATGACCCAACACGTCGCGATAAAGTATCGACCGCACTCAAAGACCCAACACAGAAAAATAATCGTGATCATGTAGATATTATCATTGCGCTAGGCATGGCTAAGGAAGGTTTTGATTGGATTTGGTGTGAACACGCATTAACAGTGGGTTATCGCTCCAGCCTGACCGAGATTATCCAGATCATTGGACGTGCTACGCGTGATGCAAAAGGTAAAACGCACTCTCGCTTCACCAATCTAATCGCAGAACCTGATGCCGCCGAAGAAGCAGTAGTTGATGCTGTGAACGATACACTAAAAGCTATTGCTGCTAGTTTATTAATGGAACAAGTCCTGGCCCCAAGATTTAATTTCACAGTTAAAAGAGCAGAAAGTGGACCTATTGATGGCTATGACTATGGTGAAGCGGGGTACGATCCTAACAAGCCCAATGTTGGCTTTAATGAGGAAACTGGACAGTTTCAAATTGAGATTAAAGGGTTAATAGAACCCAAGAGCAAGGAAGCAAACCGCATATGCCAAGAAGACCTAAATGAGGTAATTGCCGCATTTGTGCAAGATAAAACCGCTTTAGAGCGTGGACTGTTTGACTCAGAAATGATCCCTGAAGAACTGACTCAAGTGCGCATGGGTAAAATTATCAAAGACAAGTATCCAGAACTCGCTGAAGAGGATCAGGAAGCAGTACGTCAACACGCTATTGCAGCTCTTACTCTTACACAACAGGCCAAAAAAGCTTTAAATCCTGATGGTGAACTCGATAAAGTAGGTAACACTGCGCTAATAGACGGTGTGCGTAAATTTGCAATGGATGTCCGTGATTTGGATATTGACTTAATTGACCACATAAATCCCTTTGGCGAAGCTTATGCAATTTTAGCCAAAGCCATGAATGAGGACAGCCTAAAACAAGTCGCCGCAGTGATTGCAAGCAAGCGAGTTAATCTCACACTTGATGAGGCGCGAGATTTAGCCAAACGCGCTTTGAAATTTAAACAAGAGCGTGGCAGGCTGCCATCACTTACCGCAGCTGACCCTTGGGAAATAAAAATGGCTGAAGGAGTGGCATTTTTGGCTCGCATGAAGGCAGAGGCAGCAAATGGCTAAAGCAATTTTTACAGATGAAGATGACGAGCTTTTAGCCGAGCTTGGCGTGGAAGTGGAAGTGCAGAGCATAGGCAGTCACACAGCACGTGAAGAGCGTATTATTGCTGGCTTTGAAGAGATAGAGCGGTTTATAGAACAGTTTGGGCGTCTACCAGAGCATGGTGAGAATAAAGATATATTTGAGCGAATTTATGCGGTACGGCTGGATAAGATCCGCACATCGGCAGAATGCCAGCAAATTTTAGCGGGACTTGATAAGAAAGGCTTGTTAGCCGGGAAAGCTGTTTTGCCAGAAGCCACATCAGATGAAATGGATGATGATGCTTTACTCTCTGAACTTGGTTTTGGAATAGCCAGTGAGAATGACATCACTAAGCTCACTCATGTTAAAACACGTGCAGAGAAAAAAGCAGCAGAGGAAATCGGGCAGCATTCACCATGTGATGACTTTGAAAAATTCAAACCACTTTTCCTTCAAATACAATCTGAATTAAAAGCAGATATTCGCAAAAGCCGTCGATTTAAAGAGGATGCAAGTATTAATAAAGGTGAGTTTTTTATCCTTAACGGCCAAGTAGCTTATGTAGCTGAAAGCGGAGAGCCAATCAAAGCCCCTAATGGAGAGTGGGATTCACGTCTGCGAGTTATTTACGACAATGGCACTGAAAGTAATATTCTGCGCAGATCGCTTCAAAGAGCACTTTATAAAGATGAAGCTGGCCGCAGAATTACAGACCCCAACGCAGGGCCTTTATTTGCGGATGAAGTCGTAGATGACGACATTGAAAGTGGCACAATTTATGTATTGCGCAGTAAATCTGACTACCCAGAAATTAAAAAAAACTATGAAGTGCTTCATAAAATAGGTGTTACTGGCGGGAGTGTTGAAAAGCGAATTGCGAATGCAAAGCTTGACCCTACTTTTTTAATGGCTGATGTAGAAATTATCGCGACTTATGAGTTGTTTAATATCAATCGTATTAAATTAGAAAATTTACTGCATAGATTCTTTGAGCCTGCCAGATTAGATATTCAAATTAGTGATCGATTTGGGATTCCGATAGTACCTAGAGAGTGGTATTTAGTACCATTATTTATTATTGATGAGGTCGTTGAAAAAATTAAAGATGAAACATTAAGTCACTATCGCTACGATGCTAACGAAGTTAAATTGGTTAAGCTTTAATAATGAAACCTTTATCAAAGAGCTTGCTTAGAGCAGATAAAATTTCAGCCTTCCGTTCTCACTGAAGGCTGTTTTCTAATATTTATTGATCTACGGGTTGTCTCTCTATATACAACCCACCCCTCAATCCCGCTGAATAACTTTTCATTACCCATCCAAAACAATCCAATGCTGGCAACCCACAGGCATCCACCATAAAGTTAATTGCAGCAGGCATCTCGTTAACCAATTCACCGCGATAGTGTTCCGCATAGTCTATGCGCTCCTGCTCACGATATTCCTCAAAGAATGCATCCACCGATCCGATGAAGCTCTCATACCGCTCATATGCCCAGTAAAGAGCATGAACCAGATTAAGATCAATATAAAAAATTTCAGCTTCGATATAAGATAGTGCCCACATTTCGGTGTAATCCGAAAGGTGATCTTGTATTCGAATATTCTTTTCTCCATCTTCTACTAATGCCCGATACTTTGCGTCGGCTGATGGGAAATCGGTCCGATCAAAAATATCCACTTTAGGCTTATCTATTTTGCCACTTTTATCACTATTATTCATTGCCAATTCCTTTCATGTTTAACGATGGCAAAAGCCTCATTCAGTTGTTGAAAAAATACCCGATTAGGAAAGCCTTTATCCGGGTGCACTATTGCCCGCATCTTGCGCAACTGATTTTTCAAATCTGCTAAATTGAAATCAGGCTGATCCGCTAAACCCATAATTTCTAAAGCCTGTAAATAGGCTGAACCTGTCGATTCTTGGAAGTTGTTGGCGTCTGATTTGCCGCCATCCTGATCTTGCTTAAACTCATCCCAGTCGTTTTTAAAGTCTTTAAAACTGTCAAAATCCTTACGTCCTTTTATTAAATAATTCCAAGCCAGTTTCATGTTTGTCATGGACGCCTGATACACCTTAGGCCACCATGACAAACATGAACCAAAAACCTTCATAAGTCCCTTTCTCAACTGGCCTATTAGCCAGATCAGAAAGCGCACAACACACTGCCATGCAGCTCTTATCAACCATTGAGCCGACATGATCAGTGTGCCAACCATCCATTTTAGAAACTCATATCCTTCAAGAATTATCATTAAGAGCATGCAAAGCCCTATCAGCCAAACAATCACCTCCGCTAATAAACTATTCATGATGTAACCCTCCCGCTGCGTCATCCCAATCTTCTTGCGGTGTTTGTCCACCACCATTGCTCATACTGGTCGCTTCATTCAGGCGACCGTCGCAATACTGCAACCGCGTCACAATCGCTATGGCTTCCTTCTGCCCGTAGACCGTAAGCAAATCTCTGCGCTGCCCAGCATAGACCAGCACGATATGAAACGACTCTGCGTAATAAGCTTTCTTGCGCACAACACTACCCCGAGAAGAAGCTTTGCGGACTTCATGCTCATGACATTGCTGTTCTTCACGCATCTTGTCGTGATTGAGCAGCGAAAACTGGTGCGGAAGATTGCGGTTATACTGCACCCATCCATACCAGCGGCGCACACTGATAGCCTCAGTCGTCATGACAATCTTTGTGTTGAGCTTCAACATAGCCCGAAACATCCATCCCAAAACAAAATAGGCTATCACTGCTGGCACGATGATTCTGAGGACAGGCTCGACAAAAAGAGCAGGAAGACCGAGAATAGCTAAAATACAGGTAAATGATAAAACAACGCCAATTAGGAACTTAAAACCATCCGCTGCTTTACAGCGCAGCGGTGTCAGTTCCTCTGGCTTGATAATGAATTTGGGTTTTCCTTGCTTGTCTAGTAACTCGAACGTCACTGGACGACCAGATAAGGGATTTTGTGATTGAATAAACATTGGGTTCTCCGTGAATTAATGTTTGCATCATAAATTCACGGTAGAACAAACTCCCTCGCACAAACCTCGTGGGAATTGTACGGATAGATCATGATCATTTCAGAGTGGGATAGGGACCTCATACGCCGACGCTTGAACAATTACCTCATTGCGAAGAGACGAGGTAAAAAACTATTGCCGCTCAAAACATTTCTGCATAATTTGCTAATTTCCGGTGTCACCAATGAAGTCTATCCATACGATGGTGATGAACCCGATTTTAAAGAAGAAGCTTTGCGTCGGTTTCGGGCAAATACGCAGCACACAGAAGAAAATAAAGTGCTTGCCATCCAGCAGTTTCTAATCCACGAGAAATTCTTAAATGAAAAAGAACTAGGCGGCGATATTGATCCCGACTATTTACCGGGACTGCTTGCTGTGCATGACTATCTTGCCAATAAAAGCGAAGAGGCCATTGATTGCCTAACAAAACTTAATACCGCTTTTTATACTAAGATTGAAGGCGATAAATATGATGAGTCGATCCAGTTAAATATCTTCCTGAAGGATGGCGATGCTTTTTTCCGAATAGAGGAAATTTGTGAAATTAAAAATAAGAGTTCCGCTTCTATTCAATTAGATACAAAAGATGTTACCAAGTCAGGAAAAACCATGCGAAGAGGTTATGGATTTGCCTCAACGCAACACAATATCATTTATATCTTCCTGCATGGTCATACGGGTGACAATCCCGTAAGTTATGTTCAAGTAGAAATATGGTCTGTATTTGATTTGAACGAGCGGCTGACTTTTGTTCGTTCCGGGCATTTGGTTCCAGTCGTAATGACAATGTCAGAAGCACCAACCCCACCCATTATTTTAAATAATGTTTTACGCTTCTCTTCTGACCCTGCTAAATCCATTGTGAATAAAGAACGTCTCCTTTTGCATACAATCGAACGGGAAGGTGGTCCATAATGGCTAATACTCCTGATATAGAGAACAAGCCAGCACTTACAAAACAAGACCCTACACAAGAGGGAAAGGCTTCCAGAGAACCTAGTCCGCATGACTATAACTTTATCATTTGCGTTAAGGCTTTTGATGCCTTCGGATTAAGTTCTGGATTTGACGCGGAATATAATGTGAATGTGCAGGACGAACACGGCATGACCGCACTACATCATGCCGCCGCTTTAGGCGCACGCCCATGCATCCGAATTTTAGTTAACTCTGGGAAATGTGATTATCTAATTCAGGATAATAAAGGTCGTTACGCCTCCGATCTTGCCATAGAATGGGCAAGGGATTATGCCGTGGGCCGACTACTCACCAAGCATCAATTAAAGCAGGCCTATGAACGCGGTGTTCCAGCATGGGTCCCAAGTGGCCCGGCCCGATCATAATAAATCACCCGCTGCAACATCATCGGATGATGCCCGGCCCAGATAACAAGCTGCCGTTTCAACCTGTCATTTCTGGCGAACTGGCGCATGATTTCATCAGGCGTCAGCAGATCATATAACTCAATCGTTTCTGACTGGCCCGACAATCCCTTGTTTTTCTGATCCTGCGCCACTTCCCCAAGACGCGCCACCTGTACCTGCGTTTTGCCAAGACGCTTGGATAGATATTCCGTGGTCGTAAGGTCATTATTACCAAAACACTGAATGACGCCCGCATTCCCCGCGAAGGTTTCCCAGCGATCCCCATATAAGGCTTTGCCTTGACTCCAGTCCTGCAAAATAATCCAGAGCTTCACATTAAAGGAAGCAATCAAGCCCGAAGCGGTTTCCAGTTGCTTCATATAGCCCAGTACCGGAAACTCATCCAGACAGACCAACACCCGTGCCGCTGGTTTGGTCTTTTCCCGCTCCATAGCATCTAATAATTGATTGATGAATATGCGCATCCACCGCCTTGATAGCTCAATTCTGGTGGCGGGAAAGCATAAATAGATACTCACCCCTTTGGGATTGCTTTTTAACTCACCCAGATCAAAATCATGATCCTGCATGACCTTGCGAAATCCCGGATAATCCAGAAACTTTGTATGACGAATGACCGTCGATAAAACGCCTGCCTGTTCATTCTCCGCCTTGCTATAGAAATCAAGTGCGGCAGCCATCAATGCATTTCCAATATATCCTCTATCTGGGCTTTCTTCCAGACCGTGGGCATTTTGCATCATCTCCTGATACAGCACAGGTCCGAGTTTACGTTTCTTTACTGCATCATCCTCGACTGGGGCAACCCAGAGGGCTTTATTTATTAAAGCCCGAACGGTAATTAAATTACGTTTAAGCTGGTAATTGGGTGAAGTTGCCACATGTACAATCACGCCCTCAATGAAATTCTTGGCACTTTCGTCCCAATGCGGGTCTTTCTGGTCTGCCGCCTGTACGACAATCGCTTCTGCAATCAAGGCCGCATCTTCCAGAAAACTCGGACTATCGGGTTTCAAGATGCTCATGGGATTATAAGAAGCACGGTATTGAGATACCGCATCCGAAGTATTCCCGAAAGGATCAAGCACATAAATCTTTTGACCCATGGACGCCCGTTTTTTAGCAGTAATCTCGGCCAATTCCCCCTTGGGGTCAGTGGCTAAAATACTGCCCGGATAAAACAATAGATTACTAATCAACCCTACCGACTTGCCAGACCGTGACCCTGCCACGGTCAGAATATGGCGGTCATCCGTAATCCCGATCAACTGAGAACCCAATGCCCCAATCAGTACCTTGTCACCCGGATTGCGAGGGTCGTACCGTAACGCTTCACTCGCCTGAATGTCATCAACCTTCATCCATCTGGCCTGTGGTACTTTCTGTTGCCGAAGAAACCGTGTGCTATCTCCCCGTGGGACATCCTGCATAAATTCATTTAGGAAATTATTCATTAGAGACTCCAGATCGAATGTTAAGTCTGGATTATTTCAGCTCCTGAAGAGGCCGCACCTCGTGCCTTCCTCTTGCCTTGCTTTTACAGAAATGGCTCGACTTTTTTCTTGAGGAGTTCAATGAGTTCGGGCTGCATAAATTCATATTCGTCTGGAATGCCAAGACAAATAACTTGCTTGCCATTTAGATAAGGACGGAATTTCTGCGACAGCTTCTTACGGTGAGACTGTTCCATCACAAAGATCATGGTCGCCCACTCAATCTGCTCAGGTGACAAAGGCACATTGGCATCATTACCCAATCCGGCAGAGTCAGCTTCAATCCCCGGATAATCAGCAAAGACGTTTTCCGCAGTCGGACTTCGTAGCTTATTCTGAGTGCAAATGAATAGTAAATTGCGCATCTAATCTCCATTAAGTCTGAGTGATTAAAGTCTTGAGTTAATCATTCCCTAGAATTAATATTGTATTACAACATCCCAAAGAACAATCAATCTGACCCAAAGCGAACGAAGTGAGCGCATGCATGCAAGATGTGTTTTGTACTACACACAAAACGATCTTGCCAAAGGGTTGCGTGCCGCCCCCTGTTGGATACCCCCTGCAAACTGGCACAGTTCGACATCGAATCTCTTGTACCAGTGCAACGTATGGCCGTTGTTTCCCAGTCAGGGCCTTCGTGCCCCGACACCCAGACCAACCCTGTGCGGATTGGATACGCATCAACCTTACCGCGGTTGAATTGCGACTCCCACGGCGTGTGCTGAGTAACTAATGACCCCGTGTTGGCCCGCGGTCCTTGGAAGGCCTCTGCGGGCTGATGCTTGGCTGCTTATTGACTTCATGAAACTGCTCAAGGACATTGAGCGGCTTTTTATCTACCCCGACTCTCATATAATCCGCAATATCACAATGTAATTGCTCCATATCTTTTGCATGGGTATCCCGCGCCTCTCTGGCAATTTGGTGATAGCTATGACGCTCATCAAGATGGCGTTCTATGAGATTGTCCTTCTCTTGACGATCCCGACGTAGAGCGAGTAAGGCTTCACAGTCATTCTCGCGAGCTTGCTTCTCGTGTTGACCAGTCAAGCGATCCCACAATCCTCGAACTCCCTTGTTTAAACGGCTGGCACGTTCATTTGTTTCTTTTGACCAGCGTTTTTGTTGGCTAGTCTCCAAAACAGAACGTTCTTGACGCTGACGTTCAACAATCTGACTTTTTTGGAAGGCAAGCATTGCAGTCTGTTTCTGATGAGCAATTTCAGCCTTTGCGACATGATTACGCAGCATATCGGTCATGCGGCTGGCAATCATGGCTTTGGCTTGCTCAATTGAAGGCAATTCAACTGCTTCACCTAACTTGCCGCGTACATCCTTGGTTCGAACCCCCGCCCATTTTGAAATCGCATAAACTTCACCCCTAAAATCCACTGCGACATGCCCCCGCCGATCACCATGCGCGAGGGTATAGCCACGCGCTTGTAGTGATTGGGCGAAAGCCTTGCTGGAATCAGAACTTGCCCAGCATTCCTGAAACAGCGCTTTTAATGCCTTTGGATCTTGTTTGGCTCGCTTGGCCTGTTCCCACTCGGCACGGTTGAAGTTACGCGGATCACGCTCACGACTGTTAACCAGTCCACGTGGCATTTGCCAGCCGTTTACAAGGTACAGATCACGCGAAACTTCCCGCAGCTTCAGTTTGAAGTGCGGCATATTGATTGCCTTCATCTGTTCGGTATCGATCCGCGACCAGACGACATGTGCGTGACGCCGCCCATTTTTTTCATGAAATACGACGGCACGGGGCTGGCCTTCCAGACCGAGACTCTTTTCGGCATCCTCAATAGCTGCTTCAAAAGCTTCGATGGGTACGTGTTCATGGCCCGGCGGGTTAAGACTCAGGGAAAATAGGAATTGCTTTGCCCGCGTCCCCCGGCTGACAGCATAAATTTCGTGCAGCGCAGCATGAAGATCATCGGAAAGGAAGCCACGCAACTCATGAACTTCAACGTGTTCATTGTCGTGCATTTTAAGAAGATGGGCGGCCAATTGCTTGCTACCGCCCCGCTGACTTCCTTTTAGGATCATGGCGATCACCCTAAGCCAAGGCCGAGCGCGGTAATTAGGTGATCTTTCATCCATTGGACATCTCGACAAGCCATCTGGATAGCTTTTTCTGTTTCCGGCGTTACAGGCAGTGACCCTGTGTGCGCAGCTTTGGCAAGCTGGTTTAGGTTATTTGCCAGCCTTGCTCGGCCCAATTCGCCCAGAAGCTGAGCAAGGGCCTTGTCGTCCTTAACTGGCATACGGGACTTGCGCCGCTGGCTAGTCCCGTCTCCGAGAAGCTTTGTGCGAATATATGCCCCAAGGGGCGTAGATCCAGCTTCGCGCTTAAGTGCAGCTTTTTCTTGAGCTGTGAGGCGTAGTGAGAACGGGGTTGGTGCTCCCAAGGCTTTAGCCCGGATAGCATTATGTTCGGCAGCGTCTTTGAATTCCCCTGCAATCGGGGGGCGGTCGAGCGGGTTCATAATGACACCCCCTTGCCAGCTGGCTTTTTAGGGGGGTTGAGGCGGTTAAGTTCGTTGTTCCATTCTTCTAAAGTTTTAAATAACTGGTTCGATGATTGCTCATCGAGGTGCGCCAAATTGCCATACTACAGCCTAAATAGCCAATAGTGATCTACCAATAAAGCTGCAAATAAAAGTGTTAAATACAAAATCGAAAATTTGAACATACTTTTGGCAAGAGCATCGGAGTACTTGCGATATAAGCTAATCGCGTAAGCCATGAATACGCCATCAAGCAATAGCGCAGCACCTAGATAGATAAAGCCACTCATGCGCATGGCGAAGGGCATTAAGGTAACCGCAACCAGAATAATAGTGTAGAGCAAAATCTGCAAACGCGTATATTCCTCGCCGTGCGTCACTGGCAACATCGGCAAACCTGATTTCGCGTATTCTTCGCGCCTATATAGCGCCAGCGCCCAAAAATGCGGCGGCGTCCAAGCAAAAATAATTAACACTAAAATCAAAGCTTCGGGCGAAACTGTATTCGTTACAGCCGCCCAACCTAGCGCTGGTGGCATAGCGCCAGATAAACCACCAATAACAATGTTAAGCGGCGTTGCTGGCTTTAAAAAAATCGTATAGATAACTGCATAACCCACGAAGGTGGCAAGCGTGAGCCACATAGTGAGCGGATTGACCAAGAAATACAAAATCGCCAAGCCAATGCTAGCCATAATCGTAGCAAAAATAAAAGTTTGTTTGGATGTCACCTGCCCTGTTGGCAACGGGCGACCACGTGTGCGCGCCATTTTGGCATCAATTCTTTGCTCTACCAAGCAATTAAACGCCGCAGCAGCGCCAGAGGCCATGCCAATGCCAATAGTTGCGGCCAACAGAATATCTAACGGAACCATATTGGGTGTGGCGAGGAACATACCTATCATCGCGGTAAACACAATGAGCGTGGTCACGCGCGGCTTGCACAAAGCTAAGAAGTTTTGAAAACTTGATCTAGCATTTGGTAAATTGATTTCAGAAACTACGCTCATAAAAATTCTCTCTAACTCTTATTTCAACTCACTGGATTTACTTTGTTATCTTTGAGTTGAGTACAACCACGACAATGAGTAATAACGCCGCGCCCATATTATGCCCTACTGCCAGCACAAGTGGAAGATGTAGCAACAAATTCGCAATACCTAAACCGATTTGTGCGATAAGTAAAGCAAGCATGATAATCGCTATTCTCTTAAGTTCTGGCTGGTTAATCAATCGCAAACCAAGCAAACCCAAGTAAATAAAAGTCACCAGTGCCCCCACGCGATGCGTCCATTGTATGGCAGTGTATGCTGCCAGAGGTAATGCCTTGCCATCTGCGCCTTGACCCAATTCTCGCAGCCAATGAAATGCATTGCCAAAGTCCATCTCTGGAAACCACGCGCCATGACAGGTGGGGAAGTCGGTGCAAGCGAGAGCCGCGTAGTTGGTGCTTGTCCAGCCACCTAAAAAAATCTGCGCAAATAAAATTATCAGCGCGCCGCGTACCCAAAAACGTAAGCCTTCAGACTGCAAAATTCGTGTTGGTATCAAGCCATGATGACGATGTGCAATCCACGTTAATATTGCCAACGTGCTCATACCGCCTATCAGGTGCGCCGTGACTACCGCAGGTTTAAGCAACAGGGTCACTGTCCACATACCAAGTGCCGCCTGCAATATAATCAAAACCAGCAACACTGTGGGTAACCATGGTGAAACTTTAACCTCTCTTCGCGTGCGCCAAGCCATGACAAAAATGGCCAACACCAATAAGCCTAACGCGCCTGCAAAATAACGATGTATCATCTCTTTCCAAGCTTTGCCATGCTCTACAGGCGAGTCAGGGTAAGCCGTTTGCGCATGCTGTAGTGCTGTTTCGCTTTGCGGTACGGTGAGCGTACCGTAGCAACCTGGCCAATCTGGACAACCCAAACCCGCATCTGATAAACGCACATAAGCTCCTAAGACCACTACACATAAGGTAAGCAATGTAGCCACCAATACCAATTTATTAAAGACTCGCATCTGTCTTAATCTTTCCTAACCTGCCCATGAGTTTTTAAGTAGGCGTTTTAAATCGCTAAACAGACCTTTGGGATTTATATTCTCTGGGTAAGTCATCATCAAGTTACCTAAAGGATCGACCAAATAAACACTTGCTCCCGCCACATTAAAATTCTCAGCAAATTTAATGGCTTCAGTATCTGTGCCGTCCAGAATTAATAAATCTGGGTACTGTTTCTGCAAACTAGCCAGTGTTTCGTCTTTAAGAGACGTTGGCACCAACAACACGCGTTGCATACGATGCTTATCTTTATTGAGTGAAGTATGTACTTGTTTTAATAAATGCACCTGTGCTTGACAAGGTTGGGCACAGCCAGTGGAGTCGACCATAACAACACTCCATATTTTTAGCCACTGTTCTGGCTTAAATTCTTTGCCTTGAGCATCGTGCAAAACAGGAAGTACCAAAGCTTGTGGTGGTTGCACCAATGCACCATAACTCTTGCCGCTAGGCTTTAAATTCAAAAGATGTAGCGTCGCTGCTACCGTGAATGGCAATACAAAAATAACAGCCAAAATGAGCAGTATTTTTCTTCCGTTCGTTTTATTGGTGGACAACTGTGTGTTGCTTAATTCTGACATCATCTAAATCCTTACTTTCTTCACATTCAATACAATATAAATCAATAGAAGCGTTAGCGCGAAGCCAAACCACTGATAGGCGTAGCCCAAATGCATACTCACACGCTCTCCTGGGGGTGGCCAGTTCCTCACAAACCCGTTCGCCCTGCTTTTTGCATCCAGCCGCACCACAAAAGGCTGCACGGCAAACGGTACCGACTTGGTGTAGCGTGCCATGTCCAAGTTTTGCCAAACGGGTTGCCATTCCCCATCTTTTGCTGGCGGTGCCTCTAAGGTAAAAAACTTTTTAGATGGCAATGCGACATCACCTTCAATTTCCTGTCTAACCTGCGGGGCAACAACCACGGGGACTTTGCGGCTTTCTGTAATGGGAATCCAACCCCTATTTATCAACACATAATGACTGCTACCTTCTACCTGCATGGGTGTAAGCACGTGGTAGCCAGCAACGGTATTTTCCACCTGATTATCCAACAGCACTTGATAGCGCGTGTCATATACGCCAGAAAACTTAACGCGCCGATAACGCCAACTTTGCAAATCCGCTATTTTATCAGGGAGTGCTACTGGCAGTTCGGTCAGGCGCGCATTTAGCTGAGTTTGTAACGTTTTTCTCATTCCAGCTTTATTGTATTGCCACATGCCCGCTTTGATGCAAAGCGCCATCACAGCCAATGTTGCTAAGGTCATCCACAAATTTGGACGGAACGTATATTTCACTATTCAATCTCTCAATTGCAATATACTAAATTTAGCCGCATAATTGGCTAGCTCAACTTAATCTAGGCCACACATGTTAGTAAAAATTCTCATCATTATCATGCTACTACTTATCGCTGGTAGTTTATTTTCTGCTTTGTTCTATTTGATGAAAGGCGACAATAGTGAGCGCACGGTAAAAGCACTTACTTGGCGTATTTCCTTATCACTATCACTATTCTTGTTGTTAATGCTCGGTTTTTATACAGGCATTATTGGCCATCCGAATCCACATCCCTAAAATATAAAAAGACGATATAAATCAGCATCGTCTTTTCTTAATACGCCGCAGAGGTTAATTTACCTTTGTTGATACATTGCCTGCTTGACTCAAAGCTGCCTGACCTAGGCTGGTCACGCCATTGAAAAATGCATAATTTAAAGTCACTGTATTTACGTCACTAGGCAGGTCAGGTCTCACGTAAAACATCACTGGCATTTTCTTGCTCTCGCCAGATTTTAAAGTTTGTTGCTTAAAGCAAAAACACTCAATTTTCTTAAAATAAAGCGCGGCCAATTCTGGCGTAACACTAGGCACTGCAACACCCAACTCACTATCCGCGCCATTATTTTTTGCTACGTAACTGGTCAATGTAATCTCACCAGGATGTACGCGCAAAGTAGTATCCGTTGGATCGAAACTCCAAGCCAAACCTGGCATGGTATTACCAGTAAAGATGACCGTTACCCAGCGCGTTTTATCAATCTTCATGTTTTTATCAGTTGCTGTCATAGTGCTATCTGCACGCCCATTCAGGCCAAATTTCTTACATAGCACATCATAAAGCGGCGCAATAGCGAATGCAAACAACAAGCCAGCAAGCACTATCAGGCTTAGCTTCCAAGCTAAGAGACTATTAGTTGCGGACAATACTGATTTTTTATCTTCAGAGTTCATTTACTTATTTGCACTTATCACTATTTATAAAAGATTGAAGCTGCGTAAAAAACCACAGCTAGTATGCCTATCGTCCACCCTACTAACAAGTTTTTGCGACGTTGCTTCTCTTTATCATGTTTCATTTTATATTCTCTAATATTTAAAATATTAATCTCTAAAAAACGTGCCCGTTCTTTTTTGTAGTTGCTCGGCCAACGACTCGCGCTGTTTTCTTGTTAAATAACGGCCTACTTCGATTTCCTTACCATGTGAAAGTAAGCCTAAGCGCAACTCTCCATTTGCTTGTTCATGCCGAACCACCTTTGCCCAATATGGGTTTAATTGGTGTTGACTCAAATATTGGCCAGTACATCGCTCTACCAGCAAACTATCCCCCTCTATACAAATGCTTTCATAGTCGCTCGCATGGCTGTTAACATAATAAAAAGCATAAGCTAGCGCAAAGATTTCCATCCCCACAAAAGGCAACACCAACCAAGCACCTAACGAACCAAAACCAATTGCTATGCAACAGGGTATCACCGTTAGCATCAAAACCACCCTAACCTTACCGCTTTGCGACAAGGAGCAATTGGGTTTAAACGTCACCCTGTAACTGGTGCAGGAGTCTGCATCCACAGCGAGCATTATTCCTCCGTACGAGATTTAGGACATTTTAAAAGCTAATTAATTCACAAATATTAATACTACACAAACACAAACGCCACAAGGTAAACCTTGCGGCGTTTTAATAATACAACTCTAAACTATAGCCAGTAGACAAATATAAATAAGAACAACCAAACCACGTCCACAAAGTGCCAGTACCAAGCAACCGCTTCAAACCCAAAGTGATCATGCGAATTAAAATGTCCTTTTAACACTCGGAATAGAATGATTGCCAACATAATTGCGCCCATGGTCACATGCAAACCGTGAAAGCCTGTGAGCATATAAAAAGTTGCGCCATAAATACCACTTTTGATAGTAAAAGTAGCTTCAGCATACTCGTGTGCTTGTAAGAACAAGAATGCTACACCGAGTGCTATGGTTAAGATTAAACCCATAATAAGTTGCTTACGATTATCCTTCATCAAACCCCAATGTGCCCATGTTAAGGTTGCACCTGATGTAAGAAGAAGTAATGTATTAATTGCAGGCAATCCCCACGCAGGTATGGTTGTAATCGCCTCCGTTGCAGCAGGGCCTGCTGAAGGCCAAGCGGCCGCGAAGCTAGGCCATAGTGCTTGCGCGCCAGTTAGTCCATGCGCATCAGCCAACCAATGCAAAGACACATTGCGCGTATAGAACAATGCACCAAAGAAGCCAAAGAAAAACATCACTTCAGAGAATATAAACCATCCCATTCCCCAGCGGAAAGATTTATCCACTTGCTTGTTATAAACCTTGCTAACACTTTCTCCAATTACTTCTGCAAACCAACCGTAGAGCAAATAGGCAAGCGCAACAGCACCAGCAATCATTAACGGTGTGCCCATGGCTATTTTATTTAACACCATAGTGAAACCACCAGCTAATAGAAACAAAGATATTGATGCTATTAGCGGCCAAAATGACGGGCCTGGCAGGAAATAATTTTTTGTATTTTGACTCATGTTTGCTCCCTAAATATTTTCTTTATAGCTCACTAACTTCAGCTTAGCTTACTTAACTTGTGGTGGGGTTTCAAATGTATGAAATGGTGCAGGAGATGGCACTGTCCACTCAAGACCATGCGCACCTTCCCATACTTGATTGGTCGCTTTTGCACCACCTTTAATACATTTAATCACCACGTACAAGAACAACAACTGACTTAAGCCTAAGGCAAACGCGCCCAATGAAGAAATCATATTGAACTCAGCAAATTGTTGTGAATAATCTGGAATGCGGCGTGGCATGCCTGCTAAGCCCGTGAAGTGCATTGGGAAGAAGGTTACGTTAAAGGCAATTGTCGTTAACCAGAAATGCCATTTACCTAATGTTTCGTCGTACATATGACCAGTCCACTTAGGTAACCAGTAATACACGCCACCCATAATCGCCATGGCCGCACCAGAGAACAATACATAGTGGAAGTGTGCAACGACATAATAAGTATCTTGCAACTGAATATCCACAGGCAGAATCGCGCAAACCAAGCCGCTTAAACCGCCGATTGTGAACAAGAATACTACTGCCACTGAGAACAACATTGGTGTTTCAAAGGTCATAGAACCTTTCCACATTGTAGCTATCCAGTTAAACACTTTTACACCTGTCGGCACAGAAATCAACATGGTGCTGTACATAAAGAACAACTGACCTGCAACTGGCATGCCAGTTGTAAACATATGGTGCGCCCAAACAACAAATGACAACACTGCAATCGCAGCAGTCGCATACACCATAGATGCATAACCAAATAGTGGTTTACGTGCAAAGGTTGGGATAATAGTAGAAAGGATGCCGAAAGCTGGAAGTATCATAATGTAAACTTCTGGGTGACCAAAAAACCAGAATACATGTTGGAACAACACTGGGTCACCGCCGCCAGCCGCATTAAAGAAGTGCGTACCGAAGTGACGATCTGTAATCAACATAGTCAACGCGCCCGCCAATACTGGCATCGCAGCAATCAATAAGTATGCGGTAATCAACCACGTCCAAACAAACATGGGCATTTTCATGAGCGTCATTCCAGGGGCACGCATATTGAAAATTGTGGTAATGATGTTGATTGAACCTACAATTGAAGACACACCCAAGATGTGCAATGCGAAAACACTCATGTCTACCGACATACCGCCTTGTACAGATAGCGGTGGATACATCGTCCAACCACCCGCAACAGCACCACCAGGTACGAAAATAGAAGCAACCAACAGAATCGCAGCAGGAATCAACAACCAAAAACTCATGTTATTGAGTCGCGGGAATGCCATATCTGGCGCGCCTATCATTAACGGCACTTGCCAGTTAGCGAAACCCACGAACGCTGGCATAATCGCACCGAAAATCATAATCAAACCATGTAAAGTCGTGAGCTGATTAAACGTCTCTGGTTGCACAAACTGCAGACCTGGCTGAAATAGCTCAGCACGTATACCCATTGCCATTGCTCCCGCAAATAGGAACATTGTGAAGCTGAACCATAGGTACATAGTGCCAATGTCTTTATGGTTGGTCGATTTTACCCAACGCATTATTCCAGTAGGATGTCCATGACTATCATGCGCATGGTCGTCGTGATGTGCTGCCGTTGTAGTACTCATCAATTTCTCCTAAAAACTACCGCTATTTTTGTCTGTTAATTAAAATCTAAAAACTATCGCGCTGCTTTAATTTGTGCTGGCTGAACAACAGGATCAACTGTAGCAGCATTACCTAGCGCTTGGCGCGTATAGGTAATGACAGATGCAATTTCTACGTCATTCAGTAGAGCCTTCCAAGCTGGCATAACACCTTTACCATTAAGTAAACGATCAATATGACTATCTGGCATATACTTACCATCTGTACCAAATATTGCGCCTAGCGCAATCTTACTACCAGTAATTGCTGGGAACGCGGGCGGTAAACCAGCGCCACTTGCTTGGTGACAAACTGCACAATTTTTCTCGTACACGGCTTTACCATTCGCAACCAACTCGTCTTTAGCCCACTCTTTATCTGCACCCGCATTTGCAGCAGCAGCAGCAGCTTTTTTAGAGTCTATCCACTCGTTGTATTTATCCTCCGCCACCACTTCTACCACAATAGGCATAAAGCCATGCGCTTTACCGCACAACTCAGCACATTGGCCACGATAAATGCCTGGCTTTTCTGCTCTAAACCAAACTTCTTTAATGAAACCTGGAATCGCATCTTGTTTCACACCAAACTCAGGCACCCACCATGCATGAATCACGTCACTGGCAGTTAATACCACTCTTATTTTTTTGCCTACAGGCACCACCATCGGGTTATCAACTTCAAGTAAATAATTTTCGCCTTTTTCAGCTTTACCATCGATTTGATCTTGCGAAGTTGCTAATGTGCTAATAAATTTCACATCTTTATCTAAATAATCGTATTCCCATTTCCATTGATGCCCAGTCACTTTAACTGTCATATCGGCAGCAGTGGTATCTTTCATTGCAAAAATGGTTTTAGTAGCTGGAACAGCCATCACTATCAATATCAAAGCTGGAATGATAGTCCAAATAATCTCAAGCGTATGATGCTCGTGAAATTGTACCGCCTTGTGGCCAACCGACTTGCGGTGTTTGTAGAGGGAGTAAAACATAACCGCAAACACCACCACAAAAATTGCCAAACAAACCCACACAATTAACATGTGTAAATCGTAAATCTGGCTGGCAATTTCAGTGACCGGGGCTTTCAGATTCAATCCATAGGCCGCTTGCGCATTGCTACCGATTGATGACAACGCCATCCCTAGAAAGTAAATAGCTTTCTTATTCATAACTCAATCTACCTTAAATGTGAATAATTTAATAATCCAATAACACAACCAACCCGCCTTTTCGACGAAGCTAAGCGCATCATTTGTTAGTATTTAATGCTTACATCGCACTTTTTTATTGATACTTTTTTTGACATGTGACACATTGACGCAAATCAAAAACAATAAGAAAGTAGCATAAAATATTACTTGCCTCAAGCAAAATGATACATTTTGTAACATTTTTATTAAACTTTTATGCTTAGTTGGTGCCGGGAGGGGGAATCGAACCCCCACGTTGTTGCCAACGCGGGATTTTGAGTCCCGTGCGTCTACCAATTCCGCCATCCCGGCCTGAGGTATAATTACAACTTCGCCATTATAACCATATTTCTCGCCATGCGAACCCAAGATTTCGACTTTAATTTACCAGACAGCCTCATCGCACAGCACCCTACAAGCCAGCGTAGTGCCAGCAAACTATTGCACTTAAACGGCAAAACAGGCCAACTAAGTGATAGACAATTTATTGATTTTTCAAGCTTTTTAAGTGCCCGAGATTTACTGGTTTTTAACGATACGCGCGTCATTAAAGCGCGTTTATTCGGCGAAAAGTCGACTGGCGGTGCAATTGAAATGCTGGTGGAGCGTGTTTTAGACTTGCATCACGTACTGGCTCATGTTCGTGCCTCACGCGCGCCCAAAGTTGGCGCAAAGTTTAAGTTGGGCAATTCAATTAACAGCCACGCTTTTGAAGCCGAGGTGATTGACCGTGATGATGATTTATTCAATGTAAAATTTTTAGGCGATGTGCCAGTGCTCGATTTATTAGAACAATACGGCGCACTGCCCTTGCCGCCTTATATCACGCACGCAGCCGAGGCTGAAGATGATGAGCGCTATCAAACAGTCTTCGCCAAACACGCTGGTGCAGTGGCTGCGCCCACTGCGGGCTTGCACTTTGATGAAGCCATGCTAAACAAAATAAAAGCTAAAGGGGTTAATATTGCTTACGTGACGCTACATGTGGGCGCGGGTACATTTCAGCCTGTGCGCGTGGATAACATTGAAGACCATAAAATGCATAGCGAGATTTATCATATTTCAGCGGAAACGGTTGCTATGATTGAAAACACAAAATCTAAAAACGGCAATATTATTGCCGTTGGTACCACTAGTTTACGAGCGCTAGAAAGCGCTGCTCAATTTAACGCCTTAAAACATGGCCAAGGTGAAACCAATATTTTCATTACACCAGGCTTCCAATTTAAAGTAGTGGATAAACTACTCACCAATTTTCATCTACCCAAAAGCACCTTACTCATGTTAGTGTCTGCGTTCGCGGGTTTTGAGCAAATAAAGAGCGCTTATGCGCACGCAGTTAAACAGCAATATCGCTTTTTTAGCTATGGTGATGCCATGTTGTTAGAGCGAGAAAATTGAACGCTGAGTAAACTTTGTTGACCAAGTAAAGGTTCAAGACATATCTTTAAAGATAAAATAGTAGAGGAAATTTTTCAAGCAATGAAATCAACTAAATCATTATTAGTTAGCGCACTTATCAGCGCTACATTTGTAGTCAGTGCACCTGTGCAAGCAGAAGTGCTGCCAGATGCGGTTCTGGGCATTAAATTTCCTTTAGCTAAAAAACCCACCACGCGCCCAATGACGGTGGCTTATGTGCCAAACTTCAAGCGCTATTACATCGCCGATGGTGGCTTAGCGCCAATGGGCTCAGAATTTGAAGCGCCAGTTTCCAAATCACAAGTTCACGCCTATGACGAAACAGGAAAATACATCAACTCGGCCAAGCCAGGTTACGATAATCGCTCACTTTATTACAACGTTAACACCAAGAAATTAGAAACGATCACTTACAATATTTCTAGCGAAGTCGGCTTTGCGCCAAACACGGGCATCTATTCACTTAATTTAAGTGAAGCTGGCGATATCACTGACAAGTCTGACGAAATCATGCAATATAACCCCGCTTTTGGTAGTTCGGGCACTATGCCAACGTATGACGCGGTAAATAAACGCTATTTTGCTAAGCAAGCACGCAGCGACAAAGTGTTTATTGTGGATCCAAAACTGCGTGAAAAAGTGGGTGAAATCACACTCGACTTAGCTAAAGCTGGTGCAGTGTTTGACGATGTTAGCGACGCTTTTGTGGCTTATACAGGCATTAAAGGTGAAGATCTTGTGCTGCTAGATATTGACCACAAAGCTGTGCTGGTGTTTGATATAACTGGAAAATTTATTGCCAGAAGTGCGCTGCCAAAAGAGCTAAAACTACGCTCGCAAAACCATTTTAATGGGCTAGGTTATACCAATGACATGCTGTTTGTGTACCACGAAAATGAAACTGAATTTGGCACTTATTACGGTTTTAAAGTATTGAAATAAGTTTTTAATTTGCAAAATAATCAGCCTGTAAGCCTTATGGATATTGGGTTACAAGCATGCGAGTTTTAAACAAAAAAGCCGCATATTTTTAGTATGCGGCTTTTTCAATTTAAAAAATAATACTTAAACTATTTGCCACCAAGCGAGCCAGCTAGTTTGCCAGACACCATGCCGAATACTGCACCAAGTACAGTTGAAATGATGACTAAGATGGCAGGATTACTCATATCCATTGCTGTTGCGTTACCCGCTGTACCTGCAGTTAATGCTAAGCCAGCTGTTGCAGCATAGCCATACACATTAGCTGGTACTACTGATAGCAAGTTCATGCCAGCCGCAGCCACTAATGGAAACACGGTAACTGCGATAATCACAGGTGCAGCTAAAGCGCCTAAACCACCTAGCATGCCTGAGCTTACCAAGTACAAAGCAATAGCAGCCATCACAGCACCGAAACTCATACCAGCGATGGTTTTTTGCAATGCGGCGTTATCAGCGCCAGAGTGGAAATAGCAACCCCAAGCAATAAAACCAACCCAAACCAAAGCTACTCCAGCAAGTGGATTTAGCGCTAAAAATGCCCAAACGCCACCTAATACAGCAATACTTAAAGCTAATGCAGTTAACTTCGACATACTTTATCTCCCTAAATTAAAAGGTAAAACTCTTATAAAAATAATGTTATTGAGTATTACAGCCAGTTATTTAAAGTCAGCAAAGTTTACGATGAATCAGCGCACTACACCAACTTCAAACAGCTAAACTAAGCGCAGTCTAGCTTCATTTTGGTGCAGTTGACAAGAGTTTTGTGAGAACTAATAGATTAATTAAGGGACGCTTGATTGATTTTTGTGCTGTAATCCCAGTGTTTACGCCATGCGCCAAGCACCAAGTTAGGATATTGTGGCTTACCCAAACTGCCGTTATAACGGCCTAAAGCGCGATATAAGTCGCCTTTTTCAATATCTATGTAGTGACGCAATATTGTGCATCCATAACGTAAATTCAAACGCATATTAAATAAATTTTGGTCTGAAGTGCCAATGCTTTTAACCCAAAACGGCATTACCTGCATATAGCCGCGCGCGCCGACGCTGGAAACTGCATACTTCTTAAAGCCACTTTCCACATGAATTAAACCCAGCACCATTTGCGGGTCTAGCCCTGCGCGCGTTGCTTCGTAGTGCACAGAGCGCAGAAACTCTTCTCGGTAAGTTTGGTTTGGAAGACGTTTTTTTAAACGCTCTGACATTTCATCCATCCAAGCCTGACCTTCAATCTCGCTTCCAAACACCAGCTTAGGCGATGCTAAGTCGCTCACCGACTTTTGCATTACTGCTCTAACGCTGTTAGAAAGCGGTTCTTCCCTTTGATTGCCAGCTTGGCATATTGATACCGTTGCCAGCAAAGCAACCAAGCAAAATTTTTGTAAGCTATTTTTGTTCATACTTTGAGGTTTTAGCATTTATCGCTTTTTGAATAAAATTAACCGCATCAGTAACAAGCAAGTTCTGTGCCTCTGGCGCGGTTCGCGCCTTATACTCCACCTTGCCCTCACTCAAGCCACGCTCTCCCACCACTATGCGATGTGGAATTCCCATTAAATCACTTTCGGCAAACATCACACCAGGCCGCTCCCCGCGGTCATCTAGCAAAACATCCAGCCCGATTTTTTTGCAATTCACATAAATTTCATTCACCGCATTTTTCACTAATTCACTTTTATCCATGCCAATCGGACAAATTATCACCTCAAACGGCGCCATGCTAATCGGGAAAATAATGCCTTTTTCGTCACTTCCTTGCTCAATTGCGGCACCCACAATTCGCGAAACGCCGATACCATAACAGCCCATTTCCATGGTTTGTGATTGACCATTAATATCAAGATATGTTGCATTCATGGCTTGCGCATATTTTGTGCGTAGCTGGAAAATATGACCCACTTCGATACCGCGACATAGTTTTAGTGTACCTTTACCGTCAGGAGAATCGTCGCCGTCTACCACGTTGCGAATGTCCGCCACTAAGCTAGGTTCTGGCAAATCGCGACCAAAATTGACATGTTGTAAATGATATTTTGGTTTATTTGCACCACACACAAAATCGCTCATTTGCACAACGGTTCTATCTGCAATCACCGTCACATTTTCGCCTACACCAACTGGGCCAATAAAGCCGGGCGGACAACCGTTTAGGTTTTCGCGCACTTCGTCGCCAGTCGCAAATCTAAAATCTGCCAAACCCGCTAATTTGCTGACTTTCACTTCATTTAAACTGTGGTCGGCGCGCAATAATAATAGATAAAATTTCTCATTCGTAGACTCATCCTTGGCAATCAAGGCCAACGCTTTTACATTGGTAACTAATGGCACACCCAGCAGCTCGGCAACAGCCTCACAAGTAGTTTGTTTAGGCGTTTCAACTTCTTTCATCACATGACTGGGAGTCGCTCTGGTTCTAGAGGGAGTCACAGCCTCTGCCATCTCCACATTCGCTGCATAATCCGAATTTTCGCAATATGCCAGCGCGTCTTCACCACTATCTGCCAGCACATGAAACTCTTGTGAGCCATCGCCACCAATTGCACCAGAGTCTGCTTTAACTGCGCGAAATTTCAGCCCAAGCCGCGTAAACACGTTGCAGTAAGTTTGAAACATTTGTGCGTAAGCTTGTTGCAGCGACTCAAAATTAGTATGAAAAGAATACGCATCTTTCATCATAAACTCACGCGCCCGCATCACGCCAAAACGTGGACGAATTTCATCGCGAAATTTGGTTTGAATTTGGTAAAAATTAAGCGGTAATTGCTTATAACTATTGATTTCGCGCCGTACGATATCTGTAATCACCTCTTCATGTGTCGGGCCAAAACAATAATCGCGCTCGTGCCTATCTTTAATTTTCAGCATTTGCGGCCCAAACACCTCCCAGCGCCCCGTTTCATCCCATAGCTCTTTTGGCTGCACCGCTGGCATCAAAAGCTCCAAAGCGCCCGCTTTATTCATCTCATCGCGCACAATATTTTCCACCTTGCGCAAAATGCGCAAGCCCAGTGGCATCCAGCTATACAGGCCATTTCCGAGCTTTTTAATGAGGCCAGCGCGTATCATGAGTTTGTGCGAAATCAGCTCCGCATCAATCGGGGCTTCTTTTTGGGTGGCGATAAAAAATTGTGAGGCGCGCATGTTGACTTAAATTTGAATAAAAACGAATTTTATATGGAAAAGCTGACTAAGTCAGCACTGTTACTTAATATGCAGCGCCTACTGGTGTGGCTTTTGTGTTGTTTCTAGTCTTGCCGACAGGGCTATCTTCGGGTTGAAAATTAGCTTTCCACTTTGCAAATAACACAATGGTTGCCATATTGCCATTGTCATAAAACCAACTATCTACAGCGTACCTTTCGCTTGTTTTAATGTCGCGAATCACCGCAGTGCTGTGCGGCCAGCCAGTAAAAAAGAAGTTGCGCGTGCGCATGTCTTCAATCTCATGAAATTGCATAAAGCCATTGGATTTTAAAAGCCGCATGTAAGTGGTCGTGTTAATCGCTTCATCATTGCAATCAAGCTGGCCAGGGAACTCATCGTTATCGAACGTGCCGGCGCGATCAGTCGCAGTGCCATTTTTTGCACCGACAATTTTCTCGAACTCGCCAATCGCTTTGCTAATTTGTAATCGCTCGCTCTCGGCACTACTGGCCTTAGTTTTGAATAAATACACAACAGCGCCCCATTCCGCAGGGCTAATCGATAGTTGGTTAGATTGTACGCAACCACCGCCTTGGCAAACTTCAAACTGTTGCAAACTGGGCGTTTGATGAAAAATACGCGTAATGTCGGTGAGCCCCGCCTGCGCGGCACACGTAAAAAATATTAAGCTAAAGAATAAGCGGTTTATTGGGAATTTCATTCTTCTTTTTTCCCTGTGCAGGTTTTTTAATAGCTTTTTTGGCTGTGGCTTTTGTGGCTGTAACACCACTAGGGAAATTAGCCTGCAAATGCGTACCAATTTCGGCAATGCCTTGCAGTACGCCTGCCTCAAATTCACCACCCCTAAATTTAAGCTCCATTTGTTGGCAAATGCGCTCCCATCCTGCATTACCAACATATTGATGGATGCCACGATCGGCCACTATTTCCACATCTTTATCTGCCAACAATAGGTAAATTAGCACACCGTTATTCTGCTCGGTATCCCAAATATTTAAACGCCCAAAAAGCTCAATAGCACGCTTCTTGGGCGTTTTTTTAAACAGAATTTCGTAAGGATGCAAGCCAGCCTCGACCACAAAGCGAATCTCGCCATCGTGCATTTTCTCGCTGGTAGCAATAGCCTGCTCGATATTGTGCAAAGCCGCGTCAGAAAAATGTCCGCGCATTTGCCATGCGCCGCTGAACATATGTTTGAAGAAACGAATAGTAGGATTTTTATTTTTCATTTACCAATCACCTGAGGCTCCACCGCCGCCAAAGTCACCACCACCACCGCCCCAGCTGTTAGAACTACCGCCACTAGACCAACCGCCGCCGCCCATCGGTACACCACCATAAGCGTTAATGCCGCGCGCACCCAGCATCATGGTGATAAAAAATGCGATGGCACCAAAAATCGCCGCGCCGCCAAGTGCCACGCCCAGCAACCACACCAAGCCGCCCAGCAAGCCGCCATTGAGCGCGCTGCCAAAAAAAGTGCCGAACATACCACGCAACACCAAGCCTGTAATCAAGCCACCAAACAGCAACATTGGCAATATGTCCATCACACCCATGCCGTTGAATTCGGCCGTGCCAGGCGTGGGCAAGGCTTCGCCATCTACCAAGCCAATGATTTTATCTAACCCGGCATCCAGCCCGCCGTAAAAATCGCCTTGCTTGAATTTGGGTGAAATCACCTCAGAGATAATGCGTTTTGCGTACAAATCGGGAATAGCGCCCTCTAAACCGTAGCCGACTTCGATGCGCAGCTTGCGGTCATCTTTGGCAATAAGTACCAGTACGCCATCATCGACTTTTTCGCGGCCGATTTTCCATTTTTCTACCACACGAATAGAATATTGTGCAATGTCTTCCGGCTGCGTGGTGGGAACAATCAGCAGCGCGATTTGGCTACCTTTTTTTGCTTCAAACGCAGCGAGTTTTTGTTCTAGCTGCGCTTGTTCGGCTTGCGATAAAGTTTGCGTTAAATCGGTGACGCGGCTGGAAAGCTCAGGAATTGCGACTAACTCAGCATGCGCAAAGCCTGATGCCAAACACAGCATCAAGCCCAGCGCCCACAAGCCGGCTTTCACGCATGAATAACCAGCTTTAGCTGGTATATTCTGCGGGGACAACCCTTGCGGTTGTAGGCACGCTTTTAAAAATAAAAACACGCTCTAAGTAAAATCTAAATTACTTTTTATCACCAAACTCAACTTTTGGCGCGCTCGAAATCGCTTTTTCGTTTTCCACTGTGAACGTTGGTTTGGCTTTGTAACCAAACATCATCGCCGTTAAGTTATTGGGGAAAGTACGCACCGCCACGTTGTAGTCTTTAATCGTCTCAATGTAGCGATTTCGCGCCACAGTGACGCGATTTTCAGTACCTTCCAACTGCGCTTGTAAATCTCTAAAACCTTGGTCGGCTTTCAAGTTTGGATAATTTTCTGCCACCGCCATTAAGCGAGAGAGCGCTGATGTTAATTGGCCTTGCGCAGCTTGAAATTTCGCAAACGCTTCTGGGTCGTTCAACAATTCTGGCGTTACTTGCATGCTACCCACTTTGCTACGTGCATTTGCAACATCGGTTAACACTTCTTTTTCATGCTCGGCATAACCTTTGACGGTTTCTACCAAATTGGGCACCAAATCGGCACGGCGTTGATATTGATTTAACACTTCAGACCAGCTGGCTTTGGCTTCTTCATCTAAGCTTTGAAACTGATTGTAGCCGCATCCAGACAAGCTTAGCAGCATGATAAGTGGTAATAATTTTGTCCAAAAAGTACGCATGTGGTAACTCCTTTAATTATTATTGAAACATTGTATTAATGAGGGCAAACGCTGCAATTTCAAGCATTCAATAGCTGAACAGCCATACATAAATCATCCCATGTTTTGGCCTTATTTGGCAAATGTTGCAACATATCTTGCGGATGATACGTCACGATTAAGGGAATATTTTCGTAGATGTGTATTTTACCGCGCAGCGACTCGATCGATTCTGTGGAGTTTAACAATTGTTGCGCCACCATTTCGCCCATGGCAATCATTACCTTAGCGTCAATATCTGCCAGATTTTCCAGTCGAATTGAACTGGTTTTTGTAATCTTTAAAGCAAACAAAATATTCTTCAATAATATGCTCTGTGAGGCAGTATTCGTGCGGTCTGCAAGGTAGGCAAAAATCCACTTTTTATCATCAGAAACGATTAACTCAACATGCGCTGCTTCGATGGCAACTTCAAGAGTCGGCGCTACTTTTTCTGGCAAGTCTGTTGGCAACTCTGCCAGTTTTAAAGGCGCGCGCAATTGCCATACCGGCAAAAGCTCTAATTCGCGCAGTACATCCTCGCGATTCATAATGCCAAGCCCATTAAAACTGCGTCTTCGCGACCAGTTTCACTCGTTTTTGGGTCAGCAGGATAATAGCCGCGTCTCACGGAGATTTCGCAAAAACCCATATTTTCGTAAAGTGCAATGGCAGAAATATTGCTTGGCCGCACTTCTAAAAACATATTGGCGGCCTTGTGGCGTTTGGCAATCGTCATCATATGCTCTAATAAATAGCGCCCCAAGCCTTGTTTTTGGCGATGTTTGCCTATACTTAAATTCAGCAAATGCGCTTCATCCATCACCAGCATCATTAAAGCGTAACCAATCATTTCGCGCTCACTTTCCAACACCCAAGCACTATAGCCAGAATTAAGTGAATCGCTAAAATTGCCGCGCGTCCACGGGTGGCTGTAAATCGTCGGCTCAATTTGCATAATCGCATCCAAATCATCTGTTTTCATAGGCCGTAAAGATAAATTTTGTTTTAATTGCGCACTCATAAACGTTGTCCTTGCTCACGCTCAAGCGATGTCAGCGCGACACGATTACGAATGTAAATCGGCGCGGCTTCACTGGCAGGCTTAGCTTTCCCTGCGACAAAAATGGGTTTGGCTAATTGTAAAATCGCTTCTGCTGTTGGCGTAACATTAGCATTGGTTTTGATTAAGTTTTCAGCATAAATCTTACTTAAAACTTCACCATACACTGCCCAACCACTACCTACACCTGTCCACCTATCCTCTAGTACCGGCGCGGCTTCTGGCTTGCATACTTTCGTCAAGCTTAATTCAACCCATTCATTATTTTTTTTCTCGAAAGCTGCATGGTAAATCTCGCCCATGCGCGCATCTAGGCAAACAATCGCTTTATCTGCGCCGCTGGCTTGCGCTACCGCCAGCAAAGTATTCACGCCAACCACAGGTAAGTTCGCACCAAAACCCAATCCTTGCGCCACGCCGCAAGCTATGCGAACGCCCGTAAATGCGCCAGGCCCTGCGCCAAAGGCAATGCCATCCAACTCATTTAATTTAATTTTGGCAGAATCCAGCAAGACTTGAATTTGCGGCAAAATCAGCTCAGACGAAGCATTGCCCGCAAGTTGAGTATGCGTAAAGTGTTTATTGCCAAGCTGTAGTGCGAGCGACAAAAATTCGGTAGAGGTATCGAGTGCTAATAAATTCATTTCACTTAACTATTACAATCCTTTGAATAACGTAGCGAGCGATGCGAAGACAAGGCAAAAATTGGCGAAATACCGCAGTTTATGGGTTATAAATGAGGATATTGAGCCGATTTTTAACACCGTATTCGCAAGCGTAGCCGTTATTCGGTTATTTTACCGCGCAATTGCTTCACTTGCTTACGTATTGTCTTACCCTCTAAACGCCGTTGTTTAGAGCCATAACTTGGTTTGGTGGCGTAGCGCATGGGGTTTACATGGTTTGCGGCATTTACAGTTTCATGCAAACGCTTAATCGCATCTTTTTTATTCGCTTCTTGCGTACGATATTGCTGTGCTTTAATAATCAACACACCTTCATCAGTAATCCGATTGTCTTTACTATGCATGAGTCGCGCTTTTAACCACTCGCTTAAGTTAGAAGCATGAATATCAAAACGCAAATGAATCGCGGATGACACTTTATTCACGTTCTGCCCACCAGCCCCCTGCGCACGGATGGCGGTGAGTTCGTATTCGGTTTCGGGGATGATAATTAATGTCATTAAACACTTTGAATTTTAT
>JANMYB010000017.1:0-14037 GCA_031381645.1 Methylotenera sp.
AAGTTGCCAAACACATATTGCAGCACATCGCTAATTTGTACAATTAGCATAAAATAAAACAGCAACAGCGCATTTTGCGCCTTCAAAGTTGGGGATAGGCAACAATAATAACGCTGGGGCATGGCTAATACAATAAATAGCTATCATCACTCCCCACTGAATTTTTGCGGCGCGGGTTAAAAAATCTTCTGTATCCTGTGCCAATACTGATATTGACGGCATGAGCAAAAATGCATAGACGGGTATGAGGATGGTAAACAGCGCGTACCATTCAATATAAATAAAGTAATAATGCAGCGGAATCAGCAGAAAAAACGCTAATGATAAAGTGCGATGATCGCCCGCACGGGTGGGAGTGAGCGTCATAAATTCGCGCAAGGCAAAATATGAAATTGCGGCAAACAACAAAATCGCACCAATTTTCCCTGCCAAAAACGCCACCGCAAACACTGCCACCATCACCCACCATGCGTTGACGCGGGCGACTAAATTATCTAGCACTTTTTGCGATTTTTCATTCGGATGCGCTTGCCTAGCAAGCTTGTTTTTTAGCAGCCAGCCAATGATAGAGGCAATCAACAACAAGCTTGCCACACCGCCAATGAGCCAATAAAATTTATACGCCGGACTTAGTGTTTCTAATGTTTGAGCAAGCATAGGATTTTTCCTAAAAAGTTACCTTAAATGAGTTGCAAAACGGCCTCGCGGGCGCGGCTTAGAAAAACTTTTTTATGTTCAGCTGGTTCAAACTTTACTACGCCACCAAAGCGCACAGTGCATATCAGCGGCACAGGTAAAATACTGCCTTTGGGCATGCTGCGATGTAAGGTATCTAAGTACACTGGCACCAGTTTTACTTGCGGAAATGCTTCTGCCAAATGGTACAAACCACCCTTAACCTCATTTGGCTCAGCCTGCGCACGGCGCGTGCCTTCAGGGAAAATAATCAGCGAATCGCCCTGCGCCAGCGCTGCCAACAATGGAGCGAGCGGGTCGCTATGCCTTGAGACTTCGCGCTCAATCAGCACCGCATTTAGCACTTGCAACGCTATAAAACGCTTAATCGCGCCATGCCCCCAGTAATCTTTGGCCGCCACTGGCCGCGTTTTTGCGCGAATTTCTGCTGGCAACGCTGCCCACAAAGCCAGCGTATCAAGGTGACTGGTGTGATTGGTAAAATAAATGCTTTGCGCTGGATTTTCATACAAATTCGGCGCCGCATCTACCCAGCGCGCTTGCGCACCAACTAAAATTTTTACTAGGCCAATTAGGCCTAAACGGGCAACACTTACAATCATTTCTGATTTAACTGTTTGGCGATTGCCAGTGTACGTGTCACACACGTAATAGCTGAGCCTATCGCAATCACGTAGGCAGTTATGATGAGCGCATGATAACTATCGTTAAAATGCAGCTCTGCTGCGCCAATTAAGCAACCCAAAGTCATCACAAACATACGGTGCGGCTTAGCCATTGGCCCGCGAAAATCTTGTACCAAACCTAACGCGCCGCCCAACACACGAATATACGCCGTTTTTGCCGCCAACAATGCGCCCAGCCAGCCTAGCCAAGGCAGAAAAACGGCATAACCTAGCGCCACGATAAACAAAGAATCGGCAATACGGTCTGGCACCTCGTTATACAGTGCCCCCACTTTGGAGTGTTTGCCGCCCTCAATCGCCACCATGCCATCTAGCATATTGCACAACAATCGCAACTGCACGCACACAGCCACTGCAAGCAAAGTATTCCAAACATGTGGTGGTGAGCTTGGGCAAGCCAATAACCATGCGCCTATCAGCGCAGGCAAAATACTCAACACCGAAATAAAGTTAGGAGACACCTCACATTTCACCAATAAATTCGCTAGCCATTTTGCCCAGCCAGCACTGCGAGTTGTGAGTGGACGTCGATTATCTGTCATAAATTATTATCCACATTATTGCCATGATAAAATGGCATCTTAACAACGAATTCATCTTCCATGCAATTTACTCTACACAAAACAGATTCCACCAATAATAATGGTGCAAACAGCAACGGGCTTGCTCGCAGAGGTACTGTCCATTTAGCGCATGGCGATGTGCAAACACCCGCTTTTATGCCCGTGGGTACTTACGGCACGGTAAAAGCGATGTCTCCGGTTGAACTTAAAGAAATTGATGCGCACATTGTGCTGGGCAATACCTTTCATTTATGGCTGCGCCCAGGCTTAGAAGTGATTGCTGCGCACGGCGGTTTGCATAAATTTATGGGTTGGGATGCGCCCATACTCACCGATTCTGGCGGCTTTCAAGTGTGGAGTCTGGGTGCGATGCGTAAAATTAGTGAAGAAGGCGTAAAGTTTCAAAGCCCTATTAATGGCGATACCTGTTTTTTAACGCCAGAAGAATCCATGCGCATTCAAAAGGTTTTAAACAGCGATATCGTCATGATTTTTGACGAATGCACGCCCTACCCCGCCACCCATAAAGAAGCGAATGATTCCATGCAGCTTTCGTTGCGCTGGGCTAAGCGCAGTAAAGATGCGCATGCTGGCAACAGCAACGCCTTATTCGGCATCATCCAAGGTGGCATGTTTGAAGATTTACGCGATGTTTCACTTGCTGGTTTGATAGATATTGATTTTGACGGCTTTGCCATTGGCGGGCTTTCTGTGGGTGAACCCAAAGACGACATGTTGCGCATTTTGGTCCACACCGCACCTAAAATGCCACATAACAAACCGCGTTATTTAATGGGTGTCGGTACGCCAGAAGATTTAGTAGACGCGGTTTCACAAGGCATTGATATGTTCGATTGCGTAATGCCCACCCGCAACGCGCGCAATGGCTGGCTATTTACCCAATATGGCGATATAAAAATTAAAAATGCGGGGTACAAGCAAGATACGGCACCACTAGACACCGATTGTAGTTGCTACACTTGCCGCAATTTTACACGAGCGTATTTGCACCATTTACACAAAGTAGGTGAGATTTTAGGCGCGCGCCTCAACACCATCCATAATTTGCATTATTACCAAGTATTGATGCAAGGCATGCGCAGCGCGATTGAAGCGGGTGAGTTTGAAACGTTTAAAACAGACTTTAAAATAAAACGCGCGCAAATAAATTCTTAAAACAGATGCCCTTTGACCCTTATGGGTACTGGCTTACAGAGCATGCTATTTTAACTTCCATACATCATAATTAATCAATCTTGCCCTTAATCTAGCCATGCTAATCTCCCTTAGTCTGTGTTAAAATTCGCGCTTAGATTTTTGTAGAGAGAAACCCATGTTTATCAGTAACGCATACGCCGCACAACCAGCACCAGGTGCCGATTTAATGAGCTTTTTGCCAATTATTTTTATTTTCGTGTTGTTTTATTTCATGCTGATTCGCCCGCAAATGAAGGCTGCGAAATTGCAAAAAACCATGATAGAAGCGCTTAAAGCGGGTGATGAAGTGGCGACCGTTGGCGGCGTTGTTGGCAAAGTAACCAAAGTAGGCGATAACTTTGTGAGCGTTGAGATTGCGGGCAATACGGTCATTAACATCCAAAAACATGCCGTGCAAACGTTGTTACCGCCCGGTACGATTAAATCTATCTAAGCAAACCTATCTAACTAAACTATGAATCGTTACCCTACCTGGAAATACATTCTCGTCGCCCTTGTTATTTTAATTGGGCTCTTGTACACCATCCCCAACTTTTTTGGCGAGGCGCCCGCGGTGCAAATTTCACCCGCCAAATCCACGCTTAAGGCGGATAACGATTTACTTAAAAAAGTGGAGGCCACATTGCAATTGGCCGACATTAAATTTAACGGCATTTATTTAGATGCCAGCGGCGTAAAAGTACGCTTTTCCAGCCCTGACGAGCAAATTAAGGCTAAAGACAAACTTATCGCCAACTTAGGCAAAGACTATTCTGTCGCTTTAAATTTATTATCACAAACACCTAATTGGCTGTTGGCGATTGGCGCCAAACCGATGTATTTGGGCTTAGATTTACGTGGCGGCGTGCACTTTTTATTGCAAGTCGATATGAAAGCCGCGCTGGATAAGGCTGCCGAGAGCAGTGTGGGCGACTTTCGTACTACTTTGCGTCGCGAAAAAATCAATTATTTTGGTATTCAACGCGATGGTCAGAAAGTAGAAGTGAAATTTGAAACCCTTGCAGAGCTTGAAAAAGCACGCAAAGTGTTAGCCAAAGATTTCCCTGATTTAACTTACAACAAATCCACCGTTGACAAAGAGCAGGTGCTGAGCGCGACCATGGGCGATGCCAGCAAGCTGAAAATTCAAGAGTTCGCGCTTAAACAAAACTTGCAAACCTTGCATAACCGCATTAACGAGCTTGGTGTTGCCGAACCAATCGTGCAGCAACAAGGGTTTGACCGCATTGTGGTACAACTGCCTGGCGTGCAAGATACCGCCAAAGCCAAAGAATTATTAGGCCGCACCGCGACCTTGGAAATCCGTATGGTGGATGAAGATAAAAAGGATTTTGAAACATTAAAAACGGCCGAAGAAGGCAAGGTTCCGTTTGGCGATGAGTATTTTAAAGACCGCGAAGGCAATGGCATTTTGGTTAAGAAAAATGTGGTGCTGACGGGCGATCGTATTACCGACGCTGGCCCAGGCACTGACCAGCAAACTGGCGGCGCAGTGGTGCATGTAACACTGGACGGCCGTGGTGCGGGTATTTTTAAAAACGTAACCCGCGACAATGTAGGCAAACGTATGGCAATTTTGCTGATTGAAAAAGGAAACGCCGAGGTGATTACCGCCCCAGTGATTAACGAAGAAATCGGCGGCGGCCGCGTGCAAATTTCGGGCATGGCTAGTGTGCAAGAAGCCACGGATGTCGCGCTACTGTTGCGCGCTGGTGCGCTGGCGGCGCCGATGGAAATTATCGAAGAGCGTACCGTTGGTCCGAGTATGGGTGAAGAAAATATCAAGCGCGGCGTGCATTCTACGCTGTGGGGCTTTGCCGCGATTGCAGTCATGATGGTGTTCTATTACATGCTATTTGGTGGCGTTTCGGTGTTGGCGTTAGGTGTTAATTTGTTGTTACTCGTTGCGCTACTTTCCATGTTGCAAGCCACACTTACTTTGCCAGGCTTGGCTGCGATTGCTTTAGCACTGGGTATGGCAATTGACGCCAACGTGCTGATTAACGAGCGGATTCGCGAAGAGCTGCGAAATGGCAACACTCCGCAAGCAAGTATTCATGCGGGTTACAGCCGTGCTTTTGACACGATTTTAGACTCAAACGTCACGACTTTAATTGCTGGTTTGGCGCTATTTATGTTCGGCACTGGTCCCATTAAAGGCTTTGCCGTGGTGCACGTGCTAGGCATTCTGACCTCCATGTTCAGTGCCATTTTGGTATCACGCGCCATTGTAAACATCATTTACGGCTATCGTCGCAAAGTAACCAACCTTTCTATCGGCCAGATTTACAAAGTCGACTAAATTAAGCCAAAAATTATATTTGGAATTGAGTAAAAATTATGGAATTATTTAGAATTAAAAAAGATATCCCGTTTATGAGCTATGGCCGTTTAACCACAGCCATTTCACTCATCACTTTTTTACTCGCGGTGTATTTTCTAGCCACAAAAGGCTTACATTACGGCGTAGATTTTACTGGCGGCACGGTGATGGAAGTTAGCTATCCACAAACGGCAGACATTAACAGCATACGTAAAGCGGTTGATTCTATTGACTTAAAAGACGCTACTGTGCAAAATTTTGGAACCAGCCGCGATGTGCTAATTCGTCTACCGTTAAAGAAAGATATGTCGATTGCCGAGCTTTCTGAAACCGTTACCAAAGCATTACAAACAGCTGACCCAAAAGCTGAAATTCGCCGTGTGGAATCAGTCGGCTCGCAAGTAGGTGATGAGCTTTATGCAAATGGTGGACTAGCGCTGTTATTGGTTTGTGCGGGCATCATGGCGTATTTAGCGATTCGCTTCGAATGGCGTTTTGCAGTGGCAGCAATTATTGCCAATATGCACGATGTGGTGATTATTTTAGGTTTTTTCGCTTTCTTTCAATGGGATTTCAATCTCACAGTTTTAGCTGCGATTTTGGCGGTGCTAGGCTATTCGGTGAATGAATCTGTAGTGGTGTTTGACCGAGTGCGCGAAAACTTTAGAAAAATGCGTAAAGCTTCGGTAGTGCAAGTGATAGATAACGCCATTACCCGCACTATGTCGCGCACTGTCATTACCCACGTAATGACGCAAACCATGGTCGGTTCGATGCTTTTATTTGGCGGCGAAGTGCTTCACGGTTTTGCTGTGGCGCTCACTATCGGTATTTTATTTGGCATTTATTCCTCTGTGTTAGTCGCTTGCCCAATCGCCATGTGGCTGGGCGTGAATCGAGCTAATTTAATTGGTGACATTGATAAGAAAGACGCCAACAAAGAAGGTGTAGAGGTCGCGCCATAAACTTAGAACCATTCAAACGCTTGATTATTAAAACTATTAACAGGTAAACTTAGCGCATCATGTTTTATGATTTAACTCTCTTTGGATAATATTCCTATCTCGTGGCAGCTGGCGATCTTAGCCTTTTTGCTACTCATCTCTGGTTTTTTCTCCATCGCTGAAACCAGCTTAATGTCGCTAAACCGTTACCGGCTGCGCCATTTGGTGAAGGAAGGGCATCGCGGTGCGCGTCTAGCCAGCGCGTTACTAGCCAAAACAGACAAGCTACTCGGCGTAATTTTGCTGTGCAATAACTTCGCCAATGCCGCATCGGCAACACTCGTTACCCTGATTACTGTTGAGTTATTTGGCGAAGGTGAATGGATACTGATGATAGGCACCTTGGCAGTGACGTTTGCCATTTTAGTGTTTAGTGAAATTACGCCTAAGGTCATCGCGGCGGCTTACCCTGAAAAACTGGGCATTTTATGCAGCTATATTCTCTACCCGCTTTTAAAAGTACTGTATCCCGCCGTTTGGTTTATCAATTTATTCGTTGAAGGCTTGCTTAAGTTATTTCGCGTCAATGTTAACTTTAGTGATGGTGTGCAATCGCTTAGCATGGACGAGCTACGTAGCATAGTGACCGATGCGGGACATTTTCTACCGAAGAAACACCGCACTATTTTGCTCAATTTATTTGAGCTAGAAAAGATCACCGTGGATGATGTGATGACGGCGCATACCCAAGTGGAAGTGATTGACTTTGACTCCCCCATTGACGACATTCTGCAGCGCATTTCTAACAGCCACCACACACGCCTGCCAGTGCGCGAAGGCGACAGCGAAGAAATTATAGGTATTATTCACATTCGCAAGGTCATCAACCAACTACGCGCGCACCTGCAAGATGACGATTTAAGCAAAGAAGCACTGCGCGGAATTATTGAAGCGCCTTATTTTGTACCCGCTGGCACGCCACTTTATACACAAATACAACAATTTCAAGAAAACCAAGAACGTATCGCGCTGGTGGTTGATGAATATGGCGAATTTAAAGGTTTGATTACACTTGAAGATATTCTAGAAGAGGTGATTGGTGACTTTACCACCCAATCACCTAGCCGAGTAGGTAGTTATCGCCAAGAAGCTGATGGAAGCTGGCTGGTGGATGGTAGTAGTGGTTTGCGTGATTTGAATAAAAAGCTTAACTTAAATCTGCCAGTCGATGGCCCGCGCACTTTAAATGGCTTGATTATCGAGCATTTTGAAAATATTCCTGAGGCTGGCACCAGTTTTAAAGTAGGCGAACACACGTTAGAAATCGTGCAAACGCAGGACAGAATCGTTAAAAGTGTCAAAATATTCCCCTAAAGTACCTAAAACTAATAGCCCTACTCACTTTGGGCTTGAAATTTTTTCCATTCGGCTCAAAATACATCTAAGTAATAAATAAATAAGCACATGGCAAATACACATAGTACTGGCGACACCGCACTTAAGCCTAGCGCAGTTAAACCAAAACTGCCAGAAATGTTTAAAGTTTTACTATTAAATGACGATTACACTCCTATGGAGTTTGTTGTGGAAACGATTCAACACTTTTTTAACAAAAGTCGTGAACAAGCGACACAAATTATGCTCAAAGTACATACAGAGGGCGTGGGCGTATGTGGTGTGTATCCGCAAGACATTGCGGAAACCAAGATGAATCAGGTAATTATGCATGCTAAGGGAGCGCAACACCCTTTGCAGTGTGTAGTAGAGCCAGCTTAAGAAAAGAAGAAAGTTAAAGGTAGAAAATGATAGCGCAAGAATTAGAGGTTAGCTTACACATGGCGTTTATGGATGCGCGACAAAAGCGCCATGAACTCATTACGGTTGAGCATTTGTTGCTGGCTATGATTGATAACCCTACCGCAGCCGAAGTGTTACGCGCCTGTGGTGCAAAATTTGAAGTGTTACGCACTGAAATCATTCACTACATAGAAGAACACACACCTGTTGTAGGCGGTGAGGATGAAGTGGATACGCAACCTACACTTGGTTTTCAACGCGTGATTCAACGCGCCATGTTGCATGTGCAATCTAGCGGCAAAAAAGAAGTGACTGGCGCCAATGTGCTTGTCGCCATTTATGGTGAAAAAGATTCGCATGCGGTATTTTTCTTGCATCAACAAGGTATTACGCGGCTAGATGTGGTGAATTTTATTTCGCATGGCGTTGCAAAAATACCAGAAGGTGATGGCAAAGCTGATAGCGCCGAAGCTGATGTTGAAATGGAGTCTGCTCCCACTGGCGCTTTAGAGCAGTTTACCCTTAATTTAAATGCACAAGTTGCGGCAGGTAAAATTGATCCGCTGATTGGTCGCGCGCCAGAATTAGAGCGCGTCATTCAAACTTTATGTCGCCGCCGCAAAAATAATCCGCTCTTAGTTGGCGAGGCTGGTGTGGGGAAAACCGCCATTGCAGAAGGCTTGGCCAGCCGCATTGTAGGCAAAGAAATCCCTGAAGTATTAGCCAATGCCACGGTTTACTCGCTCGATATGGGCGCATTGCTGGCAGGCACAAAATACCGTGGTGACTTTGAGCAACGCTTAAAAGCGGTGATGAAACAGCTTGCTGAAAAACCAGATGCGATTTTATTTATTGATGAAATCCACACATTGATTGGCGCAGGCGCAGCCAGCGGCGGGACTTTGGACGCTTCTAACTTACTTAAGCCTGCGCTTTCAAACGGTACGCTCAAATGCATAGGTGCGACCACTTACCAAGAGTATCGCGGTATTTTTGAGAAAGATCACGCTTTAAGTCGTCGATTCCAAAAAATTGATGTGGTAGAACCTAGTATTGCTGAAACCATTGAAATCTTAAAAGGTCTGAAATCACGCTTTGAAGAGCACCACAGCGTGAAATACAGTGCTAGCGCACTTACCACTGCGGCTGAGCTTTCTGCCAAATACATCAATGACAGACATTTGCCCGATAAAGCCATTGATGTGATTGATGAGGCTGGTGCTGCACAACGCATTTTACCGAAATCAAAACAAAAAAAAGTCATCGGTAATAAAGAGATTGAGGACATAATTGCCAAAATTGCGCGCATTCCACCAAAAAACATCTCAACCGACGACCGCACTGCGCTAAAAACGCTGGAACGCGATTTAAAAGCCGTAGTTTTCGGCCAAGATAAAGCCATTGAAGTGCTGACAACCGCTGTTAAAATGGCGCGCAGTGGCCTTGGCGGCAACAATAAACCCGTTGGTAGCTTTTTATTCAGCGGGCCGACTGGCGTGGGTAAAACCGAAGTCGCCAAACAGCTCGCCTACATCATGGGCATCGAGCTCATTCGCTTTGACATGAGCGAATACATGGAGCGGCATGCCGTGTCACGCCTAATTGGCGCGCCGCCCGGCTATGTAGGTTTTGAGCAAGGCGGCTTGATGACAGAAGCGATTACCAAGCAGCCCTACTGCGTATTGCTGCTCGACGAAATCGAAAAAGCGCACCCTGACATTTTCAATATTCTGTTACAAGTAATGGATCACGGCACGCTCACCGACAACAACGGTCGCAAAGCCGATTTCCGCAACGTCACCATTATTATGACCACCAATGCGGGCGCAGAAAACTTAGCGCAATCGAGCATTGGCTTTACTAATAGCAAGCAAACAGGTACGAAGCGGCTGATATTAAACGCTTATTCTCACCTGAATTCCGCAACCGTTTAGATGCGACGGTTTCTTTTGCTTCACTTTCGCAAGACATTATCATCCGCGTGGTCGATAAATTCTTGATGCAATTAGAAGACCAATTACACGAGAAAAAAGTGGAAGTAACGTTTAGTGATGAACTGAAAACTTATCTCGGCAAAAAAGGTTTTGACCCGTTGATGGGCGCCCGACCCATGGCGCGCTTGATTCAAGATACTATTCGTAAGGCATTAGCTGATGAATTGTTGTTTGGCAAGCTCGCTAATGGTGGCAATGTGCACGTGGATATTGACGACAAAGATGAAGTGAAATTGGTGTTTGATGAGGGCGCGCAATCTTTAAAACCTGCTGCGCCAAAACCAGAAGCCGAAACTGTTTAAATCTCAAATCACACTTTCAAGTCACCCGATGTAAGTCGGGTTTTTTGTCATCACACTCTTAAACAACTCTGAATTTACCCAGCCAGTTAGCCAAGCACGCAGTTTTGGGTAATTGGCACTGTCTTGATTAAACTCGCCAAACCACACACTATCCACCGCCACAAATTGCCGAATAAACGGGAAAATCGCCAAATCCGCCAAACTGGGCGCGGTACCAAACAAATAATTATTTTCACTCAGTAAGTTTTCCAGCTTTTGCAAAAACACTTCACCATCGGCGCGATGCTGAATTTGTGTTTTATTTGGGTGTCGCTCGGGATATTTGTAAGCATCTAAAGCTTGTTTAAAGCGCGTATCATTCTCTAAAATAAGTGCTCTGTAAGGCCCATGGATATTGGTCTGCAGGCTATGCTGTTTTAGCGCCCAATACATGATTTCAAGACTTTCATCAATCACGCTTCCATCAGTAAGAATCAACACTGGCACGGTCGCTTTGGGCGAAATTTCCAGCAAATGCGCAGGCTTGTCGCGCAATGAAATCTCGCGAATTTCGACTTCAATATCCGCCAGTTTTAGCGCCATTCTCGCGCGCATGGCGTAAGGGCAGCGCCGATAACTATAAAGTATTGGAAGCATTACCCCAGTGTTTTACAAATGTCGTGAACCAGCGCTGGGCCTTTGTAAATCAAGCCGCTATAGACTTGTACTAAGCTGGCTCCTGCAGCGATTTTTTCTGCTGCATCTGCTCCACTTAAAATACCACCTACGCCTATAATCGGTAAAGCGCCCTGCAATTGTGTTGAGAGTTGTTGGATGACAGTCGTAGATTGATTACGCACTGGCGCACCTGATAAACCGCCAGTTTCTTCACTGTGTTGTATACCCTTAACCGTATCGCGCGCCAGCGTGGTATTAGTGGCAATCACGCCATCGATTTGGTGTTTCATCAATAAACCTGCAATTTCAATCACTTGTTCTTGAGTTAAATCAGGCGCAATTTTAAGCGTAATTGGCACGTATTTTCCGTGCTTTTCTGCTAATTTTTTTTGTTCTAATTTAAGGCTAGTAAGCAAGGCAGAAAGCGCCTCTGCAGCCTGCAAATCACGTAAATTTTTGGTGTTAGGTGACGAAATATTCACCGTGATATAGCTAGCGTGCGAGTACACTTTTTGCATACAGATCAAATAATCATCGGCCGCTTTTTCCATCGGCGTATCAAAATTTTTGCCAATGTTAATGCCAAGTATTTGGTTAGAAACGCCACTTTTAAATTTGGCAGATTTCACATTTTCGACCAGTTTATCCACGCCAAGATTATTAAAACCGAATCGGTTAATAATGCCTTGCGCTGCCGGTACGCGAAACAAGCGCGGCTTTGGGTTGCCGGGCTGCGGACGTGGCGTGACAGTACCCACCTCAATAAAACCAAACCCCAATTTAGCCATGCCATCAATGACCGCACCATTTTTATCTAGCCCAGCCGCCAAACCGACAGCATTAGGAAAAGTTAAACCCATCACCTCATGCGGCGCGCAGATTGGCGCTTTAGGATACAAACTCAAAATACCTGTTTTTTCTGCGAACTTTAAGGTTTTAAGTGTCAAGTCATGCGTAAATTCCGCATCGAGTTGAAACAGCAAGGGTTTAATAAGTGAGTAACAGTTCATAGCTAGATTTTACTGCAAAAACACAAAAGTCACTGGATTCCGTGGTTCGCTTTTTACACTTCAAAAATGCTCCCGTCGGAATGACGGAGTGAGAATATTGAGGTTAGCTAAATAAACAGCGATGAAATTTCACTGGTTTACCAATCCCCTTTGCCGCGCCTGAGGGTTTGGCGCCAAGGTCGCTGTGAAACAGCGGGCACTTGGCGGACATGACCTTTACGGTTAATGCGGCAGATGGATAAGCGGCGAGGACTGTCACAACCGACTTAGTGCTTTAGCACTTAGCGAGGTTGGGGAAGACCTTTACGGTCTTAAGAGTGAAGCGAGTTCCGCAGCCGCCCAGATGCGGCGCTAAGACCGAAGGATTAAAGCGGTAGCGGGGTAGCTTTTTCTTTGGTTTCTTTCTTTTGGCTAAGCAAAAGAAAGTATCTCGCCTAGAGGTGAAAAAGAAGATTACATTAGATTTACGGTGTGCAAATAAACATCAATTTGCACACCCTACTTGCTAATTAAGAGCAGTCATCTGAGGCTTCTGAAACGGCATCTTCATATTCCTCAAACTTATCTTTTACATCACGGTAACGCCCCCTGCAGTCGTTAGTATAATCATGTTTTTTTGCACAACTTGATAAATCATCTGCGGCACTTTTCAATTCATTTGCCGCCTCACAAACATCTCTACATTTGCCATGCAAATTTCCACACGAGTTGGCTAGTAGTTGCTGAATTGTTATAACTTGCTGCTTTTCATTTGGGGTTAAATCTTCAAACTTTCTTTCACCTCGAATTACCTGTGTATAAAGTTTTGATACGCTATCATAATCTATATTATTTTGCGCGAAAGCGGAAAATATAGTAAAGGTAAAAAAACTAATTATTAATATACGCATAAATCTCCTTGAATTTATGATTATTTATACTAAGTAGGTTCTATTAGACTCTTGAGAGCTCAACTACAACTCTAGCTTTTAAAATTGTTGCCATAATTACAAATTTGTCTTTCGGACATAATCCAGAAAAATTGGGAATTTCTTTTAACATCTCACTCCCTGTTGCCTCATAAGCGGTTTGAAAAAAACTTTGAGTTTTTTCATCAAAGGCATTATAAAAAGACTCCACTTTGTCTTTAGATAAACTAGCTTCTATTTTGTGAGCAAAACTATTTCTTAACTCGCCAAGTATTTTTAGCGGGGATTTTAATTCAGAGTCCAAACCAAGTTCATAAGCTAAATCAATACGTTGATTAAAACGCAATTGTCTTAAAGTTTTTAAGTCGGAAATTTTCTTGGTAATAAAATCATTTAAACTTGACTCAACATGAATTTGAGCTCTGATTACTACACCCAAGTCATCTTCACCAGCCAATGCTTGATAAAATTTTTCATCCATCTGGGGGCGTTGATTGCTCATTATTATTACTACAACAACACTTTCTCTATCCCACCATTATTCACTCTCTCCACATATTCCTGCATCCAGTTCTCGCCCAAAATATGCTTGGCCATTTCCACCACAATGTAATCCGCTTCAATCCCCGTATCGTCGCCATAGCGCGCCAACCCTTGCAGACAGCTTGGGCAGCTGGTGAGAATTTTTACTTTCTCTTCAGGGTTGCCAACCGTTAAACCCATTTTTTCCATGCCTTTTTCTAACTCTTCTTGCTTGCGGAATTTCACTTGCGTGGCAATATCTGGACGAGCCGCGGCAAAGGTGCCGCTTTCGCCGCAACAGCGATCGTTTAATGCGACTTCTGTACCCATTAACTTATTAGTCACTTCTAGCGGTTTGTATGTTTTCATTGGGCTATGGCATGGGTCGTGGTACATATAGCGCGTGCCAGTAATGCC
>JANMYB010000034.1:0-22273 GCA_031381645.1 Methylotenera sp.
AGAGCAAATCGGTGTCTTCCAGCACCTTGTCATTAAAGTAATCCTCAGCTGGTACGCCCATGGCACGAGCTTTGATGCGGATGTTGATGTCTTTGCTGACTAAAATAACTTGGCGATTTGGCTGCTGTTTTTTTAAGCTCAATACCACACTAATAATTTGATTGTCTGCTTTACTGCTGGCTAAGCCAGGCAGGTCAATATTGACTTGCGAGGTTTGCAAAAAAAGGCGACCAGGTAAGTGTTTGTTGCCGTTAATCGCTAGTGGGCAGCCAAGCTCCAAATTCACAAGGTCGGTGCCTACAATTTCTTCTAAATAGCGGCTGGCCTGCCGCGCATTACGGGCTACTTCGGTGAGACCTTTTTTATTGTTATCAAGCTCTTCCAGCGTTACCATGGGAAGGTAAACATCGTGTTCTTCAAAGCGGAATAAACTTGAAGGGTCGTGCATAAGTACGTTGGTATCAAGTACGAATAATTTCGTATTTTTTGCTGTTTCTTTTGCCATAGCTATTTTAAAATACCTTAATAAAATTCAATACTTCCAGTGCGTGGCCATCCACCTTCACACCACGCCATTCGCGTACTAGCGTGCCATTTTTGTCGATAATAAAAGTACTACGTTCAATGCCGCGCACTTGCTTGCCGTACATATTTTTCATTTTTATCACACCGAAAATGCCACAAGCAAGCTCTTCTGTATCGGCGAGTAATTCAAACGGAAAACTAAATTTGGCTTTAAAGTTTTCGTGCGATTTTAAGTTATCACGCGAAATCCCAACAATCTCCGCGTTGGCAGCTTTAAATTCTGCATAACTATCACGAAACTGCATGCCCTGTGTAGTACAGCCAGGCGTATTGTCTTTGGGGTAAAAATAGATTACAAGCGCTTTGCCTTGATAATTAGATAGCTTAAATGTTTTTCCACTGGTGGCGGGGAGTTCGAAATCAGTAACAGTTTGATTAAGCATAATGGATGTCATATGGATAGTTCTTATTGTTGTAAAAAATTAGGATTTAAGCAAGCCTAAAATTACGACAAGTAGAAATTAATTTGGTTGAGCTAAGTTGAAAAGACTTATTGCGGTAGCATCAGCGTGATGCGTGTGCCTTGCGGTGGCGAAGCCTCAAAAGTAATTTTACCGCCAAGCACTTCGCAGACTTTAAAAGCAAACGGGATACCCAAGCCCGTACCAAAGCGCTTGGTGCTAGGGCCAGGACTTAATGCGTGAGGGTCTGGCGCAAATGGCATGCCGCTACCCTCATCCTTAATGATGAGGGTTAAGTGGTTGTTTTCCAGTTTCGCTTCAATGCTAATTGTGCTACTTTTGGGCGATGCATCTGCTGCGTTTAACACCAAGTTGTGAATCACCTGCTCCAGTAAGTGCTCGTCCGTTGTAATTTGCTGCTGAACGGCGCTAATATTTTTAACAATTGTAATGTGCTTTTCTTGTAGCTTTTGTTTGAGCGCCATCAAGCCACCTTCTAAGATTTTTTCTAAATTAGTATGCGTCAGCGCTGGCTTAATAGGCAATAAATAAGCCAGCAGGCCGCTAGTCCAACGTTCCAGCCTGTCTACCGAACTGATAATGCCATGCAATGATTCGCGAGTGTCTTTGTCATGCACTGGGTCATCTAGCAACTGTGCGGTGGCGCGAATACTAGCCAGTGGATTACGAATATTGTGTGCCAACATTGGTACCAACAAACCCATTGCAGCCTGCTTTTCGCTCTGCACAAGCGCGTCCCTATTGGTCTGCAGCTCATCTGCCATTTTGTTAATTTCTTTTGAAAGCGTTGCGAGCTCTGCCGCACCAGTTTCAGGTACTTTATGTTGTAAATTGCCAGCACTGATTTCGCTGGTGGCTTGCATGATTGCGTGAATGGGGTTGACGATGGCGCGTTTTAAAAATAATCGCGACAAAAGCAGCAGTAGCCCAGCAAGTAATATTGGAATAATTAAAATCATAATTGAGACCTTTTTGGCATCATCCAAACGCGTTTTCAGCTCAATTTGTTTGATTGTGAGCAAATCTTCAGCGCGCTTCGAAACGGCTTCGTAACTACTAAAAATCCCCGTTTCCATGTCTTTATAAAGTGATTTTCGTGAAGCTAGGCTGGGGCTTTTTTGATAACGCAAAAACAAGGCAGGTGCTTCATCTGCAAAACTTTTATAGTTGCTTTCTAGATCTTGAATGGCCTGTTTTTCTTCTGCGCCCACTGCTAATTTATTCAGCTGGTTAAAGTGCTTTAAAATAGATTGAGTATAGGTGACATATTCATGTTTGGCGTCAGCGTCTTCTAATAAGAACGCATCAAATAACTCTTTCATTTGACGATACAAATCACCGCGCGTTTGTTGAATTTCTTGCACCAGTGAATGAATACGCTGTGATTCTTTGGACGATTTATCCCACAAATAAATGCCGTAACCGCCGCCAGCAACCGCCAATAAAATCAAGGCAATAAAGATTAGCTCATGTGCCAGCAGTAAATCGCGAAGTGAGCTTGGTTTACGCACTAGGGATTTTCGAGCTTGAACGAAACGGGCACAGTGATATTGAAACTACGGCCACGCAAAGCATCTGGTGGTGCGGGAAAAGGTGAGGCTTTGTGCACCATTTCCAAGGCCTGTTTGTCTAGTGCTTCATGACCGCTACTTTCTTTTACGCTAGCCGATAGTACATTACCGTTGCCATCGAGTTTCAAATCCAGCAAGCATTCACCTTGCCAACCACGCATTGCAGCTATTTTTGGATATTGTTTATGCTTCGCAATTGCGCGACCCAAAGTGCTGCCGTATTGCCCCAAGGCCGCATTTATATCATCTTCGTTAGGTTCTATCTTTTTCGGCGGCTCGGGCGGCGGAGGCGGTACGGTGACTGCTGGCGGTATATCCACTTTCGGTGCGGCGGTAATTACCGTAGGCGGTGGTGGAGGCTCGTGTTGCATGGGCTCTGGTTTAGTTTCAACAGACCTTGGCTCGGGCTTCAGCTCTTTTTTTTGCAAAGGTTTTATTTGTTCTGGCTGAGGTTTTATGGGTTCAACAGGTTTGGGCGGCTCAGGAATTACCACAGGCTCTGTCAGTTTAGGTTGCATGATTTCAACCGTCAATTGGTCAGGAATTTTTTTAGTGACATCAAATTTAAAATTTGGTACCACTACAAAAAACAAAATATGTAGCAAAATGGAGCAGACAACAGCCCAAATCAGTGTGCTTTCATTAATGCTGGAGTTTTTAATTGAAATGTCCAAAAGCTCTAGTTTCTAAATGTAAATTTTAAGCTAAGCCGTTGATTATACTACAGCTTGAGGTGATTTGATAAGCGTTGTTTATGGTTTATTACAACCACAATGTTGTAGTTATGTTAAATTAGGACGCTAAATAATACCTTCTAGAACTTGCACGTTCACCATTTCACCTGCTTCGCAATTGCCCACAGTTTCGTCCAACACAATAAAGCAGTTGGCCGCACTCATGCTGCTAAGTACGCCAGAACCTTGATTGGGCAAGGGTTTTACCTTCCAAGTTCCCTTGTCTGCATTAACGTCTTCAAACAAAATTCCACGCTGAAACTCGGTGCGGCCTGTGGCTTTTTTAATCGCTTCCGTACATTCAACTCTAAAAAAAGGCATTGCCATGTAGGCCGCGCCAGATAAAGCTTGCAGGGCAGGTTGTACAAATTGGTAAAATGTCACCATAGCAGATACTGGGTTGCCTGGCAGACCGAGGTAGTGTGCCTGTTTGTTTTCATTTGGGCCAACTTTTCCGTAAGCGAGCGGGCGACCTGGCTTCATGTTGATTTTCCAAAATAATACTTGGCCGTGTTTGGCTAAAAGTGCTTTCATGTAATCCGCTTCACCTACCGAAACGCCGCCGCTGGTAATCACCACATCGTTTTCACTGGCGGCCTTAAGTAAAGTTTCTTCAAGCAAATCAGAATTATCTGGTACTACGCCTAAATCGCTAATTTCCACGCCCAGCCTGCTTAACATGCCAAAAATAGTGTAGCGGTTACTATCGTAAATTTGGCCTTCTTGTAATGGTTTACCAACACCTACAAGCTCATCGCCTGTGCTAAAAAATGCCACTTTTAGTTGGCGAAATACGCTTATCTCGCCTATACCAAGGGACGCAATTAAGCCCAAATCTGCTGGTTTTATCACGTGGCCTTTTGCCAACACGGTTTGGCCAAGTTTTAAGTCTTCGCCTGCCAAGCGTACGTTTGCACCTTGTTTTGGCGCGTCTAGCAAGGTAATACGATCGCTTTTTATCGCGATGCGTTCTTGCATCACCACCGTATCTGCGCCAGTGGGAATTATCGCACCAGTCATTATTCTCACACATTTACCAGCGCTTACGTTTCTGGCAAAAGGCTTGCCTGCAAAGGCGGTGCCGATTACTTTAAGCGATTTTAAATTATCACTAAACTTGAAGGCAAAACCATCCATCGCGCTATTATTGTGGTTGGGCACATTGCTGGGTGAAATAATATCTGCCGCTAAAACACGCCCTAAACTTTGCATCACAGGCAAAACTTCAGTTTCTACAACAGGGTTTAAAAATTGTTTAATAAATTGCCGCGCTTGCGCTACAGACATGGCATTCGGGTCGTAATCATCCATGCAAGATGGGTCGGTAGCGATTTGGTTAAGACTTGGTTTATTTACTTGCGGTTTCGTCATAGCTTTAATTCTAACGCTTTTAATTCTTCAAACGTATTCAGGTTGGTAAACGCCCCACTACAATCACTGAAATTCACCTCAATATATTTTTGGTTTTTTTGCCAAGTGCTCACTTTGCGTTCACCGTTGGCTAAATATTCCATCAAGCTTGGCAACACGCTTTTTTTCATCAAACAAAACACGGGGTGGGTATCACCATCACTGCTCGCAACGGCAATATCGGCGCGGGCTTCAGCCATGCCGTTTAGTAGGCGCTCGGCTAAATCCAATGGCAGCAAAGGCGAGTCACACGGCACGGTCAGTACGTAATCATGTTTGGCATGCTTTAAGCCCAGTAAAAATCCCGCTAGCGGGCCTAAAAAATCATCGTTTTCATCTTTTAAAACGGGCAAACCAAAAGCCTCATACGCCGTGATTTCACGATTCGCGTTGATGAGAATTTCATCCACTTGCGGCTTCAAACGTTTAATCACATGCGCAATCAAGGGGTTTTTCTGTAGTGCTACCAAGCCTTTATCCGCGCCACCCATGCGAGTAGCGCGCCCGCCTGAGAGAATGATTGCCGAAATTGGGTACATTTTTAATTAAATTGTTTCGAAATAATCGACTTTACACCCTAGTTTTCTTGCAACTTCGGTCAGGTCTTTGTCTGAAGTTAGGAGAGTATAACCATTAACAATAGCTGTTTCAGCTATTAACGCATCATTTCTGTTGCTCGGCTTGGATTTATTTAGTACATCTAGAGATTGTTTTAGATTACCAAAAAGTTTCCCATTACCCCACTTTGCTTGACTCCATCGTGAAACACCCCAAATTGCTGATTCGGTGGGGATTAATTTAGGATTTATTTCTGAAAACTTTAAAAAGAGTCGAGATCTTCGTTCAGCGTCCGATGTTTTATTTATTTCATCAATTTGTATGTGTGATGCAAAAAAAGAGCAGTTCTGGGGCAGCTTATCTAAACTTATTTTTCCTTCAATAAGTTTGTTGATGATACAAGTGTCAACAACAAATTGCATTTACCCGCCCGTGTGCGACATAAACCGCACTACGGCTGGTTCTGCGCGCCGTAAATCAAAGTCGTGACCTTTGGGTTTAATGGTCATGCTGTCGATAATCGCTGTAATTAAAGGCGCATCATCATTTGGGTATTTGCGTAACAGTGGCATGAGTTCTACTTTATCTTCTTGCCCTAAGCATAAATACAGCTCGCCTTTGCAGGTGATGCGGACGCGGTTGCAGCTCTCACAGAAATTGTGGGAATGCGGCGAAATGAAGCCGATTTTTGTTTGCGTGCCTGCTACGCGCCAGTAACGTGCAGGGCCGCCTGTGGTCTCAAGGCTGGGGGTGAGCGAGTACTTACCTTGTAGTAGTTTTAACGTATCGACATTGCTTACAAAGGTGCTTACTCTTGCGTGGTCAACCTCGCCCAGTGGCATTTCTTCAATAAAACTGATGTCGATTTTTTTGTCGATGGCAAACTGTACCAAATCTGCAGCTTCGTCATCGTTGCTACCACGCATTAAAACCGTGTTGATTTTAATGCCTTCGAAACCCGCATGGATACTAGCTTGCAGGCCAGCTAAAACTTTGTTTAAATCGCCCGTTCTGGTGATTTTTTTAAATCGTTCGGGTTGTAAACTGTCGATAGAAATATTGATGCGTTTTACACCCGCTTTTTTAAGTGCAATCGCTTGGTTTTCTAATTGGCTGCCATTGGTAGTGAGCACTAACTCTCTTAAGCCTTGCAAGCTGCCAACTTCTTCCAACAGCCACATGGCGTTTTTGCGAACTAATGGTTCCCCTCCAGTAATACGCACTTTGTTTACGCCCAAGCCTACAAACACTTTTACTAATCTTGCGCATTCTTCAAGGCTTAATACTTCGTCGCGCGGCAAAAAAGTCATGTCTTCCGTCATGCAATACACGCAGCGAAAGTCGCAGCGATCGGTAATCGATAGCCGAATGTAATCGACAGTGCGACCAAATTGGTCGATAAGTTGCGGTGTGGAATTATGTGCGGCGAAATCGGTCATAAGACTATATTCTAAGCGCTTTTCTAGCTTTGATATAGTCACAAAAATGGTTTATGATTGCAGGCTAGCTTTTTATCGATGAAGAGGCATGTTTTGACGGCGTTAAGCAAAGAAAATTCAAGTAAGATAGACGCGCATATTGCAGCGTATAAAACAATGCCAGGCGCCCTTTTGCCCTTGCTGCACGCCATTCAGGACGATATTGGTTGGGTGCCAGAAGATAGTTATTTACCGATTTCGAAGGCGCTGGCACTTTCAGTGGCTGAGGTGCATGGCGTTGTCACGTTTTATCACCATTTTCGTCGCCACCCTGCGGGTAAACACATTTTGCAGATTTGTCGCGCAGAATCTTGCCAAGCCATGGGCTCGGAAAAATTAGAAGCACAAGTCAAAAAATCCCTCGGTATCGATTATCACGAAACCACCAAAGACGGCGCGATAACGTTAGAACCTGTGTATTGCTTGGGTAATTGCGCTTGCTCGCCCGCGGTGATGATGGACGAGGAAGTGTATGGTCGCATGGATGCCGCCAAGGTGGCGCAATTGGTGCGCGAGGTATGCCATGGTTAAAGTCTATGTTCCGCGAGATTCCACAGCGCTAAGCTTGGGTGCTGACCGCACTGCCAAAGCGATTCAGGGTGAAGCTGATAAGCGCGGAATTAAAATTGAATTGGTGCGTAATGGATCTCGTGGCTTGTTCTGGCTCGAGCCGTTTGTAGAGGTGGAAACGGATAAAGGCCGGTTGGTGTATGCGCCAGTACAGCCAAAAGATGTGGCTAGTTTGTTTGATGCGGATTTTCTAAAGGGTGGAAAACATCCATTGAGCTTAGGCTTAGCCGAAGAAATTGAATGGCTTAAAAAACAACAGCGCTTAACGTTTGCGCGCGTGGGTATTACAGACCCAGTTTCGCTAGACGATTATATTGCGCACGACGGCTACAAAGGCTTGGCAAATGCACTGAAAATGACGGATGCAGAAATTGTGAAAAGCGTCACTGATTCTGGTTTGCGCGGTCGCGGCGGCGCGGCTTTCCCCACAGGTATTAAATGGAACACAGTGCTGGGCTGTGAATCCGAGCAAAAATACATTGTATGTAACGCCGATGAAGGCGATTCTGGCACTTATTCTGATCGCATGATTATGGAGGACGACCCATTTGTACTGATTGAAGGCATGACGATTGCGGGCATCGCGGTGGGCGCGAATATGGGTTACATTTACTTGCGTAGTGAGTACCCACATGCGCTGAAAGCCTTGAATGAAGCGATACAAAAAGCAGAGCAAGCAGGTTATTTGGGCGATAAAATCTGTGGTAGCCAATTTAGTTTCAAGCTAGAAGTTCGCCGCGCTGCGGGTGCTTATATTTGTGGTGAAGAAACTTCGTTACTGGAAAGCTTAGAAGGCAGACGCGGCCAAGTGCGCTTTAAACCACCATTGCCTGCGATTGAAGGTTTGTTTGGTAAACCAACTGTCGTAAATAATGTCATATCACTTGCTACCGTACCGATTATTTTGGATAAAGGTGCGCAATTTTATGCCGATTATGGCATGGGGCGTTCACGCGGCACCTTGCCGATTCAGTTGGCGGGAAATATTAAGCAAACTGGTTTGGTTGAGTTGGCGTTTGGCGTGACTTTGCGCGAGCTGTTATATGATTATGGTGGTGGTTCGGCGACAGGCAGACCAATTCGTGCGGTGCAGGTGGGTGGACCATTGGGCGCGTATTTGCCCGAGAGTCAATTTGATACGCCGCTAGATTACGAAGAATTTAGTAAAATTTGGGCGGTGCTCGGTCATGGTGGTATTGTGGCGTTTGATGACACGGTGGATATGAGCAAAATGGCGCGTTATGCATTTGAATTTTGCGCGATTGAAAGTTGCGGAAAATGCACGCCATGCCGCATCGGCTCTACGCGCGGCGTGGAAGTGATTGATAGAATTATTGCGAGTAAAAGTAATGCAAAAGAACATGCTAAACAAGTGCAATTGGTGCGCGATTTGAGTGATACTATGTTTAACGGCTCTCTGTGCGCGCTGGGTGGCATGACGCCTTACCCCGTGTTGAGCGCGATGAATCATTTTGGTGAAGACTTCGGTTTAGAAGCCAAGGGTTTAGAAGCCAAGAAAGTAGCTGCCTAAACGGCAGGAGGTGCAAGATGGACGATATTAAATATTCTACACATTCAAATTCGGTGAACAAATATGACCCGAAAAAAGATTACGGCACCCCGAAATCTAACGCAGAAAAAAACATCACGCTTGATATTGATGGTGTAACAGTCAGTGTGCCAGAAGGCACGTCGATTATGCATGCGGCGCAATTATCTGGTGTTTCGGTGCCAAAATTGTGCGCAACTGATTCGCTTGAGGCATTTGGTTCTTGCAGACTTTGTTTGGTCGAGATTGAAGGGCGTAAAGGTTATCCAGCCAGTTGCACAACACCTGTAGCAGAAGGGATTAAAGTACACACGCAAACGTCGAAATTAGCCGATGTGCGCCGTGGCGTGATGGAATTGTACATTTCGGATCATCCGCTGGATTGCTTAACCTGCGCCGCCAATGGCGATTGCGAGCTGCAAGACATGGCAGGCGCGGTAGGTTTACGCGAGGTGCGTTACGGCTACGAAGGTGAAAATCATTTAAAACAAGAAAAAGACGAATCCAATCCTTATTTCACTTTCGACCCAAGCAAATGCATTGTGTGCAGCCGTTGCGTGCGCGCATGTGAAGAAACACAAGGTACGTTTGCGCTGACTATTGAAGGTCGTGGCTTTGGCAGCAAAGTGTCGGCGGGCAATCAATTGTTTATGGATTCTGAATGCGTTTCTTGCGGCGCATGCGTGCAAGCTTGCCCAACAGCGACTTTGATGGAAAAAACTGTGATTGAAGCGGGTACGCCTGAGCATTCAGTCACCACCACCTGTGCTTATTGTGGCGTGGGTTGTAGCTTTAATGCTGAGATGAAAGGTGAAGAAGTGGTGCGTATGTCGCCCAATAAAGATGGTGGCGCTAATCATGGACACAGCTGTGTGAAAGGTCGTTTTGCTTGGGGTTACGCCACCCATAAAGACCGGATTACCACGCCCATGATACGTAAAAATATCAGCGATCCGTGGCAAGAAGTGAGCTGGGATGAGGCAGTTAACTACGCAGCCAGTGAAATTAAACGCATCGAAGCTAAATATGGCAAAGACGCGATGGGTGGCATTACCTCAAGCCGTTGCACCAATGAAGAAGTGTATGTCACGCAAAAATTAGTGCGGGCAGTATTTGGCACCAATAATGTGGACACCTGCGCGCGCGTTTGCCATAGCCCGACTGGCTATGGGCTTAAACAAACCATTGGCGAATCCGCAGGCACGCAGACATTTGACTCTGTGATGCAATCTGACGTGATTATGATTATCGGCGCGAACCCGACCGATGGACACCCAGTGTTTGCTAGTCAAATGAAACGCCGTTTGCGTGAGGGCGCAAAGCTGATTATTGCTGACCCGCGCGAAATTGATTTGGTGGATAACTCGCCGCATGTGCGTGCCGATTATCACTTGAATTTACGTCCTGGCACCAATGTGGCGCTGATTTCTGCTTTGGCGCATGTGGTGGTGACTGAGGGTTTGGTAAAAGAAGACTTCGTCAAAGAGCGTTGCGAGTGGGATTCATTTGTGGCATGGCGCGATTTTGTGGCAAAACCAGAGAACTCACCTGAAGCTTTAGAAGGCGAATTAGGTGTTAAGGCCGAAACCATGCGCGCGGCCGCGCGTTTATTTGCGAGTGGCGGCAACGGCGCGATTTATTATGGCTTGGGCGTCACCGAGCATAGTCAAGGCTCCACCATGGTGATGGGCATTGCCAATTTGGCGATGGCTACTGGCAATGTCGGCCGCGAAGGTGTGGGTATTAACCCGCTCCGCGGCCAAAATAATGTACAAGGCAGTTGCGATATGGGCAGCATGCCGCATGAGTATCCAGGCTATCGTCATGTCTCTGACCCTGCTGCCAAAGCCTTATTTGAAGCGGCATGGGGTAGACCACTTAGCCCAGAGCCAGGCTTGCGTATCCCTAATATGCTAGACCTCGCGGGTGAAGGCAGATTTAAGGCGCTGTATTGCGTGGGTGAAGATATTGCGCAATCAGATCCAAATACGCAACACGTGACACACGCGCTGGAAAGTATGGAATGCGTGATTGTGCAGGATTTATTTTTAAACGAAACCGCGATGTATGCGCATGTGTTTTTCCCTGGTGCTTCATTTTTAGAAAAAAGCGGCACATTTACCAATGCTGAAAGAAGAATTTCACCCGTGCGTCGTGTGATGTCACCGAAAAATGGTATGGAAGATTGGGAGATTACTACCAAACTTTCTGAGGCCTTGGGCTACCCGATGAAGTACAACCACGCTAGCGAAATTATGGATGAAATTGCTGCGTTAACGCCAACTTTCAAAGGCGTGAGTTTCAAGAAATTGGACGAACTTGGCAGCATACAATGGCCTTGCAACGATGAGGCGCCATCAGGCACGCCGACTATGCACATTGATGAATTTGTGCGTGGCAAAGGCAAATTTTTCGTCACCCAATATGTGCCGACAACGGAAAAAGTCAATGCGAAATATCCGCTGATTATGACGACAGGGCGCATTCTCTCGCAATACAACGTGGGTGCGCAAACGCGTCGTACTAAGAATGTGGAATGGCACCATGAAGACGTGGTGGAGATTCATCCACACGATGCGCAAGAGCGTGGTATTAAACAAGGCGATTGGATAGGGATTAACAGTCGTGCAGGCGAGACCGTGTTGCGCGCGACGATTACAGAACGTGTGCAACCTGGTGTGATTTACACCACGTTCCATCACCCAGAATCGGGCGCCAACGTGATTACCACTGACAATAGCGACTGGGCGACCAATTGCCCAGAATTTAAAGTGACAGCGGTACAGGTTTCGCGCGTGCATCAGCTATCAGATTGGCAAAAACATTACAAAACATTTAGCGATGCACAAATTGCTTTTGCGAATAACAAGCTGAGCAAAAAGGCGCAACAGCCTGCTTAACTCAATCATTATATTTTGGTGACAGCTAGATTTTGGCTAAAGCACAATTGATAGTCGTGGATTCACCGTTGAGTGAAGTCAATGTAAAACGTTGGCGCGCTGGCAAATTAACAGATGCAAAAGATAAAATTGCCGAAGAAGCCCCAATTGCGCTGATTTACAACGGCGTATCGCACGCGGTAATGTTGGCAACGCCGCAAGATTTAGAGGATTTTGCGCTTGGGTTTTCGCTCAGCGAAGGCATTTTGCAAGATAAAAGCGAGCTGTACGACGTAGAAATTGTGGCGCAGGCGCAAGGCATAGAATTGCGTTTGGATGTGGCGACAGAAGCTTTTGTAAAATTAAAAGAGCGACGCAGAAATTTGGTGGGTAGAACGGGTTGTGGATTATGCGGCGCAGAAAGTTTAGAACAAGCATTGCGATTACCAAGCTTAGAATATAATAAAATGGAGGCCATGCAGACCAATGTCCATAAGCCTTCCAGGACATCTTTTGAAAAAATAAAAGCAACAAGTATTGAGGCTGCTTTTCATGCAATACAAGCTAAACAAGCGCTACAACAAGCCACAGGTGCAACACACGCGTGTGCCTGGGTAAATACAGAGTTGAATGCAGATGGTGAAATAGAAGTTGTGCGCGAAGACGTGGGACGGCATAACGCGATGGATAAATTGATGGGCGCGCTAGCAAAACGGTCTATACATGAACATGGATTCATCCTCACATCCAGTCGTGCAAGTGTGGAGATGGTGCAAAAAGTGGCAGTGGCGGGTTACAACGTATTAGCCGCAATTTCCGCACCCACTGGGTTGGCGGTGCGTATTGCCGAGGCTTATGGCGTGACATTGGTGGGTTTTTTGCGTAATCAACAATTTGTGATTTACACACAAGATAATCGAATAGAAACATAAAAATTATGCAAACAGAAACATTAATCAAAATGGCCAATCAAGTTGGCGATTTTTTTGAAGCTGAACCGAATCAAGTGCAAGCGCAATTGGATATTGCCAATCACCTCAACCGCTTTTGGACCAAAGATATGCGCAACCAAATTGCCGCACATGTGCAAGCAAAGCAAGGCGCAGGCTTGCATAACCAAGTGATTTCGGCAATTTCTGCGCACCTAAATCCTTAATTTAAATCTAAAGTCACTAACTATTTTGTCGGAAATTTTCTTACTCATTCCGCTGATTTTTTTTGCGGCATTGTTGTTTTCATCGGTCGGTCATGGTGGTGCTTCCGCATATTTGGCAGCGTTTGCGCTAATAGGCTTGGTGCCAGCATCCATGCGACCTGCAGCCTTATGCTTAAATGTATTAGTTGCATCAATCGCGCTGTATAAGTTCTATAAGGTAAATGCTTTTGATTGGAAATTATTTTGGCCAATTGCGCTCACGTCTATCCCCGCCGCATTTATGGGTGGGCAAATTACTTTACCTAATCAAACCTATAAAATATTAGTGGGATTGTGTTTAATTTACGCGGCTTGGACGATTTTTAGCCAAGCGAACAAAGCAGATGATATTGAAGTAAAACCAGTTGCAAAGCTAGTATTGTTCACTTTGGGGGCTGGTTTAGGCTTTCTTTCTGGCTTAACTGGCGTAGGTGGTGGTATATTTTTAAGCCCCATTTTATTGTTTTTTAGCTGGGCAAAAATCAGAGTGATTTCTGGCGTGGCGGCTGCATTTATTTTGGTGAATTCGATTTCTGGTTTAATTGGCGTTTTAACTAAATCCCCTACTTTGCCTACAGGCCTTATTTATTGGGCGCTCGCGGCTGTGGCTGGTGGTTTAATCGGCGCGGAATATGGTAGCAAAAAATTAGCTAATCCAACAATAAGAAAATTATTGGCTACAATATTGGTGTTTGCAGGCAGTAAAATGATACTGGCTAGTTAAGGCGCTGAAATAGCCTAAAGCTTTCACGGCGCTCAGAGACGCGTTTTCCACCCCAAATCAGCTTCCAATCTGGCCCTGGCTCAACTTTCTCGCGATTTCTTTCATCTTGAACCAAATACAAATCGCAATTGAGTGTACCTTCAGTCTCAAAGTTTTGCGTTTTTACGTTAGCAAAATAATGTAGTAAATCGCGCTGTGCATCACCTAGATTATTGCTGCTAATACAGGCATATTTAGTGGGTAGCGTGTTTTTAAAGCTAGTAAACACGTCGCGATAACTACGTGCAGAGTCAATCATCGGTAGCCAAAGTGTCATCAGCAGCGTCCACACAGTGGTCATGCCAACCGCCCAATTGGTTGCACTGGAGCGGTTTGTGTGTTGTGTGCGAAAAATCGCAATTAACCAAATAAGCGTGAGCACAACGGCAATAACAAAAGCAATCATGCTGAAATTAATGTGTGACATGCCAGATAAAAATGTTAAGCGTTCTTTAAACTTGGCAGGGCTGCCAGTAAGCATTGCCAGCCATCCTAGCCAAACCAGGCCGCTCATTAGCCCAAATAAAATGAGCCCAAACCAGTTGAGTGCGCCTGCTGTACCACGCTTAAGCGTCTCTATGCTACCGCCAGCCATTGCTGTTAGTGGAATCAGTAATGGTAAAGCAAGTACTTCTTTACTTTCACCAAAGCCAATAAAAGCCCAAGCAACCACAAAGAAAGTGATAATGAGCTGAAACCTTGGCTTGCTTGATAGTTGGGTGCGGAAGCGCCATAACCCCCAAATAGCCAGTGGTAAGGCAGGCCAAGCATACCATAACAAAGTTTTTAAAAAATAGACGTGCTCGCTATGAGTGAGTTGTGCTAATGATAAAGCCCACCATTGATTGAATTCATTTGGGTAAAAATAATGGCATAAAATAGCCCAACTCCCGATAAAAGGGCTGGCGAATAAAAGCGCTAAACCAATCACGCTGGCATAGCTTTTGTTGCGCCAAGCATTAAAGAGGCAGGGTAATACAAGGCAAGTGGCTAAAATGATGGCTAATGGTACTAAGCCTGTAGATAAAAAGCTCACACCCATTCCCAAGCCCAAGAGAATGCTGGCACGGTAGGGGCGCCTTTTTGCGAGGCTAAACGCATAAAATGCGGTGGCTATACCTGTTAATGCGCTGACAGCTGGCATTAAGGTATGTGCGCTAAGTATTAAACCTAACGAGCCAATGAATACAAAAGTGGTTTGCCGCCCAAGGCCTTTGCCCCACAATTCGCGCCCTGTCATGCCTACCATCAGCAAAGTAATCATCATCCATAGGCCAGTAGCGATGCGTGCTGCATCGTGCATAGGCAATATTGGACTAAGTATTTTGCTTAAGGCCGTAGCACTTAAATAATACAACGGGGGATTCACAATGTGATTGTTGCTTGCAGCGCTAGGGGCGAGAAAATTGCCCGTGTCAAGAATGGTTTTGATGGTGCTAATAGCATGCGATTCAAATGGCTTCCATGGTGCATGACCAATCAAACCCATACATAACCAAACGGTACACAATACAATAAGCAAATGCGTTTTAGCACGCTCACCCACTTTTGCGTGGGGCGTTGACATGTTGCCTTGCCAGTCGTGGTCTAAATCAAAACGCATGTGTGCCAAAAGAAATAATTAGCTTTGTTAAATTAATAGAAGTTTAGCATTGTGTAAGCACAAAAAATAAAAAAGGCAGCAAAGCTGCCTTTAATGTCAAAAAGTCGACAGTAATTCTGTAATTTACATGCCGTATTTTTGCTTGAATTTCTCTACACGCCCAGCTGTGTCTAATATTTTTTGTTTACCAGTGTAAAAAGGGTGGCATTGAGAACAAACTTCAATACTCATGTCGCGGCCATGTGTAGAGCGCGTTTTGAACTTGTTACCACAACTACAGGTAACGTTGATTTCTGGATAGTTTGGATGCGTTTCAGCTTTCATGCTTTTCTCTCTAAATTTAAGCAGTTTCAGTCAAGCCGCGCATTATGAATTAAAACCGTATAAATAGCAATAATCTACGCTAAGAGAATAAGCCTGTTAGAAAGATTATGTTTGGCTTATACGCAATCAGTAACGTAAATTAATCTTTCAGCTAAGCTTTGCAACTTGGGCGAGACAAATTTTTTCATCTGAACGCCCGTTTCTGCAATAGTCATTAACTCTTGAACTGCTGCGCGATAACCGCGCTCAAATACCCAGTATTGGCATTCATATAAATGCATATTTTCATTGTCATGTACTTCATCGCATAAGGCCTGGAATGCTTCCATACATGCATTTCTATCGGTAATTTTCATTTTATTTTCCTATTGTATTATTTTTATAATCGTTACTGTATTTTAAGACACTACAAATTAGTTAACGGCAGTTATCTTATCAACTTTAAATTTGGCTTAATTAGAGCCAATTTATATTGGCACGATAAGTGCCTGAAATGACTTATAGTGTTAATAAACACAAAATAATAAAAGCATATGAAAAGGAACAGGAATGAATACAGTGGATAACAATATATGTTTGGAAGCTTTTAACAATTTATGCAAAGAGTTGAATACTTCAAATCTAGTTAGCATAGACGAATGCCAATATTGGGTGTTTGAACGTGGCTATAAAGCGGCTATTGAAGAACTAATTAGCAATATTTCAATTGCTGCGAAGTCCCAAAATACACTCTCACTAGAGCAAAAATATTTAGCTAAAACAATCAGATAATGTAATGGATAACTTTATAATTTAATTCAATAAATTATAAAGAGATGAATGATGAAAATTACTGATAACAATGCTGCAATGGAAGCATTTAACGAGTTGTGTGATGAACTTGAAAGTTCCGAAATAATAGGAACTGAAGAAGCTCGGTATTGGGTATTTGAACGAGATTATCGCGCAGCCGTACAAGAATTTATAGAAATTATGGAAGCCCCAGCGTAGTGCGTAAAAAATTTACATCGCCAAAACTTTAAGCGATTGCCGAAAAACTGATTGCTTAGCCACGCCGCATGCTGTCAAAAAAGTCAGCATTGTTCTTGGTAGCTTTGATTTTATCCAACAAAAACTCCATCGCTTCCAAATCGTCCATCGGGTAAAGTAGTTTACGCAATACCCAAATTTTTTGCAGCACATCTTTTTCGATGAGTAACTCTTCTTTGCGCGTACCAGATTTATTCACATTAATCGCTGGGTAGAGACGTTTTTCGGCCATGCGGCGATCAAGATGAATCTCCATATTGCCCGTACCTTTAAATTCTTCGTAAATCACGTCATCCATGCGCGAGCCCGTATCTACAAGAGCTGTGGCGATGATGGTGAGCGAGCCGCCTTCCTCAATATTACGTGCCGCGCCAAAAAAGCGTTTTGGTTTTTGTAGCGCGTTAGCATCTACGCCACCTGTAAGCACTTTGCCTGATGATGGAATGACCGTGTTGTAAGCGCGCGCCAAACGGGTAATTGAATCTAGCAAGATTACCACATCCTTTTTATGTTCAACCAAACGTTTGGCTTTCTCGAGTACCATTTCAGCCACTTGTACATGGCGGGTAGCTGGTTCGTCAAATGTTGAGGCAACCACTTCACCTTTAACTGAGCGCGTCATTTCAGTTACTTCTTCAGGGCGTTCATCAATCAGTAAAACAATCAAAATCACATCTGGGTGATTGGCCGTAATGGCATGCGCGATATTTTGCATCATGACCGTTTTACCGCTTTTTGGACTAGCTACGAGTAAACCACGTTGGCCGCGACCAATCGGTGCAATCATGTCAATCACGCGGCTGGTGATATTTTCTTCACCACGAATATCTCGTTCTAGCGTGAGTGGAATGGTAGGAAATAGAGGCGTTAAATTCTCGAATAAAATTTTATGTTTAGTGTTTTCTGGCGCTTCGCCATTTACCATTTCAACTTTAACTAAAGCAAAATAACGCTCACCATCTTTTGGGATACGAATTTCGCCCTGTATTGAATCGCCAGTATGTAAGTTAAAACGACGAATTTGTGACGGCGACACATAAATATCATCTGGTCCTGCGAGATATGATGTGTCTGGCGAGCGCAAAAAGCCAAAACCATCTTGCAACACTTCTAGTGTGCCATCCCCAAAAATACTATCTCCTTTTTTAGCTTTGTTTTTTAAAATGGCAAAAATCAAATCTTGCTTGCGCATGCGGCTCGCATTTTCGATTTCGTCGGCAATGGCCATTTCTACCAATTCGGTGACAGGAAGGAGTTTAAGGTCGGATAGGTGCATGTGAGGACTCGCTAGAAAGGGTGTGGGGATTATTATAGAAAAACAATGGGTTTAAAAAGCCGACCCCAACAATAGAGACCAGCCCAAATAAAAAAGTTAAATGAAAATTGGAGCTATAAATTACTGTCTATAAAAGCCATCAATTGAGATTTAGATAAAGCACCTACTTTGGTGGCCTCTACATTTCCATTCTTAAATAACATTAAAGTCGGAATGCCGCGAATGCCGTACTTTGGTGGCGTTTGTTGGTTGTCGTCAATATTAAGTTTAGCTACTCTTAAGCGACCCGCATACTCTTTAGAAATATCTTCTAAAATTGGTGCAATCATTTTGCATGGACCACACCACTCTGCCCAGTAATCCACTAAAACAGGGAGTTGTGATTGCAATACTTCCTTTTCAAAAGCAGCATCGCTTAAATGGGTAATATGTTCGCTCATTGTGACCTCAGTGTAAAAACTTTATGAATTACCAGACATTACGCAATAACCTTATTATTTTTAATTGCTAGCTGGAAATTTTGATTCAGAAATTAAACGTTAATTTAGTGCGTTATTTTAAGGAGTAAGTATAACAACATCACTCGCGTTATATCAAGTTGTATTGAAAGCGTTCGAATCTAGCTGTGCGCTCCACCAATTTCTGAATCACTATTTTGTTAGAATTATTTTTCGCATTAATACTCAAAGTATCACCTATTTTGCAGAACCCTCGTGCTGCAACGATGCTGGCTGCTTGTTTCAGCCCATTAAGTTCTGGCAATAATAAGGCTTCACCTTCTAAAGAATTAACATCAAATTTTACTGTAACAGCAGTAGCATTAGGTGAAACCAGCTCAAGACCAACATCTAATTGATTTAGTTCATTTATGTTAGCCCAACGCAATATTGCCAGCTCCCAGCACGCGCTTTTGCTATTTTTTATCGCCACAACATCGCCAATACGCGCTGATGCTTGAGATGAGTTAAATTTACGTAAAGCATAGCCGCCAGCGCTCACATTTAGCACTTGCCAGCGAGAAGGCTTAATTGCGCTAGGTGAGTTGTTAGCATTAGCAAACGTATTGCCGCCATCATGAATTAGGTGATGTGAGGCGATTAGGCCGATCCCTAGTTCCACACCATCACTTTTTGTAGTTCTAGAAAATATACGATGTTGTGCTTTGCCAAAATTCTTGATGAGGCGCGTGAGCAAATCTTCATAGTGACTTTCCAGCGCATTGATAGGTAGGTTGCCATCATTAGGAATGACGCCATCTTGCAAGGATTTAATGTGCTGATGAATTTGTCGCGCTAAATTAAGCGTGACCAAAAGAATATCAGTGGCATCGTTAGGAACGTCCTGATTTTTTGCAAATGGAATAGGGGGCTTTTCGCCGTCAAGCGCCACTAAGAATACACCTACTGGGTTATCTACCAAGCCTAAAGGTCTTAACTCTGCTTGTGCGGCAACATTAGATAAATAAGTATTGGTTTTTAAAATATCTGAATTCGCAAGATGTTGCGGATCTGCTAATGCCATTAACAATACTTGAGTGTAGACTAAGTTGACTGAGCTGACATTATTGCTAGCAAGCTGCTCTGGTAAGCTTAGTTTTTCAGCAGATTGTTGCAATGCACAAAAATACAATTGATGTAACTCTGCCCACACGTTAGCGGGAGGTGTGCGGTAGCCAAGATGATGAATTAGAGTTATTTCTTTAAGCGCATGAATTGCACGCTGTACAACATGTGCTGTAGATTTACTGCTGCTGATATTGAGTATTTTATTTTGCAAATCAATTAAGGCAAATTTGTAGCCAAAAGCAAATTCTTGCCATAGTTGTATGGCGGCATCAGCAAAAGCTTGCTCGTTTTTAGAAACTGGCAGACTGGCATTGCTAAAGTGCGGGATTAAATCTTGATAAATTTGAATTGCGCTCGGACGATATTGTTCTAAAGTGTTAAGGCGATTTGAAAATGCAACTTTTTGGCTATTTAAAATCTGTAATTCGTCGATTAAATCGGTTGCGGCGGTAATCGGGTCGCTAAAGGGCAGCTTTTGTATAAATTCATTAATTTTGTGCGCGCGCGTCTCTGCCAATAAAATTGGGTTATCATCTAAACTTGGTAGCTTAAGGCTGATTGGCATGCAAACTCCATTGGTGATACTTAATACACGAGCAACGTCTTATATTAGAACGTAATTCTAAGTTTGTCACTTTTTTGCTTTATTTTTAATAATATATCTTAAATTATAAAGGCCTATGTTGTATAAAAAATCAATTTTACATGCAATATTAACGGTTTTTTTGTTTGGTACGAACCCTGTTGCTTACGCTGCAAATAATTTTGCGCTAACAGATATGGCTGGTAAAAAGCATACTTTGTCACAATACAAAGGTAAATGGGTGGTTGTGAATTACTGGGCGACTTGGTGTCCGCCGTGTTTGGAAGAAGTGCCAGATTTAGTGGCTTTGTATGATAGCCGCAAGAATAAAGATGTGATGGTGCTTGGTATTGCATTTGATTATCAAAGTGTAAAAGAAGTGGCGGATTATGTCGACGACATGCTGATGTCGTACCCGATTGTGCTAGGCGATGACCAAGTGACTAAGCAAGTTGGCCACTCAGAAGTATTACCTACTACATTTATTTATAATCCGCACGGTGAATTAGTCAAAATCAAGCGTGGCTTGGTTACCAAGCAATATCTAGAAGAAATTATGACTCGTGAAAAGCAATAAAATTAGCTGTTAAGTGGGACGGGAATGCTGTTGCCTTCCGCGTCAAGAATATTCAATTGATTCTCGTCAGCAAACTGCATCAGTTGTTCAAAGCCTTCTGGGTTAGTGTCTTTTAGCTTCATATCTACCGCTAAACTGCGTACACCGTTCACTACTTCTGGCCTTAAATAGGGCGAGTAACGCAATTTGCGGTTTTCGCCAAAGGTGGCAAAAGTGCTACACATGCGATCCACCCAATCGCTTGGGCGGAATGGTTTGCCTGCACGCGTCAGACCTTCGATAGTAATTTCTACAGGGCTATTCGTCATCTTTTTTTTCATCTTTCTATTCTTTAAGTTGAGTTGCTTAGTTGATGTACTCAAACACTTTAACTACTTTTTCCACACCTTCGGTATTGCGTGCAATTTCAACTGCGGCGTCAGCTTCAGTTTTATTTACAATACCCAGCAAGTACACTACGCTATTTTCAGTGACTATTTTTACATAGTTGGCTGGAAACTGGTTTTCGGTCACAAACTTCGTTTTAACTTTAGAAGTTAAGTACGTGTCATTGCTACGTGAGCTCAGTGAGGATTTTGGTCCAACTACAATTTCATTGGTAATCGCACGTACATGTTCAATGCTTTTTACATAAGCCTCAGCTTTCGCTTTAGTTGCATCATCAGGTGCTTCGCCCGTTAACAAAACATTGGTGTTATAACTGGTGATGTTGATGTGCGTGTTTTCACCTAAATTAGTTTCTACATACTTAACTGCTTTTAGCTCGATATTTTCATCTTCCACGTAAATACCAGAAGTGCGTCTATCTGCTGCAACTGCGCCACCTGCAGCTGCTCCCCCAGCAACAATAGGAAAACATGCAGTTACTTGTGTAATTACGGCAACACCTAAAATTACTTTAGCGATGATGTGTTTGTAAGACTGAAACATTGATAACTCCTTAAGGTTAAAGGCTAAGCTTGAAAGCTTTAGATAAATATCAGAATTGTAGTTTGTAAGCATCAATTTTGCGAATAATACGCCAATTATGTTTCAAAAGCATTACGAACCCATTCGATGCCACTTAATTCGGCTTTACTCATTAAAATAGCATCAAAACGACAAGCAGTTTGGCTTTGGTTTTTAACATGTTGTTGTAAATAATGCTGTGCGGTTAGAATCATTTTTTGCTGTTTTTGCGGCGTAATACTAGCGGCGGCACCACCAAACTGGCTGTTACTTCTTAGCTTAACTTCAATAAATACAAGGGTTTTGGCGTCCGTCATAATCAAATCAATTTCGCCAAATCGGCAATGATAATTTTGCGTTACCAACTTGAGGCCGTGATTCACCAAAAAAGTTGCAGCTAATTTTTCTGCCTCTAGGCCAGCATTGTTTTTGTTTAATAACATAGGCGATATGATGACTTTGGCTTAAAATTGAGTGATGAAGCAACAAGGTACATTATATGTGGTCGCTACGCCAATCGGCAATTTAGGTGATATTACGCTGCGCGCTTTGGAGACGCTTAAAAGTGTCGATGCCATTGCGGCTGAGGATACGCGCCATTCTTCAGGCTTATTGAATCATTTTGGTATCAGCAAAAAATTAATAGCGGTGCAT
>JANMYB010000067.1:0-4779 GCA_031381645.1 Methylotenera sp.
GCGGGCGGCAAAGCAGCCGATGATTTGGCTTGGTTTGTCGAGCGCTACCCGATTGCTTGTCACGGTTTGTGTTTATCTTTAGGAGGTCCAGATCCGCTGAATGTAGCTTTTTTAAAGCAAGTAAAGCAATTTTTAAGCGTCAATAAAATCCCGCTCTACACCGAACATTTAAGCTTTTGTAGCGACGTTCAACACGGTAAAGCCGGATATTTGTACGATTTATTGCCGATTCCGTTTACCGAAGAGGCGGTGAAATATGTCAGCAATCGAATTAAACAAACGCAGGATATTTTAGGTCAGCGCATTGCGGTGGAAAATACGTCTTTTTATGTTTCCGCACCTATTTCCACCATGCGCGAAATTGATTTTTTAAACGCAGTGCTGGCCGAAGCTGATTGCAATTTGCATTTGGACATCAACAATATTTACGTCAATAGCGTGAATTTTGGCTTTGATGCCAGTGAATTTTTGCGGCAAATTCCTAAAAACAGAATCGTTTACAGCCATATTGCAGGCCATTTGCAGGTCGAAGCGAATTTATTGGTCGACACGCACGGCGCAGATATTATCGACCCAGTTTGGGCGCTTTTGAAAGAGGCGTATCAATTATTTGGCACTTTCCCTACGCTTTTAGAACGCGACACCAACATTCCACCACTCACCAAATTGCTGCCAGAAATCAATAAAATCGCTGAAATTCAATCGGCAAATGCTATAAAGCATAGGCCTGCAGACCAATATCCATGCGCCTCTCAGAGTATCACTATTTGATATGTTAGCGTTTCAAAAATACCAACTCGAATTCACCGCGCACATTCGCAACCCCAGCGCCAATAGAAAACCTGCAAAGGTAAAAGATGCGCGCATGGCGGTCTATCGCGAAATTGTATTCAACAATATTTTCGGTTCGGTTTCTGCGTGCTTTCCCGTGTGCAAAAGCATCTTGGGCGCGAGCGCTTGGAAAAAATTAGTACGAGAATTTTTTGCTCAGCATCAAGCAACCACGCCGATTTTTAGAGAGATTCCGCAACAATTTTTGCAATTTCTTAAAACTACAAAAAATTTACCTAACTACTTTGAACAACTCGCGCATTATGAATGGGTTGAATTAGCGGTGGCCTCACAACAAACAGAAGCTAAAAAACTCAGCAAAAAAATGGATTTATTGAACGAAAAACCCGTGCTAGCGCCAGCCCACATGCTGTTGGAATACGATTTTGCGGTGCATAAAATCTCAAAAAAACACCTACCAAAATCTATTGAAAGCACACATTTACTCGTATTTAGAAACGCAGCAAATCAGGTTAAATTTATCGAGCTAAACCCGATGACGTATCAATTATTAAAATTAATTGATGAAAATAGCATGACTGGAAAGCAAGCACTGGTGCGGATTGAAGAGCATATCAAACATCCAAATTTGGATGTAATTATTCAATTTGGTGCGGAAATTTTAACTGATTTAGCTAAGCAAGATGCTATTATTGGCAGTCAGTCTCATGCGGCGGATTACACAAACTAACCCGCCCTACGCTTGCTGACTAGCGCTTGCAGGAATGAAACACTACAATGGCGGATGAATATGTAAAAATAAATGTGCTCTATCTTCCATTATTGCTTTAATTTTGAAAGTATAAAAATATGATGAAAATACCTAAAAAAGTTTCAGAACGTTTTTCTAAAGATTTAAAGAAATTTCAAACAGTAGCCCTCTCACACAAAACTAAAGATGTTTCAGAAGCTGATACAGTCACCCTCGTAAAAGATATTTTATCAAGTGTTTTTGGTTACGATAAATATGAAGAGCTTACTAGCGAGCAGCTAATTCGCGGAACCTATTGTGATTTAGCAGTAAAAATTGAAGGGAAAGTGAAGTACTTAATTGAAGTCAAAGGCGCTGCCATAGTTCTTAATAACACTCACATGCAACAAGCAATTAACTATGGTGTTGGGCATGGAATCGAATGGGTTGTACTCACGAACTCTCTAGATTGGAAGCTATTCAGAATTAAGTTTGGCCAACAGTACGAAGTAGAAGAGGTTTCATCATTTAATTTGTGCGGCATTAACTTAAAGTCTGAAGATGACCTAAATAAATTGTTTTTGTTGTGTAAGGAAGGCATCAGCTCCGATGCAATGGACGTTTATCATCAACATACCCAACTCGTTAATAAGTTTGTTATCGCACAAATCACTATTTCAGAACCCATTGTTAGTTCAGTTCGGCGAGAGTTGAAAAAATTATTTCCTGAACTCAAAGTTGAGACTGAGCAAATCCTAGACATACTTACAAATGAGGTTTTAAAAAGAGAAGTTATTGAAGGGGACAAGGTAAAAGAAACACTAGCAAAAATAAAAAAAGCCACCTCTAAAATTGCCAGACAATCAGCAAAAAAAGCTGTTGAACCTCCTTCATCATAAACCCCTTTGCCGCGCCTTCGGCTTGAGCGGCAGATGGTAGGCGGCGAGGACTGTTTGAGCTCCGCAACAAGTCGCGTTGTTTGCGACTTGTCAGGGCGAGTTCCGCAGCCGCCCCAGATGCGGCGCTAAGACCGAAGGATGAAGTGGCAGCGGGGTAGCCTTCTTTTTGGATACTTTTTCTTGGCTAAGCAAGAAAAAGTATCTCGCTAGTCGCGCGAAAGCGACGGTTTTTCACCCTCTCTCTAACTCTCTCCCTTCAAGGGAGAGAGAATGCTTATTTTAATTGGCTGGATTCTTCGCTTAGCTCAGAATGACGATGTGGAAGTAAGAGGCGGCAAATTGCATGCCCTGCAGCCCAATATCCATGCGGTCGCCAGAGCATTGTTTTCAGTCAAATAATGCTTCTTGCCTTGCCCAAGTTTTTTTAATCACTTCAGATTTTTGCTCAAAGGTGAAATCCCACCAGCTTTGGATTTCCTCAATGGTGCGGTAACAGCCATGACAAAAACCAGTTGCCTCATTCATTTGACAAACATTAATGCAGGGCGATTCTACAACTGGCTCTTCAAACATATTGCGTCCAAAAATCTAGCTTAAAGCACCATGGCATTGTTTGTATTTTTTGCCGCTTCCGCATGGGCAAGGATCGTTGCGACCCACTTTTACGCCTTCGCGCACAATCGGCGTGCCACCTGCCATCTGTGCCTTTTCTTCCTCAGAAAAATCACCTTGCGGATTCGCTAAAGCCTCTTCAAAATCTGCATGCTGATATTGTACATTCGCCACATTAGAAACTGGCTCAACCGCTTCCAGCTCCTCTTGCGGGCGTACTTGCACCAGCATGGTAATTTTGGTAACTTCAGATTTCACTGTATTGAGCAAACTCTCAAACAATTGAAACGCCTCACGCTTGTATTCTTGCTTAGGATTTTTTTGCGCGTAAGAGCGCAAATGGATGCCTTGACGCAAATGATCGAGCGCGGCCAAATGCTCACGCCAGTGCATGTCGATGCTTTGCAACATCACCGAACGCTCGAATTGGCGCATGGTATCTGCGCTGGCAAGTGATTCTTTGGCTTTATAAGATTCATCTGCTAAGTCGAAAATGCGCTCACGTAGCGTTTCTTCGTGCAAATCGGGGTTTTCTTCTAGCCATTGTGCGATTGGCAAATCAAGCCCCGTTTCGGCAACCAGTTCTTTCTCCAAGCTTGCAATATCCCATTGCTCTTCCACACTGCCAGGCGGAATATGCGTTGCAATCATACTGCTAAGCACATCGCCACGCATAGCAGAAATGGTTTCACCAATATCGGTGGCTTCCAGCAACTCATTGCGCTGCTCATAAATCACTTTGCGTTGATCATTAGAAACATCATCAAACTCTAATAACTGCTTACGAATATCAAAGTTGCGGCCTTCTACTTTACGTTGTGCATTTTCAATCGCGCGCGTCACCATGGCATGTTCAATCGCTTCGCCTTCTGGCATTTTCAGGCGCTCCATAATCGCCGCGACGCGATCGCCAGAGAAAATACGCAGTAATTGGTCATCCAACGACAAGTAAAAACGGCTAGAACCTGGGTCACCTTGGCGACCAGAACGGCCACGCAATTGGTTATCGATACGGCGCGACTCATGACGCTCGGTGCCGATAATATGCAAACCACCCGCAGCAACTACCGCATCGTGGCGCTTTTTCCAGTCAGCTTTTGTTTGCGAAATCTTAGTTTCTTTCTCTGCATCGCTTAAATTAGCATCACTACGAACCGCATGGATACTAGATTCCGGGTTGCCTCCTAACACAATGTCGGTACCACGTCCTGCCATATTTGTGGCGATGGTAATTGCACCTGGACTACCTGCTTCGGCCACAATATGCGCTTCGCGCTCATGCTGTTTTGCATTTAAAACTTCATGTGTTAACTTGGCTTTTGTTAACAGTTCGGAAATAAGTTCTGAATTCTCAATCGACGTCGTACCTACCAACACTGGCTGGCCAATGGCTTGGCAGGCCTTAATATCCTCAATCACCGCGTTATATTTCTCATTAGCGGTGCGATACACTTTATCCATTGCGTCTTTACGCAACATGGCGCGGTGCGTAGGAATCACCACCGTTTCCAAGCCATATATTTGGTTAAATTCATAAGCTTCTGTGTCTGCTGTACCTGTCATGCCAGACAATTTTTGATACATGCGGAAGTAATTTTGGAAAGTAATCGAAGCCAGCGTTTGGTTCTCTTTTTGAATCTCCACACCTTCTTTGGCCTCCACCGCTTGATGCAAGCCATCCGACCATCTGCGGCCTGGCATTTTGCGCCCAGAAAATTCATCTACAATAATGATTTCGTTCTTTTC
>JANMYB010000089.1:0-7124 GCA_031381645.1 Methylotenera sp.
ACTTTCATTAAAAAAATCGAATTTCAAATTAAAATTCTCTTTCTATATTCATGGGTTATGCACAATAGTGATAATTTACATTAAATCCTAGCAACAACTTATCGCCCTGTAAAGCAATTTTTTATTTTAAATTTGAACAAAGTGCACAATTGTTGCATATGTACCATTTTAAACACAGTCTATATAACCAATAATTTTTTATATTTGATTACATATAATTAATATTATCCACTGAATTTTTGTTAACTTGTATAAGTCCATTACCTGTTAAAATGTTCTAGTTAGGTATGGTTAAATTCGTTAAAGCACCTTTAATATGACCCCAAAAAAGTGGTGGCACTTCCTCATACTCTTTGTCATTGTTGGCGGACTTAGTCTCACTGCGCTTACAGCGCTAGCTATCACGCTCATCTATCCTACATTGCCATCACTTGAGGCGCTCACCAACTATCAACCCAAACTTCCGCTGCGTGTTTATTCGGCAGATGGCTATTTAATTAGCGAGTTTGGTGAAGAACGCCGTGCTTTTGTGAAAATTGAAAATGTCCCTAAAAATCTAAAAGATGCCGTATTAGCGATTGAAGACCGTCGTTTTTATCAGCATAGTGGCATTGATACGAAAGGTATTGCGCGCGCAATTAAAAATAATGTTACTGGCAAAAGCCACGAGGGTGCCAGCACGATTACTATGCAAGTGGCCAAAAACTTTTTTACTGTGCCTGGCGGCAAACGCAACATGGTCACAAAAGTAAAAGAAGCATTGCTAGCGATCAAGATAGAAAAAGCTTTGAATAAAGACCAAATTTTTGAGCTTTATTTAAACCAGATATTTTTAGGGCAGCGCTCATACGGCTTTGCGGCAGCTTCGCAGGTATATTTCGGCAAACCGCTATCTAAACTTACTTTGGCCGAGTCTGCGCTGTTGGCAGGCCTACCCAAAGCACCTACTGGCTATAATCCTTATATCAACCCTAAACGCGCCATAGAAAGGCAGCACGAAGTTTTACGCGATATGCGACGTTATGGTTTTATTGACGAAGCCAAATTTAACGAGGCGATGAAACAGCCTTTAAAATTTAAATCTTCTAAATTATCCAAAGATTTAGATGCAGATTATGTAGCGGAAATTGTGCGTCAAATTTTGTTCCAACATTATCAAGAAGCTATTTACAGCAGCGGTCTTAAAGTTTACACCACCATTATCAGAGCCAATCAAGAAGCCGCAAACAACGCAGTTTTGCAGGGCATTTTAGAATATCAGCGCCGCCAAGGTTATCAAAAGCCTGAGAAAAATATTGATTTAAATCAACTGAAATCTGCCAACCTAGAGGAAGGCTTGCAAACCGCCTTGAATGATATCGAAGAGTACCGCGGATTTGTACCTGCTATCGTGACAGTTGTTACACCCAAACTGGTCAAAGTGTTTAGTAAAAAAGGTGAGCAACTTGAAATTAGTGGTATTGGTTTAAGTTTGTTGCAAAAAAATCTGGCCGACAAAGATTTTAAAAAACATAAGATTAAAGCTGGCTCAGTGGTTCGCATCATTAAAAGTCAAAATATTTGGCACATTGTACAATTACCAGAAGTTGAAGCTGCGCTAATTGCACTTAACCCTGAAAATGCTGCTGTTACTGCCTTGGTAGGTGGTTTTGATTACAAAAAAAATAAATTTAACCACGTTACCCAAGCTTGGCGCCAGCCCGGCTCCAGTTTTAAGCCTTTTGTCTATTCTGCTGCCTTAGAAAAAGGTTTCACACCCGCAACTATTGTCGAAGATGAGCCTATCTCAATGTCGGCGGGTGAGGTTGGTAGCAATAAAATGTGGGAACCAAGAAACTTTGATGGTAAATACGATGGGCCGATTCGACTAAGAACAGCACTCACTAAGTCCAAAAATATGGTATCGATACGTGTGCTTAAAACTATTGGCGCACGCTATACACAAGATTACATCACCAAATTTGGCTTTTCACGTAAAGATCATCCTGCATATTTAACCATGGCGCTGGGTGCGGGGCAAACAACACCTTGGACAATGGCGAGCGGCTATGCGGTATTTGCCAACGGCGGCTATCGCGTCACACCACACATTATCAATAAAATTACCGATAGTAACGGCAAGGTGATTGAAGAAATGCGCTATCCTCAAGCCAAAAGAGACGCGCCGCGCGTCATCGATCCGCGCAACGCATTTTTGATGACCTCGATGATGCATGATGTAGTGCAGCGCGGTACTGCTACTAAAGCCAAAGCGCTAGGCCGTAACGATTTAGCTGGCAAAACTGGCACCACCAATAACCTCGTCGATGCTTGGTTTGCTGGTTACAACCCCAAACAAGTTGCAGTTGCGTGGATAGGTTTTGACCAGCCACGTACGCTAGGCAAACTTGAAACAGGTGGCACAGCCGCCTTGCCGATTTGGATTCGCTATATGGCAACCGCGCTGCGTGGCATGCCAGATGCGCCTGTCAGCGTGCCAGATGGCGTGATGCAGCTCAAAATCGATTCACTTTTAGGCATTCTAATTAGCGAAGATGAAGAAGGCATTTACGAATATTTTTATAATGAAACACCGCCGCCAGAAGTAGAAACTTATATTCCGCCTTTGGAGGAACCAACCGCAGAAGATTTTCCTGCAGCAGCTTTTCCAGACAGCATGCTGGATAATCCATTACAGCCACTAACGCGTGAGCCACAAAATGACACGTCAATAAATCGCTCGATTGAACAACATCCGCATCAACCAGCTAATCCACCTCTCAGCAACAATAATGGCAGTGACAGTAGCGATTCGGCTGCTCGCATGATGAATCCGTCAGGTTTTTAACTTTGGTCTTTGCACATTATGTCACGCGAAAACTTAGATCATATTCGTCAGCTCATCGCCCAGCAAGCCGCGCGAATGATGGCAGAAGATGGTGTGCATGATTTTGCCTACGCCAAAAAGAAAGCAGGGCGGCAACTCGGTGTTTCTGAAAATAGCGTGCTGCCCACCAATGCCGAAATTGAAGAAGAAATCAGGCTGTATCACGAAATCTTTAACGCCGACGAACAACCGCTAGAGCTGGCTAAGTTGCGCAAAACCGCGCTGATGACGATGCAACTGTTTGAGCGCTTTAATCCGCACCTCACTGGTAGCGTGTTGGATGGCACGGCGGGGAAATTCTCACAAACCAATATTCACTTATTTGCCGATAGTGCAAAAGATGTGGAAATGTTTCTGCTCAATCAGCAAATTCCGTTTGAAAGCAGCGAAAAATCGTATCGCGTATCTGACAAACCCAGCAAAGACAAAAAAGAAAAAGTACGCAAAACCGTACCAGTGTTTACGCTAGAAACTGAACTAGGCTTGCAAAAAATCAGCGTGTTTGATGTAGATGATATGCGCGTTGCGACAAAGAGAGCAGGCGATGGCAGCAACGCAGAACGTGCGGATATTAGTGACTTACAAGCACTATTGGGGATTTAAAATAGACGCCCTGGAAAGCTCATGGATATTGGCTTGCAGAGCATCTACTATTTGTCATTCTGAGCCTAAGATTTTATTTAGGCGAAGAATCCAGTTTTTAAGGTTTAAGTAATTCCAGCTTCATAACCAAATCTTCCCAATCAGGGTTTGCAGCTTCTATCAAAACAATTTTCCTAGCTCTCGTAATGCCTTTAAGCGACTTTTCTCGTGCAATCGCACCGCTCATGTCTCCACATATTTCAAAATATACCAACATTTTAATACCATATTTTTTGCTAAAGCTCTCAGCCAACGCCTCGCGATGTTGGTACATGCGTTGTGGTAAATTGCTTGTAACGCCTATGTATAAAGTACCGTTGTATTTGCTCGTAAGAATATAAACGGCTGGTTGTTTAGGCATGAAAATAAGACATAAACTAATGTAATTCAACGCATTATAATCCCACCACCGTCATTCTGAGCATAGCGAAGAATCCATGTTCTTTAGCTACATTCAAACTACTGGATTCTTCGCTATGCTCAGAATGACGAAGTTTGGAAGATTTGTTCGTTAAACAAACAACGTTCGCATTCACATGATTTTGACTTTAATCCCCTTTCACACTTTGCTTGCCACTTTAGTGGCTTAGCAAATTGGGGAAGCCAAATACTGGCTTGCCGCGCCTTCGGGTTTGGCGCCAAGGTCGCGAAGTATGAGCGGGCACTTGGCGGACATGACCTTTACGGTTAAAGGCAGATGGAGAAGCGGCGAGGACTGTCACAACCGACTTAGTGCTTTAGCACTTAGCGAGGTTGGGGAAGACCCTTGCGGTCTTATAAGGATTGAAAATCCGAGTTCCGCAGTCACCACGTAGATGCGGCGCTAAGACCGAAGGAAACAAGCGGCAGCGGGGTGTATTTTTGTTTGGGCAAAAGAAAGAAACTCGCCTAGAGGCGAAAAAACTACGCTTGTTTCCCCCACCAATTCCCAGTTCTAGTAGAAAAATGGAACGTTTTTATTAAAGGATCATTTTCGTACTGAGCAACATTAGCTTTTCTCATTTTCCAAGAAACTACTTCTTTTCCAGGCGGAGAAATATCAATTAGATGATCTTTGCTAAGAATAAAAGCAGTAATAGACTCAGCCTCATCAACTACGATAGCAAAGTACGGAACGCAATTAAAAGATTTACAGGCGTTTTCAAGCTTTATCAAATTATCATTAGGAATACTGATGTAACTACCTTCCCTTCCAGCGTTACGTGAACGCGACTTCACAGAGATTCCTAAAATTTCTTGAGTGTGCGGATTCCGGACAATAATATCTAAACCCACATGGTCAACAATCGCACACTCAAATCCATATTTCGAGAGCCAATAAAGCACTAGGCGTTCTGCAAAATCACCAGTTATCTTTGAGTGACGTGTACTCTTAGCGATTTCCATGAAACTCTAGCCTGCTTTCAACCATCTCGCCACATCCATCGCAAAATACGTCAACACCCCATCTGCCCCTGCGCGTTTAAACGCCAACAAACTCTCTAACACACAAGCCTTTTCATCCAGCCAGCCGTTTTGCGCGGCAGCTTTCAGCATGGCGTATTCACCACTCACTTGGTAGGCATACGTCGGCACGCCAAACTCGTCTTTCACTCGGCGCACGATATCCAAATAAGGCAAACCAGGTTTCACCATCACCATGTCTGCGCCTTCTTCAATATCCAGCGCGACTTCTTTAATCGCCTCGTCACCGTTGGCAGGGTCCATTTGGTAGTTGTATTTATTGCCTGTACCCAAGTTGGCAGAAGAACCAACAGCATCGCGGAAAGGCCCGTAAAACGTGCTGGCGTATTTGGCGGAGTAGGCCAAAATTTTGGTGTGAATAAAGCCATTTTCTTCCAAAGCATCGCGAATCGCGCCGATGCGGCCATCCATCATGTCGCTCGGTGCAACCACATCTGCGCCCGCTTTGGCGTGGCATAGCGCTTGTTTGACTAATACGGCAACGGTTTCGTCATTCATCACATAGCCCGTATCATAAATGAGACCATCCTGCCCGTGCGTAGTGTAGGGGTCGAGCGCAACATCGGTAATAATACCAAGCTCAGGATAGGCTTTTTTAAGCGCTTTTACGGTACGCGGGACTAAACCTTTATCATTAAACGCTTCTTTTGCATCTAGGCTTTTATGTTGCTGCTCTACCACAGGGAAAATCGCCAATGCGGGAATGCCCAACTTAACGCATTCGCCCGCAGTCTTAAGCAGCAAGTCAATGCTTTGGCGTTGCACACCAGGCATGGATTTCACAGCTTCGGTTCTGTTTTCACCATCTAACACAAACACGGGATAAATTAAATCATTAGTCGTCAGCACGTTTTCGCGCATAAGGCGGCGAGAAAACTCATCTTTACGCATGCGGCGTGGGCGGATTGCGAGAAATTGGTTAGTCATCGTTTTTCCCTTAAGAAAATACTTTTTTCAGTTCTAAACCCGGCTCTGGCTGGCGCATAAGCGCCTCACCAACCAAAAATGTATGTACATTATTTTTGCGCATTAGTGCAACATCGTCAGCCGTAAAAATGCCAGATTCTGTGATAATAATTCTATTTTCAGGCAGCCTAGGAAGCAAGCCCAGCGTGGTCTGCAGGGCCACCTCAAAAGTACGTAAATTGCGATTATTAATGCCTACCAACGGCGTTTTAAGTTGTAACGCCAAATCTAGCTCTTCGCCATTATGCACTTCTACCAGCACCGCCATGCCAAGGCCGTGGGCGATGCTTTCCAACTCGCGCATTTTATCCAAATCAATCGCGGCGGCGATAAGCAAAATGCAATCCGCACCCATGGCGCGCGCTTCATAGACTTGGTAGGAGTCAATCATAAAATCTTTACGTAATACAGGTAAATTACACGCTGCACGCGCTTGTTTTAAATATTCTGCACTGCCTTGAAAATACTCAATGTCAGTAAGTACTGACAAACACGCTGCACCGCCATCCTCATAGCTTTTAGCAATTTCGGTTGGATTAAAATCGGCACGAATCACACCTTTTGATGGGCTGGCTTTTTTAATTTCGGCAATCACCGCAGCGTTTCCAGCGGCAATTTTTGCACGAATTGCGCCGACAAAATCACGTGGTTTAGGCATGTTTTCTGCTGCTGCTCTAACCGTCAACAGCGATGAGGCTTGCAGAGCATCATTCAACTCCTGGCGCTTGGTTTCTAAAATTTTATTTAAAATATCACTCATATTGTTTTATTCGTAAGTTTTGCCGTTATGTTTCATCCAACCACCTTCTATCGCGTCTTGCGGATCTTTGTGCGTCCAATGCATGACGCCGCCTTTGGGATTGTAAACGTATTCGCCGCGAAAAGTGACGGCATCGCCCACCGCAAGCCCATCGATCCTAGGTGCCAGGTCGATATTGTGCGCAAAAAGTAAGGTCTGCTCATCTGAAATCGTCACTAAAAACTTTTGATGTCGCGAGCCCCTGTTGTCATCGGCCAAAAGCTTTTTTACCACGCCGCCACCCTCCACAAAAACACTACTGTTTTTGCCCTTAAACGCTTGTACTATGGCTACATTATCGCTTTGTGTAACGACTTGAGTTTGCTCAGATTCGGCGACCAGTGCAGTTGTTGGCGCACGCTCGCAAGCCACTCCCAACAAGGCAAA
>JANMYB010000030.1:0-5078 GCA_031381645.1 Methylotenera sp.
TGGTAATAAGCCAGAAGCTGCATTACAGATGCTATACGACGGCAAGCACAAAGATGAGGTGCTGCGACAGACAGGCCAAGTAGTGGGCGTGCTAGATGCTTCGTTTGAAATCAATAAAGGCGAAATTTTCGTGCTAATGGGGCTTTCTGGCTCAGGCAAATCGACACTTATTCGCTTGCTTAATCGCCTTATCGAGCCAACCGCTGGCAGCGTGATTGTCGATGGCGAAGATGTAGCGAAGATGAGTACAGAAAAACTGCTCAATTTGCGCCGCAAGGACATGAGCATGGTGTTTCAATCGTTCGCCTTGCTGCCACATCGCAGTGTGATAGAAAACGCCGCCTTCGGCTTGGAAATAGCGGGCGTGGAGGTGAAAGAGCGCGAACGTCGCGCCATGGAAGTACTGGAGCAAGTTGGCCTGAACACTTTTGCTAAACATATGCCATCTCAATTGTCGGGCGGAATGCAGCAGCGCGTAGGCTTAGCGCGCGCGCTTACTGTGAATCCCTCACTCATGTTAATGGATGAAGCTTTCTCTGCGTTAGACCCGCTGCGTCGTACCGAGATGCAAGACGTGCTGATGAAACTGCAACAAGAGCAAAAAAGAACAATTGTATTCGTTTCGCACGATTTAGATGAAGCGCTGCGTATTGGCAACCGCATTTGTATTATGGAAGGCGGTCGCGTGGTGCAAGTGGGTACTTCGGACGATATTCTGCAACGCCCTGCCGATGAATATGTGAAAGCATTTTTTAATGGCGTAGATACCAATAAATACCTGACCGCAAAAGACGTAGCACTGAAAGAACAAGTGACCATTTTTGAACGCCCAGATGACCCTGCCAATGGCTTCAGCGCTGCTTTAGAGCGCATGCGTATGTACGACCGCGTGTATGCGTTTGTGCTAGATGAGCAACACAAAGTGCTTGGTGTGGTCTCAGCAGAATCGCTATTGGCTTGCATCAACCAACCCAAGAAAAAACTACGTGATGCGATATTGCCAGATAAAACCGCCATCCCAAGCAGTATGCCGCTCAATGAAGTCATGAAAAAAGTAGTGGAATACGCCTGCCCATTACCCGTTGTGGACGAAAATGGCGAGTACATCGGCGCGATCACCAAAACCGTGTTGCTGCGTAAACTGTATAAGGAGAAACTAGCATGAGCTACAAACTAGCGATAGGTGACTGGGTGGCCGCAGCAGTTAAGTGGTTAGAAACCAATGATCAAGGGGTTTTAGATAAGCTTGGCAAAATAATAGATAGCACTACTGGAGTCATTGAAAGCGGTTTGTTGGGCATTCCATTTTGGCTGCTGGCATTGGTGTTTATTGTCATTGGCTACTGGCGGCTGGGCTGGAAATTCGCCCTATTTTGCGCTGCATCACTGCTACTGATTTTCAACATGGGCTTCGCCAATCAAACTGCGGTCACACTCGCGCTCATCATCTCGGCAACCTTGATTAGCTTGACGCTAGGCATTCCACTGGGTATATGGGCAGGCCGCAACGATAGAGCTGAAGCGGTTATCAGGCCGATTTTAGATTTTATGCAAACCATGCCTGCCTTTGTTTATTTGATTCCCGCTGCCATGTTTTTCGGGCTGGGACGCGTGCCAGGCGTCATCGCCACGGTAATTTTTGCCATGCCTCCTGTTGTCCGCCTCACCTCGCTCGGCATTCGCCAAGTAAATAAAGAACAAGTAGAGGCAGGCATTGCGTTTGGCTGCACGCCAACGCAATTGCTGTTTAAAGTGCAAATCCCCAGCGCAATGGCCAACTTATTTGCGGGCATCAATCAAACTATTATGATGGCACTCTCGATGGTCATTATTGCTTCCATGGTAGGTGCTGGCGGCTTGGGCAACGATGTGCTCTCGAGCATCTCGCGCTTGGATATTGGCTTAGGATTTGAAAGCGGCTTAGGCGTGGTGCTGCTGGCGATTATGCTAGACCGCATTACCGAAAGTTTTGGCGTAAAGCGCGCTACTAAATAAACAGCTAAAAATCAAAAATTTGGTCGGGACAGCAAGATTCGAACTTGCGACCCCATGCCCCCCAGGCATGTACGCTACCAGGCTGCGCTATGCCCCGAACCGCGCTACTGTTAATGAGCAGCGAGTGCGTATTATAAATGAAAAGCGCCAAGCAAAAGCTTTGCGCAGTAAAAATAAAACAGGTTGAATTGCGGTCAAAGCTGGCCTAAATTTTAAAGCCTAAGCGCGTAGCAGTTGTATCACTTCGCGCACTTGTTGTTTAAAGCTAAAGAAATCAAAATCATTGGCTGATTCTGTTGCCGCCTGCGAGATTTGCGCGCTTGCTTGCGACATAGCGGCTGTTTCAGCTCTATCCTCTGCGCCATCTAAACGGTTACGCGCGCCGCTAATGGTAAAGCCTTGCTCGTACAATAGTTCACGGATTTTGCGAATTAACAATACTTCGTGATGCTGATAATAACGGCGATTGCCACGACGTTTTACTGGTTTTAATTGCGTAAATTCTTGCTCCCAATAACGCAATACATGCGGTTTTACTCCGCACAGCTCACTTACCTCACCAATGGTAAAGTACCGTTTAGCGGGGATAGGTGGTAATTGCATTTTTGCATTTGGATCTAGCATTAATTGAGCCTACTGAGCGTAATGCTCTTCTACTTTGCTTTTTAGTTTTTGGCTGGCGTGAAAAGTGACCACGCGACGTGCTGTGATTGGTATTTCTTCACCTGTTTTTGGGTTGCGGCCTGGGCGCTCAGATTTTTTACGCAATTCAAAATTGCCAAAACCTGATAGTTTAACGCTATCACCTGTTTCTAAAGCGCTACGCACTTCCTCAAAAAACGCTTCTACCATGTCTTTTGCCTCACGCTTATTTAAGCCAACTTGCTCAAATAATAAATCGGCTAAATCAGCCTTTGTTAATGTCATACTAATCCCCTGAGCCTCAATACTTTTTTAAATTATCTTAATTGCGTAACGATGCGCCGAATTGATTTTGCAACAATTTAAGCAGTTCGGCTATTGCAGTTTCTGCTTCAATATCCAACAGAGTTTTATGAGTATCTTGCATAAGTACAAGAAATGCAAGGCTTTTTTTGTTTTCTGCAATACCCTTTCCCTGATATATATCAAAGAGTTGTATTTGCTGCACAAGAGGAATCCTAGCCGAATTTACGGCATTGACAATAGCCTGAACGGGTAGTTCGGCATCCACCAACACTGCAATATCACGCCGAACTGGCAAAAATTTAGGCACTTCTTGATATTTGGGCACTTTGCTTTGTAATAAACGTTCAATTTGCAACTCAAACAACACTGCATTTTTTGGCAAACTATATTGCTGCTGCCATTTTGGGTGCAATTTACCCAGCCAGCCGATTGATTTATTGTGCAAATACACGCGCGCAGACTGACCTGGATGCAAAGCAGAATGAGCTTCCTGGCGATATTCTGCTTGACTATTTGTCAACGCATCAACTATCGCTTTTACATCGTAAAAATCCACGTCGCGCGCTACCGTACCCCATTGCTCAGGCTGAAAAGCGCCGTAACATAAGCCAGAAATTTGCATTTCCTCTTTGTAACTTTCCTTATCTGCAAAATAACTAGCGCCAATTTCAAATAACATAGCGCGCTCTTGTTTGCGATTTAAATTGTAGGTAAGTGAGTCCAAAAGCCCAGCCCACAAGCCACTGCGCATCACGCTTAAATTGCTGGAAATCGGATTTTTCAGCTTAATCGGGTTAGCATTGCCCATCAAATCGCGCTCCCAGCTTTCGTCCACAAAGCTATAAGTAACGACTTCTTGATAACCAAAATCTCTCAAAACGCCTGCCATGGAAGCCTTATTCCAAGAGGCTTCTGGAGCATTTAATATCGATAAATTTGCAATCGGTTTAATCGCAGGAATTTTGTCGTAGCCGTGCAAACGTGCGATTTCTTCAATTAAATCTTCCTCACGCGCAATATCGAAGCGATAACTCGGCGCTTTCACTGCAAAAGCGCCATCCTTTTCGCTAAACTCAAAACCCAATTGTGTGAGTAATGTGCCCACCGTTTTTTGTGGAATTGTAATGCCCAGCACCGAAAGCAAACGCGCATAGCGCAAATTAACGGTGTTGCGTGCAGGGAAGGCAGTCACCGCCTGGGTGATATTTCCTGCTTTGCCACCACAAATCTGCAAAATAAGTTCAGTCGCGCGCTCCAGCGCAAACATGGTGTTGCCAAAATCTACACCGCGCTCAAAACGATAGGATGAATCGGTGCTCAAGCCCAAGCGGCGTGCTTTGCCCACAATCACATCAGGCGTAAAAAACGCACTTTCTAAGAATATATCGGTTGTCGCATCCGTTACCGAAGTTGGCTCTCCGCCCATAATGCCTGCCAGCGCAATCGCTTCGCCATTACTAGCAATCACCAAATCATCGGTTTTCAATTTAACCTCTGTGTCGTTCAGCAACTTTAACGATTCATTTGTCTTGGCAAAACGCACTTCAATATGGTCGCTCAGCTTGGCTAAATCAAACGCATGCATCGGCTGGCCAAGCTCGAGTAACACATAATTCGTGATATCCACAATGGCGCTAATGCTACGCACGCCACTGCGCTCAAGGTTGCGAATCATCCAATCTGGCGTTTTCGCTTGCGCGTTTACCTGCTCAATCGGGCGGCCAAAATACGCAGGGCATGCGTCTGGTGCGTTCACCAATACTGCCATGATGCGGGTAGATTCTATTTTTGCAGTTGGGTTTTGAGGCAGTTGTAAAACAGCGCCAGTAATAGCGGCTACATCGCGCGCAATACCTAAAATACTCAAGCAATCCGCACGATTTGGCGTTAGCTTCAACGTCAGTAGCGTATCATTTAAGCTTAAGTAGTCGCGAATATCAGCGCCAATTGGTGCATCGTCTGGCAGCTCTAGCAAACCAGCGGCCTCTGCCGACAAACCGAGCTCTTTGCTGGAGCACAACATGCCAAATGAATCGACACCGCGCACTTGTGCTTGTTTAACGTCCTAAGAACACATACGTCGCCTGTGCAAATCCATTACATGGAAAATGCCATGAAAATTAAAAGTGGACCAC
>JANMYB010000045.1:0-15157 GCA_031381645.1 Methylotenera sp.
GCAGAACTTTATCTCAATAAAGCACTGCAGATTGAGCCGCTGACGCATTCTGCTGCCACGCAATTAGCCGATATTCAGTTCAAGCGTGGTGATGCGACCATTGCTCAAAAAACTTTACAAAATGCCCTAATTGCTTCACCAAGTTCAGAAACACTTTGGTTGGGCATAAAAGTCGCACGTGTGTTGGGCGACAAAAATAGTGAGGCCAGTTATGCTTTACAGTTACGTCAGCAATATCCTAATTCTGAGCAAACACGTATGTTATTAAGTGAGCAGAGATAAGCAGTAATTAAAGTGCTATTAATTAAAGTAGCAACTAATTAAGGTGAATTATGGCGCGTAAAACTAAAGAATCTACAGAAGTAGTTGAACACACACAGCACACTTCCCTCCTTCCTGAAAATACGGGATTGTATGAATTTGACACGCCTTCGCGCTCTCGCTGCGGTGGCGCGCTACGTACTGCTCGCGAAAATCAAGGTTTAGCGATACAAGATATTGCTAGCCGACTACGGTTAAGCCCTAAGCAAATTGAGGCAATCGAAGCGGATAATTTTGCAGCTTTGCCTGAACCCACCATTGTGCGCGGTTTTATTCGCAACTATGCTAAGCAACTTAAAATCAACGCAGAGCCTTTGTTAGACGCTTACAACGTGATTGTACCTAGCACCGATCCGCATGAGCTGATTGTTAAACCTAGCGCAAATATGAAAATGACCAGCTATAAAAAACCCAATACAGGGCGCAATTTATTGCTAGGATTATTAGCATTGGCAGGTTTGGGTACTTGGCTGTTTTATCAAAACTACGTGGAAAAACCTAGCCCAACTTTGCCAACTGCTGGCTTGGATAACGCAGAACCTTTGCCAGAAGCGGCTTTGCCAGCGGCAGAGCGTACGCCTGAATTGCAAGCAAGTACTCAGTTAACATTACCACCTGCGGAAGCAACTCTGAATACGCCACCAGTTATAGCTACTGTTGCAAACCCCACTGATGCTAGTGCGAATGCTGCACAGCCTAGCAGTGTGTTGCCCTCAACAGCGGCTGTGCTATCTGTTGTTCCTTCAACAACCCAACCTTCAGTTATTTTTTCTCCAGAAACGCCAATTGCAGCTACACCAAGTGGCATGGCGAAACTTGAGCTTAGTGCTAACCAAGAAACTTGGGTGAGTGTGGTAGAAGCTAGCGGCCGTGAGATTTACAGCAAGACGATATTTGCTGGTAGCCGTGAAAGTATTGATGTGAAACCACCTGTAAATGTCACAATTGGTAATGCGGGCGCTACTAGCATGAGCTTTAATGGTAAGTCAGTCGAGCTGGCGCCGCACTCGCGCAACAATGTTGCGCACATCAAGCTTGAATAAGCATGCGGCGTAACTCTTTACAAGCGATGATAGGTCATGTGCCTGTGGGTGGTGGCTTGTCTGGCTCTCAGCCTGCTCCTGTCGTGGTGCAAAGCATGACTAATACCGATACTGCTGATGCAAAATCGACTATTCAGCAAGTATTTGAACTGTGGCAAGCGGGTTCAGAAGTGGTGCGTATTACCGTCAACTCGCCCGAAGCGGCAGCGCAAGTTGGTAATATTCGCGTGGGTTTAGACGCACTTGGCTGCAACGTGCCGCTGGTGGGCGATTTTCACTATAACGGCCATAAATTATTAGCTGCTTATCCAGATTGCGCCAAATCACTCGCCAAATACCGCATCAACCCTGGCAATGTAGGCAAAGGTAGCAAACGCGACGAGCAATTTGCTAGTATGATTGAAGCGGCGATTAAATATCAAAAATGTGTGCGTATTGGTGTCAATTGGGGCAGTTTAGACCAAGCCAAAATGGCGCAAATGATGGATGACAACGGCAAAAAAGCGAATCCACTTTCTGTCGATGAACTCATGCGCGAAGCCTTAATTCAATCTGCCTTAGAAAGTGCGCAACAGGCCGTGGATATTGGCTTGGCGAAGAATAAAATCATTATTTCTTGCAAAGTCAGCAATGTGCAAGATTTAGTCAAAGTGTATCGTGAGCTGGCAAAACGCTGCGATTATCCGCTGCATCTGGGTTTAACCGAGGCAGGCATGGGCAGCAAAGGCATTGTCGCTTCAACAGCCGCGCTGGCATTGCTTCTGCAAGAAGGTATTGGGGATACGATACGCGTTTCTCTCACGCCAGAACCGAATGAAAGCCGCGCCAAAGAAGTCGTGGTTGCGCAAGAGATTTTGCAAACCATGGGCATCCGCTCATTTACGCCGTTGGTCACTGCCTGCCCAGGTTGTGGACGAACTACTTCGACCTACTTCCAAGAGCTCGCCATGCAAATTCAAAGTTATTTACGCAACCAAATGCCAGTTTGGCGTAAAAGTTACCCTGGTGTTGAGGATATGAGCGTTGCGGTGATGGGCTGCGTAGTGAATGGGCCAGGGGAATCCAAATTGGCGAATATTGGCATCAGTTTGCCTGGCACTGGTGAAGTGCCAGTTGCGCCTGTATTTGTAGATGGGCAAAAAACCGTGACACTTAAAGGCGACAATATTGCGCAAGAATTTCAAGCAATAGTAGAAAGTTACGTGCAAAATAGATACGCCACAGACCTTAGTAATGCTGGGCTAAAGGCCGGTAAAATTAAAGTAATTCCGATTCAAGTAGTAAATTAAATGACACAAAAAATACAATCGATTAAGGGTTTCTACGATATTTTGCCAGAAGTCACACCGCTGTGGTTTAAGCTGGAAGATACGGCGCGCAAGGTTCTCGCGCAATATGGCTACAACAACATTCGTATGCCGATTGTAGAAAGCACAGATTTGTTTGTGCGCAGCGTGGGTGAGCACACCGATATTGTCGAGAAAGAAATGTATGCTTGGACTGACCCGCTCAATTCCGACAAGCTCACACTACGACCAGAAGGCACAGCGGGTTGCGTGCGTGCGGTGATTGAACATAATCTTACTTACAACGGCCCGGTGCGTCTTTGGTACAGCGGTGCGATGTTCCGCCACGAAAACGTGCAAAAAGGTCGTCAACGCCAGTTTCATCAAATTGGCGTAGAAGCGTTTGGTTTTGGATCTCCAGAAGTAGATGCTGAGCAAATTGTAATGTTGGCAAGGCTTTGGGTTGAGTTGGGCATTGCGGATGTTGAACTACAAATCAATTCTATTGGCGATGCTGACGAGCGCGCAGACTATCGTAAAGCCTTAATTGCATATTTTGAGAAGTATGCAGATTTGCTAGATGATGATGCGAAACGTCGCTTGCATACGAATCCGCTACGAATTTTGGACACGAAGAATCCGCGTATGCAAGCCATGTGCAAAGCCGCACCTAAATTATTAGATTGCCTGCAAGCCAATAGCAGAGAGCACTTTGAGGCAGTTTGTGATTTGCTAAAACAAGCCAATATTGCGTTTAAAATTAATCCGAGTTTGGTGCGTGGGCTGGATTATTACAACCGTACCGTGTTTGAGTGGGTGACAACCAAACTCGGCGCGCAAGGCACGATTGCTGCGGGCGGACGCTACGATAATTTGGTGGAACAGCTGGGTGGTAGCGCAACGCCTGCCTGCGGCTTTGCGATTGGCTTAGAGCGCGTATTCTTGCTGATGCAAGAATACGGCGTGACCGCTAATAATGCGCCAGATATTTACCTGGTGAATGTGGGTGAGTTAGCCGAAAAGCAAGCGTTTTTAGCCGCGGAAACGCTACGAAAAGTAGGTCTGAAAGTCATATTACATGCGGGTTCTGGAAGCTTTAAATCACAAATGAAAAAGGCCGATAGAAGCGGCGCGCGCTTTGCGGCGATTTTGGGTGATGATGAAGCGGCAGCTGCTGAAATCTCGCTTAAACCTTTATTGCAAGCGGGTGAACAAATTCGCTGCAAACTTGCCCAAGTAGCAACTCATATAGGAGTTTTCGAGTGAACGAAAATAGTCAATTTCCAAAAGCCATAATGGTACTAGGCTTTTTGCTGGCCATCGGCATGGCAACAGCCGCATTTATATTGGGCGTGCAGGCCAAGCGCGCGGTGGCTGGTCAGCAAAGCATTACCGTAAAAGGCTTGGCTGAAAAGCCGATTCAAGCTGATAGCGCTGAGTGGTCGATTAACGTCGGTGTGGCGGCGCTAACGCAAGCTGAAGCTTTGCAAGCAGTAGCACGAGAGCGCGAAGTGGTAGAAGCGTTTTTAACTAAACAAGGCTTGGGTAGTGAAACTTGGTCGGTTGATGTTGAAACGATATCGCCACATTATGAAGAAGTTTTTATTAAAGATACGCCGCGCCAAGTGCAAAAAGGCTTTGATGCGTATCAAAATATTCGTGTGACCAGCAAAGACCTCGCTAAAATCACGGCAGCCAATAAGGCATTTTTACAACTAAGAGCGGACAATCATCCAGTGTCTGCGCAGGCGCCGAATTATTTGGTGAGCGATTTAGAGTCCGTCAAAATGTCGCTCATTGCCGATGCTACCAAAAATGCGCGTAGCCGTGCTACCGAGTTTGTAAAGCAAGACGGCGTAAAAGTCGGTGTGATGAAATCGGCCAATCAAGGCGCTTTTTACATATTGGCAAAAGGTGGCGAAGCCAGCGACGACAGCTATGGCGGCGTTTATGATAAATCTACTATCGACAAAACGGCACGTGTTGTGGTGACGATTGTTTACAACATCGAGTAAGCATGACCGAAATTTTAAATATTGCTAATTTAACTATAACGCCAAAAAACGCGCCAAATCGCTTACTGGTGAACAACGTTTCGCTGACTTTATCTGCAGGAAAAACTACTTGTATCGTCGGCGAATCTGGTAGTGGTAAAAGCCTGACAGCTTTGTCCGTCATGGGGTTGTTGTCATCGCAATTACAAGCCAAAGGTAGCATTAAATTTCAAAATCAAGAGCTTACTAGCCTTGATAATAAGGCCTTACAAAGCATTCGCGGCGCTAAAATCGGCATGATTTTTCAAGAGCCGATGACTTCGCTGAACCCTGTTTTAACGGTAGGTTATCAAATTGGCGAAAGTTTAACTGCACATTTGGGTTTAAAAGGCGCAGCGTTAAAAGATAAAATCTCGGCGCTGTTAACCCAAGTTGGTATTTCTTCTGAGCGCGCTAATAGTTACCCCGATGAGCTTTCTGGCGGTCAGCGCCAGCGCGTGATGATTGCCATGAGCATCGCTTGCGAGCCGCTACTGCTAATTGCCGATGAGCCAACCACGGCGCTAGATGTGACGGTGCAGGCGCAAATTCTGCAGTTGCTAGACGAACTTAAAACGCGCATGAACATGGCCATGTTATTTATCACACATGATTTTGGCGTGGTGGCAGATATTGCCGATGATGTGATTGTAATGTTTCGCGGCGAGATTGTGGAAACGGGCACGAAAGCGCAAATTTTGAAGAAACCAAAACACCCATACACCAAGGCTTTGTTGGCTTGCGTGCCAGATGCCGAAGGTAAGAAAGAACTGAAGCCGATTGATTATGCTTGGTTGAAAGAAAAAGTGGCATGAGTGACTTTATATTACAAGCTAATCATTTGGTGAAAAGCTATACGCAGCGCAGCGGCCGCTTTGGTTTTGGTAGCACGCAAATCAAGGCTTTAAACGATGTGAGCATTGCGTTAAAAGCAGGTTCTACGCTCGCGGTGGTGGGCGAATCTGGCAGTGGCAAATCCACATTGGCGCGTTGTCTGTTACAATTGCACCCTTTTGATAGCGGCGAAGTGTTGTTTCAGGGTCAAGACCTTGCAAAACTAAGTGGCGATGATTTACGTAGCGCACGCAAGTACTTGCAGATGGTGTTTCAAGATCCGTTTGCCTCGTTGAATCCACGCATGAAAGTGGGCGAAATTGTCGGCGAAGGCTTGCTGATTCATGGTTTGGGTTCAGCCGCCGAACAAAAAGAAAAAGTGCTGCAAATGTTGCAGCGCGTGGGTTTGGAAGTCGCTGACGCACAGAAATATCCGCACCAGTTTTCAGGCGGGCAACGCCAACGTATTGGCATTGCGCGCGCGCTGGTGCTAGAGCCCAAGGTGGTGGTGTGCGATGAGCCAGTTTCTGCGTTAGATGTTTCGGTGCAAGCGCAGATTTTGTTGCTACTTAAAGCCTTGCAAGCAGAAATGAATTTGAGCTACATTTTCATCAGCCACGATTTACGCGTGGTGCGGCATATTGCCGATGAAATGGTGGTGATGCATCAAGGTAAAATTGTGGAGCAGGGCGCTGTTGTAGATATTTATAACAAACCACAACAGGCTTATACACAGCAATTATTAAATGCAATACCTGGTCGAAAAGCGGCTTAAGATATCCCCTTAACCCTTATGGATATTGGGTTGCAGGGGATTTATTTTGAAGTGTTTTTAAAGAAGTTTTTATTAAGTTTTAAAGTTTAGGAACAAAGATGGCATATGATTTAGAAGAGCAAGAGCAGTTAGACGAATTTAAAGCTTGGTGGAAGAAAAATGGAAAAATGGCCACCAACCTAGTATTGACGCTGGTAGTGACTTATGCCGTTTGGCAGGGTTATGGTTACTATCAAAATAAAAAAGCAATCGAAGCCTCAGCCTTGTATCAAAATTTAGTCGTTTTAAACTCAACTAAAACGGCCGAAATCAAAGCACAATCGGCCAAGCTGATGGAAGATTTTTCTGGCACGCCATATGCAGGTCGCGCAGCAGTATTTGCCGCAAAGGCTAACTTTGCCGCCAACGACAGCAAAAGTGCCAAAGCACAATTGGAATGGGCGGTTAAAAATGCCAAGGAAAGAGCCGTGAAAGCCATTGCAGGTTTGCAGTTAGCCGGTATTTTGTTTGAGGAAAAAAACTACGATGATGCAAATAAAGTGCTTGCCGCCATTGCTGACAAGGGTTTTGAGGGCTTAAAAGCCGATTTGCAGGGCGATGTTTTGCTAGCACAAGGCAAGCAAGCGGAAGCTAAAAAAGCCTACCAAACTGCTTTGGAAAACTTGGATTTACAAGGCAAATTGCATCAATATACGCAGCAAAAACTTGAATCTTTAGGCGTTTGATTGCAGTAATGCTGAATTTTTCAACTCTTTATAGGATAGCCATCGTTTTTGCCTTTGCAGCACTTGCAGGTTGTAGCGCGCTGACAGAATTAAGGTCGGATCTTGCTGACAAAGTGTTTGGTCGCGAGCCACCAAACCCGCCCGCCGAGCTGGAAGAAATTAGTCCTACTTATAACGTGAAAATTGATTGGTCTGGCAACGCAGGCAAAACCGAGAAATACGACTATACGCCAGCACTAGATTCCAGCGCGGTTTACGCGACTAATACCGCTGGTGAGATTCTTAAGTTAGACGCGAGCAACGGTCGCCAAATTTGGCGCGTGAGTGTTGGTGAGCCGATTAGTGGCGGCATTGGTGTTGGCGCAGGCATTTTATTGGTCGGCACCAACAAAGGTAATGTGCATGCTTACGACGTCGCGGGCAAAGCGTTATGGAAAGCAAAAGTTTCTAGCGAAATACTCAGTGTGCCACGCTATTTTGATGGCTTGGTAATTGTACGCACCGGCGATAATCATATTTTTGGTTTAGATGCCGCCGATGGCATTCGCAAATGGGTCTATGAGCGCATCAGCCCTTCACTGACGCTACGGAGCAGCGTTGGCCTTGTAGTAGATGGTGGTGCGATTTATGCAGGTTTTGCGGGCGGCAAAATGGTGGCAATTCGCGCAGATAATGGTAAATTACTGTGGGAAGCGACTGTCGCGCAACCCAAAGGTGTGACCGAAATTGAGCGCATCGCTGATATCACCAGCTTGCCTGTAGTGGTTGGGCCAATTGTTTATGCGGTGGCGTATCAAGGTAAAATTGCGGCGGTAGATCGCAGAAGCGGTAAAGTATTGTGGAATCGCGATATTTCAAGTTATAGCGGCATGAATGTTGAAGATGCCAGAATATTCGTTTCGCACACGCTTGGTGCAGTGTATTCGCTCGATTATGAAACGGGTAAAACATTTTGGCGCCAAGGCGCGCTGGCTAATCGCCGCTTAACTGCTCCTTTGCCGATGGGAAACCTGATTGCTGTGGGCGATTTAGAAGGCTATGTACACTTTTTAACAAGGGACGAAGGTAAATTTGCTGCACGCATTAAGCTTGATAGTAATGCGGTGATGTCGCTGGTGTCTGGCAGCACTTCAAGCCAGTTGATTGCAGAAACGCGCGATGGCGGCTTGTACGCCATTAGTGTTGCCGAAAATGGTGCTAAGGCAACTTCGACACCTGCGTCTGCCTCAGAAGTGCAGCGTGAGCCAGTAAAGCCTGAGCCAAGCGTACCAAGTGAAAATCGCAGCATTATGTTCCAAAAAAATGATTCAATTTTGTTGCCTGATGTAGAACAACAGCCAAGCATAGAAAATAGCGCGCCTGGCATCAGGTTGCCTAGCCCAGAAGCGCAGTAAAACCTATGCTACCCACCATCGTACTCGTTGGTCGACCCAACGTTGGAAAATCTACTTTATTTAATCGCCTCACCAAAAGCCGCGATGCGCTAGTGGCCGACTTGCCAGGACTCACGCGCGATCGTCATTATGGGCGTGGCATAGGCGCCAGCCAGCCGTATTTGGTGATTGATACAGGCGGCTTCGAACCTACCGCAGAGTCTGGTATTTTAAAAGAAATGGCCAAGCAAACTTTGTTGGCGATTGACGAAGCTGACGTGGTGATTTTTATCGTCGATGGTCGCGCGGGCATTACGCCGCAGGAATACATCATCGCCGATAAGTTACGTCGCGCGCAGCGCCCAGTATTGCTCGCAGTGAATAAAACCGAAGGCATGAATCGTGCAGTGGTTGCTGCTGATTTCTTTGAGCTGGGTCTTGGCGAGCCGCTTTCTGTTTCGTCTTCACACGGTGAGGGTGTGAAAGATTTAATCGAGCTGGCGCTAGAAAACTTTCCAGAAGTCAGCGAAGACGAAGAAAAAACCAATCAAAAAGTGCCGAGAATCGCCATTGTTGGCCGCCCCAATGTGGGCAAATCTACTTTGGTGAATGCATTGCTGGGCGAAGAGCGTGTGATTGCATTTGACGAGCCAGGCACCACGCGCGACTCGATAGAAATTGACCTGGAAAAAGACGGCAAAAATTATGTGATTATTGATACCGCTGGCGTGCGCAAGCGAGGCCGTGTATTCGAATCTATCGAAAAATTTTCCGTGGTAAAAACCATGCAAGCCATTGAGGACGCCAATGTGGCGATTTTGGTGGTGGATGCCCAAGAAGGTATTACCGAGCAAGATGCTCACGTAGCCGCGTATATATTAGATGCTGGGCGTGCCTTGGTTGTCGCTATTAACAAGTGGGATGGCTTAAAAGAAGATGAGCGCGATTTTATTAAAAATGAAATTGATCGGAAATTGAAGTTTTTAGACTTTGCCAAATTTCACTATATCTCCGCCTTGCGCAACAAAGGTCTGCCCGAATTATTCACCTCGGTCGATGGTGCATTTAAAGCCGCGTTTGCCAAGCTCGCTACGCCGCAATTGACGAGAGTCTTGCAAGATGCCACGCAACAGCATCAGCCGCCTGTCAGCAAAGGCATACGCCCCAAATTGCGCTATGCACATCAAGGCGGTCAAAATCCGCCAATCGTAGTGGTGCACGGCAGTCATGTGGATGGCGTAAAAGATAGCTATAAACGCTATTTAGAAGGTGTATTTCGTAAGACTTTTCAGCTTGCTGGAACTCCTTTGCGTGTGCAATTTAAGCAAGGCGACAACCCATTTGCAGAGACAGATAAACGTAAAGCAGGTGAAGGCATTGTGAGTATGCGTCGCCGTAAAACCGCGCAACGTGCCGAGCTGAAAGCGAAAAAAGATATTGAGAATAAAAAACGCTAAGTTTTTTGTGTATTTATTTTGTAAATAGATACTCTAGAAAGCAATATCCATGGTGGTTTCAGGCATGAATAATCAGCTTGAGCTAGTATATTCTGCGGCGACAGCCCTTGCGATTGCAGGACATTAAACATGCATCAATACAAGCTTTCCCAGAATTTCCACCATACTTTTTCATCTTCAGACACTTTGCCAAGTACCATCGGGTTTTGTGGGTAATTGGTTTTTAGAATACGCAAAGTATCTTCTTTTAAATCGGTTAAATCCATGTAGTCATAAGCGCTAATGCTAATTACTAGCGCCTCTTCAACTGAGTTAGAGTTTGGGTAATATTCCAATACGTATTTTGCGCGATTAAGCGCGGCTAAATAAGCCTGTCGTTTCATGTAATAGCGCGCTACGTGCATTTCGTGCTGCGAGAGCGTGTTCACCAAGTACACCATGCGCTGCGTGGCATCTTTATAATAGCGGCTTTTTGGATAGCGTTCGGTCAGCTCTTTAAAGGCTACGAATGAAAGCTTAAGCGCTTTTGGATCTCGGTCGCTGATTTCTTGCGCGGTATATTTTTCGAAAAAACCGCGCTCGTTAAAGCTCGCTAAGCCTTTTAAGTAATAAGCGTAATCTACATTGGGGTGATTTGGGTGCAGCTTGATGAAGCGATCGGCAGCCGCCACGCATGAAATTGGATCATCTTTTTTGTAATAAGCATAAGCAATTTCGAGCTGTGCTTGTGTGGCATAAACGCCATGAGGAAAGCGCGATTCCAGTTTTTGAAAATAGCCAATGGCTTTGTCGTAATCTTTGTCCTGCATTTTCTCTTCGCCCGCCGCATAAATACGGTCAGCTTGCCAGCCTTTGGTGTCATCCAATTCGGTTGGGTCACCAAAAATGGCGCATGCCTGCAAAAATAAAGCTAAAAGCGCAATAGATAAAAGCTGTAAAATAGGGGTAGCAACACAGTTAGCGGTATTTTTCAAGATGACAACCTAACAATCAATAATTGGCAATATTATAACGTATGCAAGCTAAGACAGAAGTTTCCTCTATTATAAAACTTAGCATCCCCATGCATTTGGGCGGCGAGCGCTTGGATATTGCGCTGCAACACATGTTGCCGCAGCATTCGCGTTCGCGTCTGCAAGCATGGATTAAAGCGGGTTTGGTGACGCTTAATAATGAGGCGACTACCGCTAAAAACAAGGTGTGGGGCGGTGAGCAGGTGATGATTAACCCGCCAGAAAATGCACAGGAAAATGCATTTAAGCCAGAAAATATTCAGCTGGATATTGTGTTTGAAGATGACACGATTTTAGTGATTAACAAACCTGCAGGTTTGGTGGTACACCCAGCGGCAGGTAATTGGAGCGGAACGCTTTTGAACGCGTTGCTGCATCACGTGCCACAATTGGCAGATGTGCCGCGTGCAGGTATTGTACATAGGTTAGACAAGGATACCAGTGGCCTATTGGTGGTCGCAAAAACCTTAGAGGCACAGACCAGCTTGGTGCGTCAGCTGCAAGCACGTACGGTGAAGCGCGAGTACCGCGCTATTGTGTGGGGCATCATTTGGCGTAATGGCACAGTCAATCAGCCGATTGGCCGCCACAGCCATGCGCGTACAAAAATGGCCATATCGCGCACAGGTAAGCCTGCAATTACCCATTACGAGGTGCTAGAGCGTTTTGGCACCAATACTTATGTACGTTGCCAGCTTGAAACTGGCCGCACACACCAAATTCGTGTGCATATGCAGTTTTTAAAATCGCCGATGTTGGGCGATCCTGTGTATGGCATCGGCAATATTATTCCGCATAAGCTCATGACGCAAACCTTGCGTGACGCGGTATCTAGCTTTAATCGCCAAGCTTTGCATGCGGTAAAATTGGGCTTAATTCACCCTAAAACGAATGAAGCGATGGAGTGGCAAATCGAGCTAGCCGAGGACATGAAAGCCTTGCTGGAAGCCATGCGCCATGAGGATGTACCTGAAGAAATGGAAGCGTTTGACTTTGGTGTGGATGAGGATGGTTTGTATGTGGGCGAAGATGGCGACTTTGATGATGAGGATTTTGAGGGTGACTTAGATGAAGAATAAGCTCGATTTCATCCTCCCAGATTGGCCTGCGCCTAAAAATGTACATGCCCTGCAGACCAATAGAGATAAGGGCTACAGCCATGCTCCGTTTGATAGTTTTAACCTCGGCGATCATGTCAAAGATAACCCAATGCACGTCGCACAGAACCGCCAGTTGCTGAATGAATACTTGCCGAGTGAACCCGTTTGGTTGCATCAAGTACACGGCATACATGTTGTCGATGCGGCGAATACATCATGTGTGCCAGATGCGGATGCAAGTTTTTCCACGCGCAACAATGTTGTCTGTGTGACTATGACGGCAGATTGCTTGCCAGTGTTACTGTGCGATAACACGGGTACGGTAGTTTCAGCAGTGCATGCAGGTTGGCGCGGACTGTGCGATGGCATCATTGAAGCGACAGTTGCGAAATTGCCTGCAAAACCAGCAGATTTAATGGCGTGGCTCGGCCCTGCCATTGGGCCAAATGCGTTTGAAGTCGGCGCAGAAGTGCGCGCGCAGTTTATGGCAATCGATAAAAAATCTGAAGCTGCTTTTAAACCGCATGGCGATAATCAAGAACAAAACAAATGGCTGTGCGACATTTACAAAATCGCCACACAACGCCTGAATAACTTAGGGGTGACGCAAATTTATGGCGGCGACCATTGTACTTTTACCGACGAAGACAACTTCTTTTCGTTTCGCCGTGATGGTGACACCGGTCGCATGGCAACCCTCATTTGGCTGGATTCTTCTGTAAATGAACACTAACTTTGTTGGCTTCACCTCGCCGTACAAACGCGTACTGTCTTCGGCTTGCCGCCTTGTCATTGCTCATTTACAAAAGAATCACACTCTCGGTGAGTTATAATAGCGCCTCTCTAATTTTTTAAAACTTTATGCCAATCCCTGATTTTCCCATTCTCGTTTGGATTATTCTCTCCAGCCTCATCGGCGGCGCGCTGAGCGTGGCTGGCGCTGCGCTGGTGGCGCTAAACGCGCGCGTCTCGGGTGTGCCTATGTTGATTAGCTATGCTATCGGCGCGATGCTGGGGGCGGTGTTTCTCGAGATTTTACCGCACGCGATGGAAGTTGCAGATAGTGCAAAACACATGACAGCGACGGTTTTGTTCGGCATTTTGCTATTTTTTACGCTGGAAAAACTGGTGATTTGGCGGCATTGCCATGGTGATCATTGCGAAGTGCATGCGATTCATACTGAAGAAGAATGCCCAGATACGCATAAAACAGATGCCGCTGGACTAAAGCATTCCAGTGCGGGCCTGCAGACCAAGTACAGAGCGGCTCCCAAGGCATCTAATTCAATCATTAAAACGTCACATAATCATACGCATGATCATGGTAGAAGCGGCATGATGGTGATGATAGGCGACACTTTCCACAATTTTGTCGATGGCATTTTAATCGCGTCGGCATTCATGGTAGATGTCAAAGTCGGCATTGTCACCGCGGTGGCGATTATCGCGCACGAAATTCCGCAAGAAGTGGGCGATTTCCTCATTTTATTGCACTCGGGCTACAGCAAAAAACAAGCGTTCGCGTTCAATTTGGTCTCCAGTTTCGCCACTGTAATTGGTGGCACAATTGCTTATTTTGCACTACAACATGTGCAAGGTTGGATTCCTACCATTTTAGGTTTGGCCGCCTCCAGCATGCTCTACGTAGCCGTAGCCGATTTAATTCCCAGTTTGCATAAACGCACCGAATTACGCGCAACATTATCCCAGCTAAGCTTGATTGCATGCGGTGTTGCATCTATTTGGCTGGCGGGCTACTTTTTAGAATAGATACAATGAAAACAACAAGCATTAACGTAAAATCTTCTGCACCAAAAGTCGGCTTCGTTTCACTCGGTTGCCCAAAAGCGGGCTCGGATGCCGAGCGTATTCTCACCCAATTGCGCGCTGAAGGTTACGAAATTTCAGCCAGCTATGAAGATTCTGACTTGGTGGTGGTCAACACCTGCGGCTTTATTGATTCTGCCGTGCAGGAAAGTTTAGACGCCATTGGTGAGGCGCTGCACAAAAACGGTAAAGTGATTGTCACGGGCTGTTTAGGCGCAAAAGGTGATGTGGTTAAAAATGCGCACCCCAGTGTGCTGGCGGTTACTGGCCCGCATGCATTAGAAGAAGTGATGACACATGTGCATGCCAATTTACCTAAGTTGCACGAGCCGTTTATAGATCTTGTTCCGCCACAAGGCATACGCTTAACGCCTAGCCATTACGCGTACCTTAAAATTTCCGAAGGCTGTAACCATCGTTGCAGCTTTTGTATTATCCCCAGTATGCGCGGCGATTTAGTCAGCCGCCCAATTGGCGAGGTATTAAATGAGGCAGAAAATTTAGTTAATGCAGGTGTTTCAGAGATTCTTGTGATTTCGCAAGATACCAGCGCTTATGGCGTCGATGTGAAATATCGTCCAGGTTTTTGGAATGGCCGCCCGGTTAAAACCCGTATGACCGAACTGACCAAAGCTTTGAGTGAGTTGGGCGTTTGGGTGCGTCTGCATTATGTGTATCCATATCCGCACGTGGATGAAGTTGTTCCGTTGATGGCGGATGGCCTGATTTTGCCTTATTTGGACGTGCCGTTTCAGCATGCCAGCCCAAGAATCTTAAAAGCCATGAAACGCCCAGCCCATGCGGAGAATAATTTAGCCCGTATTAAAGCGTGGCGCGAAATTTGCCCCGATATTACTGTACGCAGTACTTTTATTGCAGGCTTTCCGGGCGAGACGGAAGATGATTTTAAAATGTTGTTAGATTTTATGGAAGAAGCGCAATTGGATAGAGTAGGTTGCTTTGCTTATTCCGCAGTCGATGGCGCAAAAGCCAACGAATTGCCAGACCATGTGCCAGAAGAAGTGAAACAAGAGCGCCTAAGCCGCTTTATGGCAGTGCAAGAGCGTATTAGCGCAGCTAAGTTACACCATAAAATTGGCAGCATGCAAACCGTGCTGGTAGATGAAATTGTGCAAGATGCCGAAGGCAATATTGAAGCCATCGGCCGCACCAAGGCTGATGCGCCAGAGATTGATGGTGTGGTGTATTTGGAAGATGCCGAAGGTTTAACGCCTGGGGACTTTGTGGAAGTGGAGATTTATAGTGCGGATGGGCATGATTTGAGGGGTGGGCCACCGAGAAAAAATGTATCCGCGTGACTTCTTTGATACCTACTGGAGAACAGATCTTCGCGAAGAGGTGTTCATTGC
>JANMYB010000049.1:0-14151 GCA_031381645.1 Methylotenera sp.
CTGGTTGGTGGTTTATTTGGCGGCGGCTATCGCAATAATGGCTACCGCATTAAAAAAGGTAGCGTTGCTTATAAATTAGTCAATACGCCAGTGGATTATTATTACGATCAAGTGAAATTTATTGGCTGGGTAGTTAAAAAATAAGGAGCTAATATGTCGCAAAAAGAAGAAGCGTTGCAAGACATTATCTCGCTCGCAAAGCACAATAACATTACATTAGACGAAATTACACATGCCATGCAGACCGCACCAGTATTGGCTTCCAAGCCATCTTCTAGCGTTTTGTCTAAGCTATTTGGTTATATCGGCGGTATTTTCGTATTCGCTGGCATTAGTGTATTCATTAGCATGTATTGGGATGATTTTGGCTCGGCCGCGCGCGTGATTGTGACGTTGGGCGTAGGTTTGGTGGCGTTTATAATGGCGTTAGTTTGCCTGTATGATAAAAGATACGAACGCGCTGCAACGCCCTTGTTTTTAATCGCCTCCATATTGCAGCCCACAGGCATTTTAGTGATGTTGCAAGAGTATTCATCGGGCGGTGATGTTCGTCACGGATTGATGTTTATGTCGGCTTATATGCTCATTCAGCAAGCGGCTACATTCTGGGCTAAGCGCTGCACAGTGCTTGCCTTTAGCGCGATTTTATTTGGCTGTATTTTGTTCGCCAATTTATTTGATACTTGGGGTTTTGACGAAGAGTTGATAGGCACAATTATTGGTGTTTCGCTACTTTGCATCGCTTATGCGCTCAACCAATCTAAACACCTTGCAATCGCGCCATTTTGGTATTTTGTGGGTGGTGTTATTTTAATGTGGTCGGTGTTCGAGGCGGTTGAAAACTCGCCATTTGAGCTGATTTACCTTGGCTTGGCCGCGCTGTTGATATTTTTAAGCACGGTCGTTAGAAGTCGCTCGCTGCTGTCGGTTGGTACGCTGGCCATGTTGATTTATATTGGCTATTACACTGCCAAACATTTTGCCAACACGCTCGGTTGGCCGATTGCGCTGGTAATCATTGGAATTGGCTTAATCGGCATGAGCACACTGGCAGTGAGATTAAACAATAAATATATAAAATCAAATACTTAAAATTTATAGTTAAAGTAATTTATTCATTCTATTGGCCGCCTCAACGCATTCTTCAAAGCTGGCAACCAGCGCCATGCGGATGAAGTCTTTGCCAGGGTTTTGCCCATGCGCCTCGCGTGCGAGAAAGCTGCCTGGTAGCACAGTAATATTGAGCTCGCGATAGAGCTTGATTGCCAGTTCAGTATCTCTTTCCTTACTTCGTGCCCATAAATAAAACGCCGCATCTGGCATTTCAACATCAAATTTCTGCTGTAATAACGGTATTACGGCGTTAAATTTCTCTGCGTAAAGTCGGCGATTTTCTATGACATGCGCTTCGTCGTTCCACGCGGCGATTGAGGCGGCTTGCACGGTTGGGCTCATTGCGCAGCCATGATAGGTGCGGTACAGCGTAAATTTCTCGATGATCTTTTCGTCACCCGCCACAAAGCCAGAGCGCATGCCAGGTACATTAGAACGTTTAGAAAGTGAGCCAAAAACGATTAAATTGAAATGGCTGCGACCAAATAGAGATGCGGCTTGCAGGGCACCTAAGGGCGGATTTTTTTCATCAAAATAAATCTCGGAATAACATTCGTCAGCAGCAATGACAAAGCCGTATTTATCAGACAATTCAAACAGTGTTTTCCATTGGCTTAAGGCCATCACTTTGCCAGACGGGTTGCCAGGACTGCATACATAAACGAGTTGTGTGCGATTTAAAACATCCGCTGGTACGCTGGCAAAATCCATCGCGTGGCCATTTTCTGGCAACGTATTCAAAAAGTAGGGCTGCGCACCCGCCAAAAACGCCGCACCTTCGTAAATCTGGTAAAACGGGTTGGGGGAAATAACGATGGGATTAAGTTTTGTTGAATCTATAACGACCTGCGCAAACGCAAACAGCGCTTCGCGACTGCCGTTTACTGGTAAAATCGCGCTTTCTGGATTTGGCGCAGCAATGCCATAACGGCGTGCAATCCACGCTGAAATAGCCTCTCTAAGCGCCAAACTGCCAATTGTCGTAGGGTAAGTCGCAAAGCCTGCTAAATTTTGCGTCAGCGCGTCTTTAATGAGCTGTGGCGTGGCGTGTTTAGGCTCGCCTATGGATAAATTAATGGCAGAATAAGCAGCGTTAGGCGTGATGTTTTTAAAAAGGTCACGCAGGCGTTGAAACGGGTAGGGCTGTAACAAGCTCAAATTTGGGTTCATAAGTAATATTATAATTTAGGAAGTCATGTGAATAGAAACTTTTTGGCAATATTTGGCTTGCTGTTTGGCGCACTCGCTTGGGGCGTGATTTGGTATCCATACCGCTTGATGGCAGAAGCGGGCGTTTCTGGAGTGGCTTCTAGTTTTTACACATACTTAATTGCCACGGTCATAGGCGCCGCAGTGTTCGGCAAATATTGGCGCGGATTTTTTGCACAGCCTAGCAGTATTATTTGGCTGGGTTTAGCCGCAGGCTGGGCTAATATGAGTTATGTGATTGCGGTGATTGATGGCGAAGTAATGCGCATTATGCTGTTATTTTATTTGTCGCCATTATGGACTTTGCTATTGGCGCGATTTTGGCTGAAAGAGCCAATTACTAAAGTGGGATTGATTTCTATTAGTATTGCGCTAGCAGGCGCTTATATAATGCTTGCTGGACCGTTTAGCCAGATAAAAAACCACTGGCCAATTCCGCAAAATACCGCAGAATGGTTGGCGCTCACCTCTGGTATGGCGTTTGCGGTTGCCAATGTCATCACGCGAAAATCCATTCATTTGACCATTCGTGCCAAATCATTTGCGGTTTGGTTGGGTGTGATGGGAGCGGCGCTCATCATTTCACCTTTTGTGGGCGATAGCTTCCCTGCACCGAGTTTTTTCAGCGTAAACAATTGGTTGGCCATGGGTTTAATCGCCATATTTTTAATGGCGGCCACCATTTTAGTGCAATTTGGAGTCACGCAACTCACTGCCATACGTTCTTCGGTATTGTTTTTGTTTGAGCTGGTGGTGGCCGCATTTGCCTCGTATTACTTGGCGCACGAGGTGATGAGCATGAATGAATGGATAGGTGGCGGTTTGATTATCTCGGCAGCGCTAATAGCGGCATTTAACCACAAAGACTAATTTAGCCGCCGAAGCCACCCGCTGCGCTTTCTGAGGCAAAACGCATTTTGAGTGACAAGTCGTTGCGTGAGTCGGCATTAGTTAGCGCATTTTCTTCATCAATCTTGCCATTGCTAAACAATCTAAACAAGGCTTGGTCAAAAGTGTTCATGCCGATGTCATTGTTGTCGGCCATAATTTCTTTCATCTCGCCAAGCTTTTGCTTTTGTATCAACTCGGCGACGTACGGGGTATTAATCAACACTTCCACTGCAGCTACGCGCTTCTGTACTTTTCCTGAGATGAGCCGTTGAGAAACAATACCGACTAAATTCAGTGAAATACCAAGTAACAGTCCGTGTTTGGCTTCAGTAGGGAAGAACGAAATAATACGTTCCAATGCTTGGTTGGCATTATTGGCATGCAAAGTAGCTAAACATAAATGACCCGTTTCAGCATAGGCTAGCGCTTGTTGCATGCCGTGCATATCGCGCACCTCGCCAATTAAAATCACATCTGGTGCTTGGCGCATGGCATTTTTTAAGGCATTTTCAAAAGAATGCGTATCGATGCCTACTTCGCGCTGATCCACCACCGATTTTTTGTGCTGATAGACAAATTCAATCGGGTCTTCAATGGTGACAATGTGTCCGCTTTCATTGGCATTGCGGTAATCAATCATGGACGCCAGTGTGGTCGATTTACCCGAACCTGTCGCTCCAACAACAAGCACTAGCCCGCGTTTTCGCATAATTAAATCGTGTAAAATATTCGGCAATCCCAGTACATCAAAATCTGGGATCTCAGTTTTGATATGGCGAATCACCATGCCGACTTCCCCGCGTTGCCTGAAAATGTTAATACGGAACCGGCCGATATCTTTGCGCCCGATAGCAAAGTTACACTCTAAGGTTTCTTCAAACTCGGCGATTTGTGCAGGCGACATAATCGAGTATGCGATTTCTTTAATCATGCCTGGCGTCATAATTTGGCTATTCACTGGCGCAGTTTCACCCTCAATTTCCATGTGAATCGCCGCCGCCGTACTAAAAAACAGGTCTGACCCGCCTTTTTCAGTCATATATTTCAATACTGGGGTAATATCAATTGCAGCCATGAGTTTTCCTATCGTTCAACGTTATTTTACTTTATCACAAACTTTAGCTTTAGTTTTGCTATATCACAAGCATTAGGTTTGTTTTGTAGTGTTTTGTTTATTAACCACATCTAAAAAAATACTTTCCAAGTCGTGCGCAAATTGCGCAGGATTAAATAAGTTAGATTTTTCAATCTCGGCATTTAATTTTTGCTTTAATTGCGCCAATTTCTCTGGATTTTGTGCCAAATGCAGCGCTTTTTGCTCATATTCTGCCAAATTCTGCGTGATGAGCTCAGGCATATTCACGTTTTGCAGCAAGCTTGCAGCTACGCGGCTGGCAAACGTTTCACCCATGCAGGTGAGCAACGGCAAGCGCATAAAAAGTGCGTCGCTGGCGGTGGTGTGGGCGTTGTAGGGTAGCGTGTCTAAAAATAAATCGGCAAGCTCATGACGTGCGAGATGTTCGGCGATTGACACACGCGGCGCGAATACCAGTCTATTATTAGCTATGCCAGCTTGCTCGGCAGCCGCCTGCAGATTGGTTTTAGCCCAATGGTTACACTCCAAAAACCATAACACGCTATTTGGCATCTGTTTTAGCAAACGCATCCAGACCGCAAACAGGTCGGCGGTGATTTTAAAAGTTTGGTTAAAGCAACAAAATACAAAGGGTTTATTATCAGGCATGCCCTGCATACCAATATCCATATGAACTATAGACTTGTTGCTAATTGGACGCTTGCTATCATTAGGCTGATAGCAAGGCAGATAAAGTAGTTTTTCGCTAAAGTCAGCTAGATTTGGCGCGACAGTTTTATCAGCCAGTATGTAATCAAATAGTGGTTCGCCATTCAATTCCCCCATCGTACTAGGGAACCCTAGCCAGTTAATGTGAATATGCGCGGGTTTGAGCGCGACAATGCCGCTACGGCTACTTTGTGTGTAGCCCGTTAAATCGACCAAAATATCAATTTCCTCGCCACGGATTTTTTTTGCGGCTTCAAAATCGTTTAAATTCGTAATATCGACAAAGTGGTCAAATGCCTTCTCAAGTCGCTTTCGTGCTGGTGTTTTGTCATCTTTTCCGTAAGAGTAGGCGAAAATTTCGAATTGATTTCGGTCATGTTTTTCTATCAGCTCGGTGATCAAAAATGCCAGCGGATGCAGCCTAAAATCAGCCGAAAAATAACCGATTTTGAGTTTTTTATGCTTTTTTAGGCTGCTCTGTAGCCCAATGTACATGGAGCTTGCAGAGTATCTCTTTAAAGTATTATTTGCATAATTGCTTGCGCATTGTTTTTGCTCCTGCGCCGTTGTGCCGGGTATAGCGAGTAAAGCAAATGGCGAAATCTGCGCGTTCGGCTCGGTTTTTACCAAATTACGTAATTGTGAAATTTGCACATCCAAGCTGTTCCAATCGCAAATATGCTGCTTTTGGTGCACCAAGTGCGCCAATGCGTGATGCAAACTGGGGTTGAGTTGCAGCGCATTTTCGTAACTTGAAATCGCCTTATCCAATTGGCCGAGCTCGCGTTGTACATTGCCCAAATTGTTATGCGTATCGGCGTCATTTACATCAAATTTTAGCGATTGCTGAAAGCTGTAAAGTGCACTTTGTGGTTTGTTTAGTTCGCGTTGTGCGTTGCCCAAGTTATACCAAAACGCCGCGTTGCCAGGCTCATGTTGCGTCGCCTCGTCAAAACATGTTTCTGCCTGCGCAAAATTGCCGTTATTGTGCGCTTGGTTACCAAGCCAAGAAAGCACGTAGCATAAGGCGTTGCGAGCTGCGAGGTTTTTATTTTCTGCGCTTAAAATGCGCCGAAAATAATCTGCCGCTTCTTCGAAACGCTGCAATTGCACACACAGATTGCCAGAAACCGCGTGCAAACTAAGCTCGTCAGGATACTGCAAAAGCACTTGCTGATATAATTTTAAAGCCTCATAGATATTGCCTTGCAACTCGTTTTGTTTTGCCTTGGCTAAGAGTTCATTCGCGTTTTGCATGGCGCATTTTAAACTATTTATATAACGAATTCGCTAACAGTTTTGCGCCGAGTTCGCGCAATAAAAAACGGCTGGCACTCATTTTGCTGGCGAGTTTTCGCTCAATTGGTAAATCGCTGTTGGTGGCTAAGCTAGCAATAATTTCACCGCATATTGGCGCTGTAATCATCCCTTTTGAGCCATGCCCTGCATTCACATATAAGCCCGCAGACCAAGGCAAATCGGCAGGATTTGCATTATAGCGCGGCGGATTTTTGCGCAATTTTTCTTCATCTAATAATTGACCTGCAAGCGGCATGTAGTCTAGTGTTTGGCTGCGCCAAGCAACGCGACCTTGCACAGAATTTAAGTCGATATTATTGTAAGTTTTAGGTGAAAGCTTGTGTAGCGCATTTAAGTTTTCACGCGTATCTTCTTCGCTAATATTGGGATTCAAGTCGTTCGGTGCGTAAGTTGTACCAATCGCGTGCGCACCATCCACGGCGGGGCTGACAAAGTGATCACTACTAATAATCGTCTTGATGTTTTTGCTTTGCGCATTTTCTGCAAAAAAGTTGATTTGCCCACGCACAGGCGTGATTTTTGCGCTTTTACACTGCGGAAATTGTTGAATATCGTTAGCGTTGCAAATTACCACAATATCTGCCGTAAACATTTGATTTACTTCCCATTGTGTCGCGTTTTTTTCAATCGTCAAAGCTGTAGTTAAAGTCACTTTTGTAATCAGCGTATGGTTGCATAGTGCTTTGCATAAGGCTTGCGGCTTCACCCAGCCTGCATGCGGAAAATACAGGCCACCAGTTTTGTGTGAAATCCCCGCGATTTCTGACGCAGCTTTCGCATCAATGAGTTTTGCATGATGATTATCGCTCAGCGCTTGTTGGCGCGATTGTTCACGTGCGTTAAAAGCCAGTTGAATTAAGCCACAGGCGTTAAAATAATCACTAGAATTTGGTAGTTTCTTGAGCAAATTTAAAGTAAACTCAAAACCTTGCAACGCCAATAAACTAGAGACATTTGGTCTATAGTTAAACTTTGGATAGAGCACTGCAACTGGATTGCCAGAAGCCTCTTGTGCCAGCTTTTGATTCCGTTCAATCAAAGTGACAGTAATGCCGCGCTGTGATAATGCAAAGGCAGTGCTGCAACCTGCGATGCCGCCGCCAATGACAATTGCGCTCGTCATAATAATAGACCGCTTAACATTTCACGCTTTTTACCAAACCCTTTATGCTTAGTTACTTCAAAACCTACAGTCTGCAAACCGCGTTTGACGTTGCCTGCGCTGGTAAAAGTGGCAAAGGTAGTGCCTGTTTTTGAGAGTCGTGCCATCTGTGCAAATACTTCGTTGGACCACATGGCCACATTTTTGGCTGGGGCAAAGCCATCCAATAGCCATGCATCGGCGATTTTCGATAGCTGCGGCAATACGAGTGTAATATCATCGGCCTGCAAGTCAAGCAGGATTTGGCCTGCAGCGACGCTAAATTGATTAGTGCCATTTTTAAGCGTTAAGTATTGCGTAATAAATGCTTGCGAAACATCTGTAAATTGTGGCCACAATACATGAGCGCGCGTTAAATCGGCTGGTGAAAGTGGCGTTTTCTCGATACCGATATAGTGCAAAGTGGCATTTTTAGGTGCTAGCTGTAACCAAAGTGTGCTTACAGCTAGAAAGTTTAAACCTGTACCAAAGCCTGTTTCAATAATTGTAAAGTTGCTTAGCTTGGCGTTAGAAAAGCGTTGCTGTAGCTGGTTATGGGCAATAAACACATGCTCGGTTTCTGCTAAACCATCATCAGTGTTGAAGTAAACATCATTAAAATCAAGTGAGTAGGGCTGATATGGCCCTTTATTTTCGCGCCATTCAATATTTGCAAATTGCATAGCGCGTTATTATAAGCGTGTCACTATGCAAACTCGCTAAAAAAATGCAGGCCTGCGGTTTTGTGGTTTGACTAATAATAGATGCACATCGCCCAACGCGCGCTCGGCAAAGCCGCCTTCGCAATAGCATAAATAAAATTCCCACATGCGGATAAACTCTTCTGAATAGCCCAGTTGGCGAACTTGTGCGATATTGGCGAAGAAGTTTTCACGCCATTTGCGTAGCGTGGTGGCGTAATGCGGACCGATATCCTCACAATCAAACAGGCGCATATCGGTGGTTTTGGTGATGCTTTGCAACATGGCAGTATTGCTGGGAATATTGGAGCCAGGAAAAATATAGCGCTGAATAAAGTCGACACTGTTTTTTGCTGCCTCAAAGCGTTGGTCGGTAATGGTGATGGCTTGAATCAGCGCTAAACCATCAGATTTAAGTAGGCTGCTAACTTTAGCAAAATACACATCATAGAATTGATGGCCCACCGCTTCTATCATTTCAATTGAAACTAATTTATCAAACTGTCCTTGTAACTCTCTGTAATCATTTAATAAAAGTGATACTTTATGTTCAAGTTTTTCGGCTTTAACGCGTATACAAGCTTCTTCATATTGTTGTTTTGAGATGGTGGTGGTGGTGACGTGACAGCCATAATTCTTTGCCGCATAAATAGCAAAGCCTCCCCAACCGGTGCCTATTTCTAGCACATGGTCGCTCGGTTTCAAGTCTAATTTATCGCAAATGACTTGCAGCTTTTTAAGCGAAGCCGCTTCTAAACTACAATCTGCAGGTGCAAAAATCGCCGCAGAGTACATCATGGTTGGATCTAGCCACAGTTTAAAAAAATCGTTGCCTAAATCGTAATGCGCGGCAATATTCTTGCGGCTACCATCTTGTGTATTGCGGTTTAAGTAGTGCAGCGTCTTTAAAATGGGCTTGGACAGCCACTCAAAACCACCTTCTAATGTATCCATCATGTTTTGGTTGGCTGCGAACAGGCGAATCACATTGGTGAGATTATCTGTCTGCCAATAGCCCAGCATATAAGCTTCACCCGCGCCAATGCTGCCACCAAAAGCAACATCGCCGTAAAAATGTGCATCATTGACAATAATCGTTGCGCTCACATTGATTATATTGCCCGCACCACCAAACTGGTAGCGTTCATCACCGTCTATCAGCGTTAACTGGCCATATGCAAGGTTGGCCAATTTTTTTAGCACTTGCGCCTTTGCAAAAGTTTGCAGCCAAGCAGCACGTTTTTTTATTTTAAGCGGAGCAGATAGGGTTTCCATAGTATTTTTTCAGTAGCTTTATATGTTAACTTTGTGTGTTTAGTCTTTGTTAATAGTAAGAGGGTGTGAATAAAAAGGCACCCGTTTTAGCCAGAGCAGTAAGGCGTTCCAGTAAATACCAATGACAACTTTAATGGTCATGAGTGGGTACTGAATCAGCAATAAATTCAGTCTCTTAGGCGTGATTTCTTGTGCTTGCAAACTTAAAGTGGCACTAAAAATTTCTTGACCGTGCTGAAAATTTTTCATGTGCACAAAAAGCTGTTTCTCGTGCAGCTTAAACGCCCAGTCATAGTCAATCTCCATCGGCATAAAGGGAGAGACATGAAATTTTTTATCTAGTTTAAATGCAGTAATCACGCCATTTTTAGTGCTTTTAACTAATTTTTCTGCCGCAAAGTCGTGTACATATGCATAATCTTCGCCCCATGGTGTGTTGGTGATATGGGTGACTATGGCTTGCAGGGTTGCGCCATCGGCTTCAAAGCAATAATAGAATGATACGGGGTTAAAGCAATGCCCAAAATAGCGCATATTGGTCAGCAAACATACTGCGCCCTGCGCAGGTTTGCTAGTGGCGTTTAAAACCAAATCACTGATTTCACTTTTTAGATTTTTATTAGGGTCACCAAAATAGTCGGCACGTTTAAAATAGGCAATATTTGGTTTAAGATAGCTCCATAATTTATTGTTTTTAAATAATAAATTAATCTCATCTAAATCTAAATACATCATAAAAGCACGGTAGCGAAAGCCATGTTTTTTTGGGCTATAGCGCTGGTGCGCCACCCAGCCAGTGTAAATTTTGCTATGCATTGGCCACAAATTTCTCAAAATGTTGCAAAGCAGCCAGTGCACTTTTTACGCCATCTTCATGAAAACCGTTCAGCCAATAAGCGCCTGCATAGCCAGTGCGGTTTTGCCCACTAATTTCAGCATGCCGAGCCTGTGCGGCCGCACCAGCTATAGTGTAGACAGGATGTGTGTATTGTAAGCGCTTAATTATTTTGGCAGGGTTGATGTTATCGGTATGGTTAAGCGTCACTAGAATAGGCTGCGGGCAATCAATATTCTGCAAAATATTCATATTGTAGGTGACTGCAACCTTGCTACTTGGCGTTTTAGGTAAATGGTAGTTCCATGCCGCCCACGCCAACTTGCGCCTGGGCATTAAACTAGCATCTGTGTGTAAATATACCGTATTTTTTTGGTAGGGAATCGCCCTCAAAATGTCTTGCTCAGCTTGCGTGGCATCTACCAGCATGCTCAATGCTTCATCGCTGTGGCAGGCAAAAAACACATAATCAAATTGTGCTATTTCGCCGTTTTGCAGAGCAATCTCCACGTTATTTGCATTGCGCTTAACGTTTTTTACAGGTGTATTGAGCTTAATAGATTGCTTAAACGGCGCAGTGATTGCCTCAACGTATCTGGCCGACCCACCAGTAATGGTGCGCCATTGCGGTCGATTATTGACACTTAACATGCCATGATGATGAAAAAAACGTACAAAAAATCGCGCAGGAAACTGTAACATCTGCGCTGCATCGGTAGACCAAATAGCAGCGCCCATGGGGATGATATATTGGTTGATAAAACGCTGGCCATAATTGTTTTGTGCAAGATAATCGCCCAACGCAATTTCGCTACGGCTTGTTAATAACGCAAGCGATTGCTTGTTAAAACGCAAAATATCGCTAATCATGCTATAAAAGCTGGGCTTGAATAAGTTGCTGCGCTGTGCGAACAAGCTGTTTAAGCTAGTACCGTTATATTCAAAACTAGTCTTTTCACAGCGTACGCTAAAGCTCATCTCGCTGGGTTGCCAAGCAACTTTATGGCTTTCTAACATGCTAATAAACTCAGGGTAAGTGCGGTCATTGAATACAATAAAGCCAGTGTCTACGGTATATTTTTGATGATCAATTTCAATATCATGCGTATGCGTGTGGCCGCCAATATGGCTATTAGCCTCATAAACAGTGATGTCGTGGGTTTTGTATAAATGGTGGGCGAGGGTGTTGCCAGCAATGCCTGAACCAATAATTGCAATCTTCATGGTTAATTGCTTTGCTTGATATGCGCATTTTTAATGGCAATTGGGACAGTTTTTAAATCCCAAATAATGTTCAGTGCCGCCAATATGCGTAATCCGTAGTAGGTGAAGTCAATTTCCCACCAGTAAAACCCTTGCTTGGCCGAGCCTGGAAAATGATGGTGGTTGTTATGCCAGCCTTCACCGAGCGTAATCAGGGCAATTAGCGCATTATTGCGACTGTGGTCGCGCGTGGCGTAGCGACGTTTGCCCCACACATGCGCCAGCGAATTCACGCAAAATGTACCGTGGTACAGCAATACGGTTGAGAAAATAAATCCCCACACAAATAATTGCAGCCCATTGGTTTGTAGTGCAGGCATAACAATACTGAGTGCCTCGCCAATCCCGTAGATACTGGCTCCTAGGGCAATGGGTATGATAATGTCGAAACGGTCTAAAAAACGTAGCTCAGGAAAGTGTGCTAACTCATTTACACGCTCTAGCTGCGTAGAGAAATTGGCGCGTGATAGAAACCAGCCAATATGGCTCCATAAAAAGCCGTGCTGATGCGGTGAGTGCGCATCAATCAACTCGTCCGAATGCGCATGGTGGTTGCGGTGATGTGATGCCCACCACAAAGGGCCACGTTGCACTGCGGTAGCACCTAATATTGCAAATATAAATTGGCCAATGCGACTAGTTTTGAAGGCTTTGTGGGCAAAGTAGCGGTGATAAAACGCAGTAATGGCAAACATGCGAATGATATACAACACCACTGCAAACACTAAAGCAAACCAGCTAAATCCTACGTAAATAATGCCAAAACAAGCCAAATGCAAAGCCACAAAAGGGATGACCCGCGGCCAATCGATTGCATGATCTGCAATGCTAGTGTTTGCATCATACTGGCTGTTATCTAGCCAGCCAAATAGAGCGACACGCAATGAATTTAAATGCTTCAGCATATATGCATTTCTATTTATTTGTGCGAATTAACGGCGTTGTTCAGGTGTTTGTTGTGGTGCTTTAATCAGCTTGGTCATGTCATAGCCCCAGCCTTTAATCAGCGCTGTGAGCTTTTCATACTTAGCGTCACTTATTTGCGGTGTGCGCGCCATCAACCAAACATAATCACGCGCATTACGGGCAATAATGGTGGTTTGGTAAGCCTCGTCTAAATAAGCAATGCGATACTCTGCCTTAATTGGCCAAATAAACTGCATACCCCATAGCGCGCTTCCAGTATCAGGCCGCACGAAGCCTTTTGGCTCATATTTTTTGGCTTTACCATCAAAACTGCCTTTGTTAAAGGTAAAGGTGGTGGCAATGGTGCCGTCATCGTTCAGTTTGTAATTTTCAATTGGGTTATAGGCAGCAGTTTCAATCGCAGTTGGAATCACCGCAATCACATACCAATCACCCATAAATTTGGCCAAATCAACTTGGCTTACCAGAGGAATTTCATTCATTTTTTGACTCGCGCATCCAGTTGTTAAAATTAAGCAGGCCAAACAAGCCGCTAAATGATTAAAAGTTTTAAACATGTTGGTCTCGCATGGTTATTATTTATGGTTACTTATTTCAGCTTGTAGATAATGTTGTAGCCTTCTGGTGTCACCGACTTAAGCGCGACCCAATCATTATCTTGGTTGTACCACAGCTCAATATTGAGCTTCTTAACACCTTTTAACGCGCCTGTAATCTTGTAGTGTGCGGTATCGATTGGTTTGCCTTTCACCTCAGTTTTTGTGGCACCAAGCTTGGTGATGGTGGTGTCTAAATACTCTGCATTCTGTGGATTGAGTAGTTTACTTTGTGTCAATATTTTCGGGTTCCAGTAGGCAAACGTCATCATGCAAGCGGGCAAGGTTTGTTCTACGCTACCACTTTTAATGTTAAATGCGCCAGCATCCAATTTTCCGTTTACTTTCGTCACTATTTTATTTTCAATAGTGCTGGCTTCTAGCGCGCTTAAACAATCACCAGCCCATTGTTCTTTAGCGGTGTGGTCGTATTTGTAAGCCTCGATGAACAACACTTTCACATTAAACTTTGCTTTTGAAGTGAGCGTATTGTCGCTAAGTGTAAAAGTATGCGTGCCGATTTTGTTTTTATCTAAGTACACATCAAATGCCCACTCTTTTGCCTGCAATAACGGAGTAGCCAACAGCAAACAAGCACCCAAAATTATTATTTTCATTTAGTTAATTCTCTTTTTAAAGGGCCAGGAAAAAATGCGTTGGTGTTGCGTATGTATTCAGCATAAGCAGGGCGGCGTTCTACGATAGTGCTTTCCAGCAGGGTAACGCCAGACACTTTCAGCAATAATAGCGTCATTAAAATGGGTGAAATAATTGCCCACCACGCGCCACCAGCTAAAGCAAATAAGTAAAAACCCCACCACACGCAGCATTCGCCAAAATAATTGGGATGGCGACTATAGCGCCACACGCCAGTATTAAGCACTTTACCCTTGTTATTGGGATTGGCTTTAAAGCGGCTTAGTTGTAAGTCGGCTAAACTTTCCCATACAAAACCAAATATAAACAATACTAATCCTACATAATCCAAGCCATTCAGAGGCGTGATAGCAGTGATTGCCCCATACAGTGAGGCTGAAATAATCCATGCCAGCACTGCTTGCATACCAAAAATGATG
>JANMYB010000007.1:0-34585 GCA_031381645.1 Methylotenera sp.
TTCTGGCTTAACGCTGCAACATTTTTTTGAAAATCCGCTCACCGATATTCACGGCAAAATCGATAGCGTGATGAGAGTGAATTACGACATTGACCACGCTGTTTTTGCCGAAATTGCACACTTAACTTTGGGCGAGTTAAAAGACACGCTACTGCAATCAAATAGCGTGCGTATTCGCCAAATTGGTAGTGGGCTCACCGGCGTGATGGTCGCCGCACTGACCAAATTATTAGATGTGCATGAACTGATATTTTTAGCCAAAAAACTAAAAAATGGGGCGTCTGCCAGAGCCCGCACCGTTATTGGCTTACAGGGCACTTTATCTTCACGTTTGCAACCCAATCATCCAACCGATAGTTTAAGCGGCATCACCATGTTGCTTTATACAGGCTTAAGCATGGGTTCTGGCGATGCAATTTTGGGATTAAACCCGGCCATTGATAACGTCGCCAATATCAGCACCACACTCAACCACCTCGATAAAATCCGTCGCGAAACTGGCGCACCCACGCAAATTTGCGTGTTATCACACATTAAAACGCAGCTGGAATGTCTAAAAAACGGCGTGCCTGTTGAGATTATGTTTCAAAGTTTAGCCGGCACTGAACGCACGCTGACTGATGAATTTGATGTCACGATTGAATTACTCGATCACGCCTACAACACCATGCAAACTAGCAGCCCGCTAGTGGGCGTTGCCGAAAATTTTATGTATTTTGAAACTGGCCAAGGTAGCGAGCTAACTTATAACAAGCACGACGGCATGGACATGACCACGACGGAAGCGCTATGTTATGGCTTGGCGCGCCGTTACTCACCGTTTATGGTAAATAACGTCACTGGCTTTATCGGCCCAGAAACGCACTTGGATAATTTTGAGATGACTTATTCGTGCCTGCAAGATCATTTGATGGGCAAACTGATGGGCTTGCCGATGGGCATGGCGCCTTGTTACACCTTGCATTCACAAGTGACGCTAGAAGGCCAGCAAATGGCGACTGAGCTACTAACCGCGGCAGGCGCCAACTTTTTTATGGATGTGTATTTGGGCACAGATAGAATGTTGGCCTACTTTGACACTAGTGGCCACGATGATCAAACTCTGCGCGAAACTTATGGTTTGCGGCCTGCGCCAGAATTTTTAGCTTGGGCGATTACGCGCGGTATTTTTATGGAAGATGCCGATGGCAATATTTTGCGCGGCGAAAATTGGGGCAAGCCTGAAATATTTTGTGCCTCAAAAAGTGAATTTCAACGCTTGCAAGAATCTGTGCCCGCATTTTATGGTTTTGACAATGCAGGTGCGCGGCCGTCAAATAAAGTCTCTAGGCTTACAAAAGCCAATCAGGCGATTGGTCGCGAGGCGATTTATGCCAATTTGCGGCCTGCCGAAATGGGCGATATTGCGCTGCGCACGCTGGCCACCAACGCCAGCGATAAAGGTGCGCATTTAAACGATGCAGCGTTAGGCGCAAACCTGAATAATAAAATTGTAGCCAAGTTAAAACCAGAACATAACGACGTGCAAATTGTGATTTCTGACGGCTTAAGCGCCGAGGCGGTGCATCATAATATTCCAGCATTATTGCCGGTGTTAATGGATGGCTTAATGAGCCGCAAACTGAAAATTGGTCAGCCAATTTTAGCGCCATTTGGACGCGTGAAATTGGCCGAATCGATTGGCGACGCGCTAAAAGCGCAATTGGTGGTCACACTAATCGGCGAACGTCCGGGCGGTGATGCACTGGCCTCGCGCAGCATGTCGGCCTATTTTGCGTATCGGCTGGCGGATAATGTCACACAAAAATCTGCCGCAAAGTTTAGCGGCAACGCCGACATGCATTATGAATACAGCGTACTTTCTAATATTTACGCAGGTGGATTGCCGCCGATAGAGGCTGGTAGCGTGATTGCAGAAAAAGTATTCGAAATATTGCAACATCGGGCGGCGGGGAATAGACTAGAAAATCTGCTACAAACTCAGGCAAGATAAACATATTTCAAATATTAAACACTTTTTAAAGCGAGATGAAAATGCAAAATATTCCAACGCAATTACTCATTAACGGCAAATTTGTAAAAGGCGAAGGCGCGCCAATTAGCGTACTAAACCCTGCCACTGGTGCAGAAATCACACAAGTCAATGAGGCATCACAGGCACAAATTGAAGCGGCAGTAAAAGCCGCGGCAGCTGCGTTTAACACTTGGAAAAAAACCACACCAAGTGAGCGTGCAACGATGTTGCTAGCGCTGGGGGATGCAATAGATGCCAATGCAAAAGAACTGGCTGAGCTGGAATCCATGAATTGTGGCAAACCTTATCAAGCAGCACTGAATGACGAAATGCCAGCCGTCGCAGATGTTTTTCGCTTTTTCGCAGGTGCAATTCGCACTATGACAGGCTCGCTTGCAGGGGAGTACTTACCAGGTCACACCTCGATGATTCGGCGTGATCCACTTGGCGTAGTTGCCTCAATAGCGCCGTGGAACTACCCGCTGATGATGGCGGCCTGGAAGCTAGGTCCCGCCTTGGCCGCAGGCAATACGGTGGTGCTAAAGCCATCGGAAATGACGCCACTGACCACATTAAAATTAGCGCAACTTATTAGCGAGATTTTTCCCAAAGGCGTCGTCAATGTACTCAACGGACGCGGTGAATCAGTTGGCGCGCCAATGATTTCGCAGCCACAAGTAAAAATGATTTCAATTACTGGCGACATTTCAACTGGCCAAAAAATAATGGATGTCGCCGCCAAAAGCGTAAAACGCACACATTTAGAATTGGGCGGAAAAGCACCTGTGATTGTGTTCGATGATGCAAATTTGGACGAGGTAATAGACGGCGTGCGCACATTCGGTTTTTACAATGCAGGCCAAGATTGCACGGCGGCTTGTAGAATATATGCAGGTAAAAAAATCTACGAGAAACTCGTATCAGGCTTATCCAGCACGGCTTCTAGCATTAAAGTGGGCACGCAAAAAGAAAAAGGCGTGGAGATGGGGCCACTCATTTCAGCACGGCAACGCGAGCGGGTCGCAGGCTTTGTAGATAGAGCCAGGGCGCAAAAGCACATCGAGATTACTACGGGCGGAAAAGTGCGCGCGGGTAAAGGCTTTTTCTATGAGCCGACCATTATTGCGGGCGCAAAACAAACCGATGAAATTGTATGCAAAGAAGTATTTGGGCCTGTGGTTTCAATCACGCGCTTTGATGACGAAGTACAAGTGGTGAATTGGGCAAATGAATCAGAATATGGACTTGCCAGCTCAGTTTGGACAAGCGATGTTTCGCGCGCCATGCGCGTTGCGGCTGAGCTGCAATATGGTTGCACGTGGATTAATACGCACTTTATGCTCACCAGCGAAATGCCACATGGCGGCATGAAAAAATCAGGCTATGGCAAAGATTTATCAATGTACGCGATTGAAGATTACAGCGCAGTACGGCACGTAATGATTAAATTATAAAGTGTGACATGTGATGGTAAAACTGTAGCAATCAACTTAGGGCAAGAATAAGCGCGTATTCTAAAGTGCTATTTCTTTATTGAAGTAGTTTGGTGCTTGCTCATGAACAAGTGGTTTAGAAATCAAATACCCTTGTATTTCATCGCAACCCAAGCCCCTTAATAAAGTGAGCTGTGCCTTGGTTTCGATACCCTCACACACCACACGCAACTTTAAGGCATGTGCCAAATTAATAATCGCAGTCACGATTTCTGCGTCATCATCATTTGTTAAAATGTCATCGATAAAGACTTTATCAATTTTTACAGCATCAATCGGCAAACGTCTTAATTGCCCAAGATTAGAGTGCCCTGTGCCGAAATCATCAATAAATAAATGTAGTTTAAGCTCATGCATCTTTTCCAGTGTTGCCAAAGTCGTCTCTGGATCTTCCATAGTAGCACTTTCTGTAATTTCCACATGCAACTTAGAAGGATCCATCCCAGTCGATTTAATGGTCTCAGCAATATCTTGAATAAGCATCGGATCGCTAAATTGGCGGGGTGAGATATTAACTGCAATTGCGGGTGGATTAAGGTTCTCATTACTCCACTTCACCCATTGTGAGCATGCTTCTTGAATCACATATCGCCCTATGGGGATAATTAAGCCAGCTTCCTCTGCAATAGGAATAAACTGGTCAGGGCTAATCATCTTGCCATCTTTGGTGACCCAGCGCACTAGTGCTTCTAATCCAACGACTTGATTTGTACGCAAATCGAGCTTTGGTTGGTACATTAGCATCAGTTCCTTTGCTTCTAGCGCTTGTCTTAAGCCATTTTCGATTTGCAATTGCTCATGCGCCAATGCATTCATATCTTCACTAAAATATTCAAAGCCAGATTGCTTGCTTTTAGCTTGGTACATGGCTAAATCAGCCTGCCTTAATAAAGCATTTGCATCTTCTGCATCGTCGGGATAAATACTAATTCCAATACTAGCACCGACACTGTAACTTCTATCGCTAATCTCAAATGGCTCTGAAATTATTTTAATAATTTTTCTAGCGAGGTTGCTAGCAGCTTTATTAATTTTAGGATGGCTATAAAGTACTGCAAACTCATCACCCCCGAGACGCGCTACAAAATCATCAGCTCGCAAAAGGTTATCTAGTCTACGAGCAACTATTTTTAACACAGCATCACCCACCTCGTGGCCTTGTGAGTCGTTAATTTTTTTAAATCGGTCTAAATCAATAAAAAGTAGGTATAGCTGTTGCTTTTGTCTTTGGGCTTGAGACAAGCTGTGAGTTACAAAATCTTGAAAGTAAGTGCGGTTTGGCAAACCTGTCAGAGGGTCGTGGTTTGCGAGCTTGCTCAACTCGGTCTCTACGTGATTACGCTCAGAAAAGGCTGCTGCCACAAACAGTCCGCCCAGTATCATGACCGCAAGGCCAATTTTAACTAATAGCAGCGTTTGCTGATAAGGCTCTGGACTTGAAGTATTACTACTAGAAAGAACTGTCATCATGACTAGCATTGAAGCAATAAAAATAGCCCCATGTGCAACGGTACTACTAAATCGAAGCGCTGCCCACAACACAAATACTAACAATACCAAGATAAGAATAACTGTAAAACCTAACAACTGCCCAAAATGCATTGTTAACAAAGAAACAGCTACCATACCTAGCAATAGCGCTAGCATTTCAGCTCTCTCTTGCGTAGTAAGATATGTTTTTTTATTAGAAAATAGTGAAAGTGCTAGCGGAACGCTTAAATATGCAATCAACAACTCATCAAGCCACCATTTAAATAAAGGAAACGTGGCTAAATCTGATGTCATCAGGCCATATTTCTTTAGAATTAATTGCGAGCTTATTGTATGCACCACACATACAATTGGTGTCACTACCAAAGCAAAACTAGCAACCCTTGATACTTGATTTAGCGCAACAGTTGTTGGATTAAACCAGTTAAAGCAGAAATGGAATAAGAAGGCTGCGAATCCAGCACTTAACGCGAAATAAAATGCAACTTCCAAAGGCACGTCGAGTAAGCGGAAACATAGAGACCCTAATGTAGCACCTAGGATTCCTGCCCAACCATATTTTATTGCAGCAATCGCAGCAAAAGCTATGGCAGTAAATTCAAAAAACTGGGAAGAGTCAATATAAACTAAAAGATAAGTGCCAAAATAAGCAATGACAAAATATAGCAACGCTATAGCTGCTAGTTTAGAAATGAAAGCCTTTGCTAGCCAATTGTGTGGAAAGTAGGCTCTAGGTAGCATTTAAAGTTTTTAATCTAGCTTAACCGTAATACGTTACATATTAGCGCATTATGCTTAATTTACAAAAACTTAATACCAGCCAACTGCTTAAATGCCTTATGAAAAGAACAATAATTACTAGATATCTAACTTGATGACGTAACCAATACTGATAAACATAAGTTGATAAGTCATAAGTTAGGCAATCAAAATTAAATTCATAAAATAATAAATGCCGATTATCTGCCGATTTGGTTGCCAATAATACCACCAACCGCTGCGCCGCCAACTGTACCTAAACTACCTCCGCCCGTAAGCACTGCGCCAGCAACCGCGCCTACACCCGCGCCTATGGCAGTGTTCTTATCGCGCGTGGACATATTGCTACAGCCACTTAAACTTAAAATGAGTGTCGCGGCAACGAGGGTTGGTGCGAGGTTGTTTTTCGTTTTCATAGTAATCTCTTTCTTTAAAAATGGATTGACGATAAAACTGCAATTTCGACCAACATTTAAAACAAAAAGTTCAGCCTAAACATTTCTTTCAACATGCCGTAATAATAAGTAAGTACTTTCATAGTAATCACTTAAAGGATACGGCCATGAAGTTTAGTCATCAGTTACAAGCTAACTTGCATCATTTAACTCATCTTGCTAAGCCGGAAATGACTGATGACGTGGACAATCAATCTAACGAGGATTATTTTGGTGTTGGCGCGATGATGCCGCAGGATATGCCTGAATATATGTTTTTAGCTGAAACAGAGTCATATGGCGTCTAAGGTAAATAAACCTTACTAGCAATCTGACAGATTGCTACAAACTCTTCTGTATTAAGCGATGCACCGCCCACCAAGCCGCCATCAATATCGGGCATAGAAAACAGCTTCTCCGCGTTATCGGCTTTTACACTGCCACCATAAAGTATGCGGATATTTTGCGCTAATTCTTCATCTAATATTTCAATATGCCCACGCAAAAAACTTAACACATTTTGCGCATGCTCAGGAGAGGCCGCCTTGCCAGTACCAATCGCCCACACTGGCTCATAGGCGAGCACGCCGCCAGCTAGACCTTGCACACCAATCTCGTTAATGACTGCGTTGAGCTGCCTAATAGTGACAACATCTGTGATGCCCTCTTCGTATTCCGCCAAGGTTTCACCCATACAAAAAATCGGCTTCATGCCTGCTTTCGTAGCGGCTAGAAAGCGCTCACCAGTAGAAAGGTCTGTGTCATGCCCACGCTGACGTCGCTCCGAATGACCAATAATCACATACTCACAACCAAACTCAGTTAGCATGCTTGGCGAAACCGATCCCGTATAAGCCCCAGATTCGTAACGGCTCATATTTTGACCACCCCACGCAATTGGACTGTCTTTCAATATCGCTTCAGCTTGGAATAAGTAGGGATGAGGCACACACACTACATAGTCAGCAGATGGGGAATCACGCGTACCCACTAACAAACCCTCTAAAAAAAATTTGTTAGTGGATAAGTTACCGTTCATCTTGCGATTCGCAACTACCAGCTTACGTCTCATTTTGAATAGGTCTTTTCATTAATAAGCTAAAAACGCCAATTCATTATGCAGCAAAAGTCCCCGTTTTAGGTACATTATTTTTTGTAAGAGAGTATGCATATGAACAATTTTCTTCAAGCAAAAAGCTTAATGGTGCAGGATTATGCTTTAGATACCCTTGTGTAAAATCGATCCCCATTTTTTTTAGCATGTTTTCAACTGTTTTACTTTCTACCCATTCCGCAATAGTCTTTTTACCTGTCACTTTTGCTACTTCTGCAATGCAGCGCACTGTGGCTTGGCCTATGTCATTTTTTAGCAAGTCAGTTATAAATTGACCGTCTATTTTTAAATAATCAACGTCCAGATTTTTCAAATAACCAAAAGAAGAAACACCACTACCGAAATCATCCAGTGCAAACTTAATGCCATATTTAGTTATTTCAGCTATAAATTTTTTTGCATCTGTAATATTAGTAATCGCAGCAGTTTCGGTTATCTCAAAACAGAGCTTGCTAAAATCTATTGTTGTTGTCTGAATTAAATCGATTACAAAATTATGAAATGCAGGGTCACTTAGCGATTGGCCAGATAAATTGACAGAAACACTTTCAATATGACTCAAAGCATGCTTATTTATATGCATCCATTCAAATACTTCTTCAACCACAAAACGATCAATGCGCGACGCTAGATGAAAGCGCTCAGCAGCAGGCAAAAAGGCGCTTGGTGGAATTAACGTGCCATCTTTTTCTACCATACGAATAAGAATTTCCGCATGTTCTAAACCTTGGTGCTTAAGTGGCATAATGCGCTGGCAAAACAAAACAAAACTTTTATCTTCTAAGGCTTTTTCAATACGGCTAACCCATTTAGTTTCTTTACGCTGTGATCCTACCAAATGATCATCATCATAATAAAGGTGCACTCGATTACGGCCTGTATTTTTTGCTTCATAGCAAGCAGCATCAGCAGCCTGCATGAGGCTAGTGGTGCTAGCCCAATGCTTATCAATCATTACCAAGCCGATGCTGGCACCTAATCGAAAATATTCCTCTGCTTGATAAAAACGGTACTCCTCAACTGATTTACAGATACTTTTAGCAATTTTCATGGCTTGTTGCGTACTACATTTATATAAGATAACCGCAAACTCATCTCCGCCAATTCTTGCAAGTGTATCTGTTGTGCGAATACATGCGTGCATGATTTTTGCGATATCTTTTAACACGGTATCCCCTGCAGTATGCCCACAAGAATCGTTAATCACTTTAAAACGATCTAAGTCGATAAACATTAATGCGTTTTGCATATCCGCTTCACGACTATCTTTAATAAAATGATTGAGTCTGCTTTCAAACTCAGCACGGTTCACAAGTCCTGTCAGTAGGTCATGGCTTGCACGATAAGTTATTTCATCCGCCATTTTACGTTGCGCTGTCACATCACGAAACACTAACACTACGCCTATAGTTTTACCATCCTCGTCATGAATAGGCGAGGCAGAATCCTCAATGCCGCGCTCTGTGCCATCTCGGCTGATAAGTACGGTATTATTTGCCAAGCCTGTCACAATATTTTCGGTTATACAAAGTGTAGCAGGGCTTAATTCAGGCCTTCTATTAGCTTCATTAATAATATTAAAAATCTCTGTGATTGGCTTGCCTATGGCATCATTTAATGCCCACCCCGTTAGCGTAACTGCTACTGGGTTTAAATACTGCTCATTACAATTTGTATCGGTTGTAATTACTGCATCGGCAATCGAATCCATCGTCACCTTAAGTCGTTCATGTTCTTGAGCTAATTTTTGTTCTAATTTTTTTTGTTTTGTAATATCTCTAGCTATTTTAGAAACGCCGACTAATTCCCCGAAGGCATTTTTAATGGGTGAAATTGTCACTGATACGTGGACTATCTTACCTTTTTTATTCACTCTTTCTGTCTCATAATGCTTGATTTGTAAATTACTTTTAATTTTTCTAAGCAGAAATTTTTCTTCATCTACCCGATCTTTAGGGAAAATCTTGGTAATTGATTGACCAATCATCTCATTGGCGCTGTAGCCGAATATTATTTCGGCACTCGCATTCCATGAAGTAACTATGCCATCAAGCGTTTTACTAACAATTGCATCATCAGAATCCGCAATAATAGCAGCCCGCTTTGTTGCATGCGTTTCTACTGCATTAATTGCATCTTCCCTTAGTAACAATGCTTTACTTGTAATCGCAGCCAAACCTATCAAGACCTTTTTTTGAAGAGCACTTAACGAATTGGGTGCACGGTCTAGTACACACAATGTACCAATATTAATATTGTCAGGCAGTGCAAGTGGCGCGCCCGCATAAAAGCGAATATTGGGGTCACTAATCACTAGTGGATTTTCTGAAAATCGAGAATCTTTTATTGCATCTTGTACTTCCATGATTTTATTATCTAAAATTGCGTGAGCACAAAATGCAATATCTCTAGGCGTTTCATTAGCAGCTTCTATTCCAACATTAGACTTAAACCATTGACGGTCTTCGTCAACCAAACTAATGAGCGCAATAGGTGCGCCAGATATTTGACTTGCCAGTTTGGTAATTTCATCAAATAATGGCTCAGGCGCAGTATCAAGCACCATAAGCTGTTTTAGTCTAAGTAATCGTGCCACCTCGTTTTTAGTCGGTTTTGCTGGCTGAGTCATAGCTTACTTCCTCTTTTACAAAGTACGAAATATTGCAAATCTGTTTTAAGTCTTTTAGGGATCTTAAGACTACAAATTTACATTGAAGCTATGCCGTTTTAATTGAATAATAAAGTCATTAAACACCATCAATTTGAGCAATGCTCATGATGTCTAAAACCTTGCCATAAACGCCATATTGCAAAGAGATATCAGCCAAGCGTTACTTAATGATTTTCTAGCTATACTTTAATAACGGTAAGCGAATGAAATACTTAAGCGGACATGTATGATTGTTTACTATAGTAGTTGCTGGTTATTCTGTATTATAAATACTGTGAAAAGCTAGAACGTTGGTGGGCTGCACGAACTCACCAATGTACATGGCTCGTCGCCCGCATTACGAAAGCGATGCAGCTCGCGGCTGTTGAAATAATAAGCATCGCCAGTACTTAATATCCGCGTGGCTTCGCCAACAGTCACTTCTAAACGCCCGCTCAAAATCACGCCACCCTCTTCACCTTCGTGTTCTAACATGACCAAACCCGTATCAGCGCCTACTGCGTAACTTTCATAGAGTATTTGCAGCGCATGCCCTGCCTTAGCAGAACCAATCTGTCGGTATGAAATACCTTCACCACCGCTAATTTCGGTGAGCGTTTCTGCACGATAAAACACTTCACTTTTTATGCCTGGTAACTCATCTGAAAAAAACTCCGCCAATGTCATGGGGATGCCCGCCAATATGCGTTTTAAGGCACTAATTGAAGGGCTAGTACTGCCTGATTCTATGAGCGAAATACTGGCGTTTGCCACACCTGCTTTTTTTGCCAAAGCACGCTGCGAAAGCTGATTCCGCAAGCGCACCATTCTAAGTCTTGTGCCTACCTCTATATCCATCACACATCACTCCTGTTAAAAGTGTTAAATATACAATAACACAAAAAATATTAATAGCAATAAAATCAGTAAGTTAATAAATTTTAAAACCAGCATTGACACATGATGCTAAACACTTGAAACTGATGAAAATTTAATCTGTAAGGATTTCCCATGTCTCAAGTGAAATTGCCCGACTTATCACATTACTGGGTACCATTTACCGCAAACCGCCAGTTCAAAGCCATGCCGCGCCTGTTTAAAGCTGCCAAAGGAAATTACTATACTTCTATAGACAACAGGCAAATTTTAGACGGGACGGCAGGTTTATGGTGCGTGCCAGCTGGGCATGCGCGTGAAGAAATCGCTGTCGCTGTCGGCGATCAATTGCGTACGTTGGATTACGCGCCCGCCTTCCAGTCCAGCCACCCGCTTGCTTTTGAAGCCGCCACCCGCTTGGCAGAGTATATGCCTGCTGGCTTAGATAGAATATTTTTTACTGATTCTGGCTCCGAATCTGCCGATACTGCACTGAAAATTGTGTTGGCTTATCATCGCGTATGTGGCAACCCTTTAAGAAACAAGCTTATTGGCCGCGAGCGCGGTTATCACGGCGTCAATTTTGGTGGCATTTCTGTAGGCGGCATTGCGGGTAATCGCAAAGCATTTGGTAATGCGCTGAGTGGTGTTGACCATATCCGCCATCCGCTCGATATTGCCAAAAATGCCTTCACGAAAGGTGTGCCAGAGGACGGCGGCATCGCAATCGCCAACGAGTTTGAAGCACGTATCTTAACACTGCATGACCCTTCGACAATCGCCGCATTGATAGTAGAGCCTGTGCAAGGTTCAGCAGGTGTAATTATTCCACCTAAGGGCTATTTGAAACGCTTGCGAGAAATTTGCGACAAGCACGGTATCGTGTTGATTTTTGATGAGGTCATTACTGGCTTTGGCCGCCTTGGTACCAAATGGGGTGCAGATTATTTTGACGTCATCCCCGATATTATTACCTGTGCAAAAGGCCTTACTAATGGCGTAGTACCTATGGGTGCAGTGGCGGTAAAACGCGAAATTTATGATGCATTTATGGAGAAATCTCTTGCAGGTGCAATAGAATTGCCACATGGCTACACTTATAGTGCAATCCCTATTGCTTGCGCGGCCACTATCACCACGCTGGATATTTTTAAAACAGAGAAATTAGAACAACGCGCAGCCAATTTAAGCGACTATTTTGAACAGGCCACGCATAGCCTGAAAGGATTGCCGATGGTGAAAGATATTCGCAATATTGGCTTGATTGCGGGTATTGAGTTTGAAGCCAAGTCTGGTGCTAGCGCATTTGCGGTGTATTTAAAATGCTACGAGCTTGGCTTGCACGTGCGCTACACAGGCGACATCATCGCGCTTTCGCCGCCACTCACTATAGAGAAACACGAGATTGATCGCATTTTTAATACGCTGGCGGATGCGATTAAATACGTCGCAAGCCAAGGCGAGGCGGGTTTAAACGCAAATAATTATCTTAAAAATGAACAAACCTGGGCAAAGAGATAATCAGTCTGCAAGCCTTATGGATATTGGTCTGCAGGGTATGTGATTTAAACTGAGCAAAGAGTAGAATAAATTATTAATTGGAGCATTTAGCATGAATAAAATTGGACACTACATTAATGGCAAGCATATTGCTGGCACCAGTACCAGACTTGGTGACGTCTATAACCCCTCCATTGGCGAGGTTTCAGCGCAAATTACCATGGCGACTGCAAGCGAAACTGAAGCGGCAATTTCTGCTGCGGAAGCCGCTTTCCCCGCTTGGTCGGCCACACCAGCGTTGCGTCGCGCGCGTATTCTATTCAAATTCAAAGCCTTGTTAGATGAGCATGCAAATGATTTAGCTAAAGCCATTTCGCTGGAACACGGCAAAACTATTTCTGATGCACGTGGCGAAGTAACGCGTGGTATTGAGGTGGTCGAGTTCGCTTGCGGCGCGCCACACTTGATGAAAGGCGACTTTAACGATAATGTCGGTACAGGTATTGATACCTACAGCATGCATCAGCCGCTGGGCGTGGTTGCGGGCATTACGCCATTTAACTTCCCTATCATGGTACCGCTATGGATGATTCCGATGGCATTGGCGACTGGCAATACATTTGTGCTGAAACCTTCTGAAAAAACGCCTTCGGCAAGCTTAATGTTGGCGGATTTATTGGCGCAAGCTGGTTTGCCAGCAGGCGTGTTCAACTTGGTGAATGGCGACAAAGAAGCCGTGGATGTGCTACTCACCGACAAGCGCGTACAAGCGATTAGTTTTGTGGGTTCCACACCCATTGCAGAATATATTTACAGCACAGGCACCAAAAATGGCAAGCGCGTGCAAGCACTAGGTGGCGCCAAAAATCATCTCGTCGTAATGCCAGATGCAGATTTAGACCAAGTAGCAGATGCCTTGATTGGTGCGGGTTATGGCTCGGCTGGTGAGCGTTGTATGGCGATTTCTGTCGCTGTCACGGTGGGTGATGTGGCGGATAAATTAGTCGAAAAACTAAAAGAAAAAGTCAAAACCATTACCATCGACCAAGGCTTAAACGAGAAGGCTGATATGGGGCCACTTGTGACGCCACAGCATTTTAAAAAGGTAAAAGATTATGTCGATTTAGGCGTCGCTGAGGGCGCCAAATTAGTCATCGACGGCCGTGACTATTCGCACAAAAGCCATGAGAAAGGTTTCTTTTTAGCACCATGTTTATTTGACCACGTCACTAAAGGCATGCGTATTTATAAAGAGGAAATATTTGGACCTGTGCTGTCTATCGTCCGCGCTAAAACTTTTGAAGAAGCTTTAAAACTGGTGAATGACCACGAATTTGGTAATGGCACTGCGATTTTCACCCGCGATGGCGAAGCTGCACGAGAATTCACCAACCGCGTGCAAGTGGGCATGGTTGGTGTCAACGTCGCAATTCCCGTGCCTATTGCTTTCCATAGCTTTGGCGGTTGGAAGCGTTCGCTATTTGGCGACCACCACATTTACGGCATGGAAGGTATTCGCTTTTACACGCGTCTTAAAACTACCACTTCGCGCTGGCCTGCGAATAATAAAAACATGGGTTCAGAGTTTGTGATGCCGACAATGAAATAGAATTTGGTCGAAATAAACTTAGAGTGGTAGCCTAATACTATATTTTACCGAGAAGAATCTAAGTAGCACTGTCGCCAATACACCAGCCAGCATCGCGGTTAGCGCATTTAGACCGATTTGCAAACCCACTAAATATACTGTGCTGCCTAGTGCTGCGCAGGTAGCGTAAAGCTCATTGCGATGAAATACTTTAGGAATTTCGTTGCAAATAATATCACGAAATATGCCGCCAAAAATGCTGGTAACCACGCCTAACAACATGCTGATGTAAAAATCGCAGCCCGCCTGATGTGCAACACTGGCACCAGCTGTGCTAAATAGGCCAAGGCCAAGTGTATCCAACACTTCAAAGGCATTATTCACTTTGGGGTTATCGTAAAATGTAGCCCCAAGCGAGGCTGAAGCGAGCGCAAAACCAAACAACAGCATTGCGAAACCTGAGTGCGTAATCCAAAACAGCGGATAATTACCGATTAGTAAGTCGCGAATAGTACCACCGCCAAACGCCGCAATCATGCTAACGGTATAAACACCGATTAAATCCATGCCTTTTTTGCGTGCTTCGATAATGCCTGTGAATGCGAACGCCAGCACACCCAGCAACTCTATGACTTCAATTGAATGCGCGATGGAATTGCTGACCGAAGTAACCATTATATTGAATGCACATAGACGGGCACTTTTACTGCGGGCAGTGGCGTGCGGCCGCGGATAACATCAGCCAGTTTTTCCGCCATCATAATAGTGGGCGCATTCAAATTGCCCGTGATAATGCGCGGCATAATCGAAGCATCAATCACGCGCAAGCCTTCTAAACCATGCACTTTTGCGTCTTTGTCTACTACCGCCATGTCACTGTAACCCATCGCACATGAACAAGAGGGATGATATGAAGTTTCGCCATGTGTGCGCACAAATACGTCAATCTCAGCATCGGTTTGTACCTTCTCACTGGGCGAAATCTCTTTACCAGAATAAGGTGCAAGCGCTGCTTGCTGCATGATCTCGCGCGTAATGCGAATGCCAGCGCGAAACTCGCGCCAATCTTCCTCATGTGACATATAGTTAAACAAGATACTCGGATGATCATATGGATTTTTAGATTTTAATTGCACACGCCCACGGCTATGTGAACGCATCGAGCCCATATGTGCTTGAAAACTATGAACTTTTATCGGGTTGCTACCATTGTAATTCACCGCGATTGGCAAAAAGTGATATTGAATATTTGGCCAAGCAAAACTTTCATCGCTACGAATAAAACCGCCTGCCTCAAACTGATTACTTGCGCCTATGCCCGTGCCTAAAAACAACCATTCTGCCCCAATTAAAGCCTGATTATGTAGTTTGAGTGAGGGCGCAATAGATACTGGTTGCTTGCATTCGTATTGCTGATAGATTTCCATGTGATCTTGCAAATTTGCACCCACGCCAGGTAAGTCGTGCACCACGGCGATATCTAAGCCACGCAATAAATCTGCCGAACCTACTCCTGATCTTTGCAAAATCTGCGGCGAGGCAATCGCACCAGAGCACAACAAAACTTCTCGTCGCGCATAAGCTTGCTGCGGCTTATCGTGCTGTAAATACAAAGCACCTACCGCGCGTCTGCCAGTGAATAAAATCTTATCCGTCAGCGCGTGCGTCTCAATAGTCAAATTGGCTTTGCCCCGTGCCATGTCCAAATAACCGCGCGCGGTGCTACTGCGACGTCCATTCGGCGTAGTGGTTCTATCCATCGGCCCAAAGCCTTCTTGGCTAAAACCATTCAAATCATCTGTGCGCTTATAGCCCGCCTGCACGCCCGCTTCCACCATGGCATGGTAAAGCACATTATTACCATTTTTAGGTGTAGTGACGCTGGTAGGGCCATCCTCACCATGATAATCATTGGCACCAATATCGCGCGATTCAGCTTTTTTAAAGTAAGGTAAACAATCGAAATAAGACCAATTTTCTAAGCCTTTTTGCTGCGCCCAACCATCGTAATCTAGGGCGTTGCCGCGTATATAGACCATACCGTTAATTAGTGATGAACCGCCCAAGCCTTTGCCGCGGCCACATTCCATGCGGCGGTTGTTCATATGGGGTTCTGGGTCGGTGAGATAAGCCCAATTGTAGCGCCTGCCTTGCAACGGGTAAGCCAACGCAGCGGGCATTTGGGTGCGAAAATCTAATCGGTAATCAGGTCCGCCAGCCTCTAATAACAGCACTGTCACGTCGGCATCTTCAGTCAGCCGCGCAGCCAGTACGTTGCCCGCCGAGCCTGCACCAATAATGATGTAATCGAATTCTTGGTTATTTTTCATAAGATTTTAAAATAGCTTAAAACACCGAAGTATAACCACCCAATTCTACTTGAATGGATTTTACGCGCGTGTAATTTTGCAGGGTCATCAAACCATTTTCACGCCCCACACCCGATTGTTTATAGCCACCCACAGGCATTGCGGCGGGCGATTCGCCCCACGTGTTAATCCAGCAAATGCCTGCTTGCAATTGGTGAATCACGCGATGTGCGGTATTTAAGTTTTCCGTCAGCACACCTGCCGCCAAGCCGTAGTCGGTATCATTGGCGCGGCGAATCACTTCATCTTCATCGTCATAAGTCAAAATACACATCACTGGACCAAAAATTTCTTCGCGCGCAATCGTCATATTGTCGGTGCAATCGGTAAACACAGTGGGCTGAATATAATTGCCTTTAGCAAAATTATCTTTAAAAACACGTGCGCCCCCAACCAATATCCGCGCGCCTTCCAGAGCACCTTTTTCAATATTTTTTAGCACTTTTTGCATGTGTGCCTCACTGACCAAAGGACCAAAGTTAGTGTTAGCATCCAGCGGATCGCCCATACGAATACGTTTTACGCGTTCAATTATTTTCTGTTCAAATTCAGCTAATTGGCTACGATGCACAAAAACACGAGTGCCGTTGGTACACACTTGGCCACTACTGTAAAAATTCGCCATCATCGCCACATCTGCGGCGCGGTCTAAATTAGCGTCCGAGAAAATAATCAGTGGCGACTTTCCACCCAGCTCCATGGTCACGTCTTTTAATGTGCTGCTTGAGGCTGCCGCCATGACTTTTTTGCCCGTCACCGTGCCGCCTGTAAAAGATATTTTTTCAATACCTGCATGTTCTGTCAGCCAAGCACCCACTTCATGCCCAGCCCCATTCAGCACATTAAATACACCATCAGGCAGGCCTGCTTCGGTATAAATTTCAGCTAGTTTTAATGTGCTTAACGGCGTAATTTCACTGGGTTTAAAAATCATGGCATTGCCAGCGGCCAGTGCTGGCGCAGACTTCCATAAGGCTATTTGGATTGGGTAGTTCCAGGCACCAATGCCCGCGACCACGCCAAGCGGCTCGCGGCGGGTATAAACAAAGCTCGTATCACGCAGCGGGATTTGACTGCCTTCTAACGCGGGCACCAAGCCAGCGTAGTATTCCAGCACGTCTGCGCCAGTAACAATATCGACAAAACGCGTTTCAGAAATTGGCTTGCCCGTGTCCAACGTTTCCAGTTCGGCAAGTTCATCATTACGTGCGCGTAAAATCTCTACCGCACGCAGCAATATCCGCGAGCGCTCTACTGGTGTTTTCAAAGCCCAAATTCGTTGGCCTTTTTGAGCACTCGCAACCGCCGAATCCACATCAGTTTTGTTCGCCGATTGTACTTCAGCCAATACTTCACCATTGGTAGGGTTAATTGTCTGGAAAGTGTTGCCACTAGTAGCGTTTACGTAACCGCCATCTATAAAGAGTTTTTGCAGATTTAAACGTGGCAACTGGGCTTCTCCAAATGTAAGTCTTTCATTAACAAGCATAGTAAAAGCTTACTATGCTAAACACAACTTACATTGCGACTTAAACTTAACCAAAACCGCCACAGATAAACAGGCAGATAAATAGACAAAAAAATAGACGCCTAAGCGTCTATTTTCTAAACCAAACAATTACCAACTACGTTTAACGTAGAACCACAACTTCTCTTCATTAGCAGCTCTAGTGCCGCTATTTGTAACATAAGTATAAAAACCTTGATTGTCTGTATCAAATGTATCTGTGTAGTATGCGCCTGCTTGGAAGCCTTCTATTGGTTTTCCGCCACTAGGAAGACTAAAGTTTCTATTCAAGCCAATCGCAAAGTCACCCTGACTGCCCTCAAGGTTTGGCGTGTGTTGGTAGCCAACTTTAGCCAAAAAGTTTAAGTCGCCAATGGGTAAGGTATAGTTCACTTTTAATTCATTGTAAGTGGCACCATCAGTATTGCGGTTACCTGTCACATTAAAGTTACTATCAGTTTCATCCAAGCCATAGTAATCGGTTGGAATGTAAAAGAAGGTATAAGTTAGCCATTTGTATGAAAGCGCTGCAGATAATTCAAATGTGTCTTGTCTGTGACCATTAGCAGAATCTTTATTGTTAAAATATTTATAGTAATTGGCTAATAAATTAACACCAAAACCATTTGCAAACGTAGTCGCATAACCACCGTAAAAGTCGGTTTCTATTTTGTTTCCGCCTTGAACACCATCAATTTTACCAAAACCATATTGATCCAAATTAGAAAACCATGTGCCTAAGTAAAAGCCACTGCTATGCGCCCAATCTGCACCGCCCTGTAAAGCTGGGCCATCAGTGTAATCCACGCCGCGGAACATGTAATTGCTATATAAGCCTAAGTTAAATGTAAGTGTGTAAGGCGGAGCTGGCTCAGCAGGTGCGGCTGGCGCAGCCGCTTCAACCGCAGCGGCAGGTGCAGCTTCCGCTGCTGGTGCTGCGGCTTCATCAGCCAATACACTAGCGCTGCTTAATAAAAGTGGTGCTGCACATAATGCGCTCAACACGTGACGATTTAACAACCAACTAATATTTTTCATAAAAACCCCTTAAACATTAATAATGTAAAACTAAATTCTTTAATCCCAGTATTTATTATCGAATCCGATTCACTTGCTTAAAGTCACAATTACGACTAAAAACATAACAAAACCGACTAAAAACCACAAACACACATTCTATGGAGTTATTTTGAACTTAAACATCAACACTTTGCAACAATAGATTCACGAAAAAGTAAAAATTCATCATAAATACAACAGTTTACAGTACCACTATTTGGTGCATTATGATTAATTTTGCACCCAATTTGTGCATTTAGCTAAATACTGGCATTAATAGCAGAAATTGCCTATGATTGCTCTGTAAACCAAAACATAATGCTATTAAAGTGAACTTAAGGGTAGCTATGTCTTACAAAGAGATGTCGCAGATTAGGCACGTAGGTTTTTTAACCTTAAATAATTTCTCCATGATTGCGTTTACTAACGCATTGGAGATTTTGCGCATGGCCAATTACCTACTGAGCGAAGAAGCTTATCAATGGTCGGTATGCACTATGGATGGTCAGGCAGTAACCGCTAGCAATGGCTTGACCTTTGCCAATACCACCATGCTAGATCCCGCGCACATGCCTGACGTGCTGTTAGTCTGTGGCGGTGTCAATATTCAACACGCGGCAAACCACGACGTAATTAAGCTGCTCACTCAAGCCAGCAAGCATAATATTTGGCTGGGCGGTCTTTGCACTGGCAGTTATGCGCTAGCCAAAGCAGGCTTGTTGGATGGCTATAAATGCACCATTCATTGGGAAAACATGGCGAGTTTGTGCGAGCAGTTTTCGGCAATTAATTTTATGGAAGAACTATTCGTCATAGATCGCAACCGCTGTACTTGCGCGGGTGGCACAGCGCCGCTAGATTTAATGCTGGCGTTTGTAGCAGCGCGTTTTGGCAAAAATTTAGTGGCAGAAATTTCTGATCAATTTATGATGGTGCGCGCGCGCGATAGTAAAGATCAGCAACACATTCCAGTGGCAGCGCGTGTGGGTTACAGCCACAAAGCGCTGGTGGAAGTTTCTGCGCTAATGGAGGCGAATATCGAAGAGCCGCTTAACCTAGACGAGCTAGCACGTTTAGCCAATTTATCACAACGGCATCTTCAGCGCATGTTTAAGCACACGCTGAACATGACGCCTATGCATTATTATCTGAATTTGCGTCTGCGTCGCGCCCGCGCTTTGTTGTTGCAAACCGAAATGTCAGTGATGAGCGTAACTGTGGCGTGCGGATTTCAATCATCGTGCCACTTTAGCAAATCATACCGCACGCTGTTTGGCTATTCGCCCAGCATGGAGCGCAACCAACACAAACACGCGCCGCCTGTCCATGCAATCGCTGGCCTCACCAACACTTATGAGGAGGCGCTAAGGCCAAAATAAGTGCGCATATGCGCTTTATTAACCCGCCCTGCAGACCAATATCCATGTGCTTTACAGCGCAGATACTTAAAAAAATGAAGCTGTTTAAAATAAACTTATTAAAGTTTAATATTGAGCATGGCGCGAATAAACAACATTCTGTCGTAATTTAATACTCGTTTAATAAGCACTCGCGATAAGTTATCATCTGTTATTGTCTTTTTTGTCTGTTCACGTCGTATGTCATAATTATTTGGGAGCTAATAAAATGAATCAACTCGTAAAGTCAGCCTTAATTACCGCTTTATTTCCGCTTATGCTAACCGCCTGTAACAAGGCTGAAGATAGCGCTGCCGCACCTGAAGCAGCTGCTACAGCCAGTGCTGGCGGTGAAGCGTCCACTTGCAGCACAGTGAAATTTGCCGATATTGGCTGGACAGATATTACCGCCACGACAGCGCTATCTTCAGTAGTGCTAGAAGGCCTAGGCTATAAGGCAGAGTCGACCATTGCCTCGGTGCCAATTGCATTTGCCGGGCTTAAAAAAGGGCAAATTGATGCTTTCTTGGGCTATTGGTCGCCTTCGATGACGCCGATTGTGGATCCTTTCCTAAAAGAAAATGCAATTAAAGTGCTCGATAAACCAAACTTGGTGGGCGCTAAATACACGCTGGCTGTGCCAAAGTATGCTTATGACGCTGGCTTGAAAAGCTTTGCCGATATTGCCAAATTCTCGAAAGAGCTGGATGGCAAAATGTACGGGATTGAGCCTGGAAACGATGGCAATAAAATCATCGCCGACATGATTACTAAAGACGCATTCGGCTTAAAAGATTTCAAAATGGTGGAATCAAGCGAAGCAGGCATGTTGACCGAAGTCAGTCGCTCGGTTAAAGACAATAAATGGATTGTATTCTTAGGCTGGGCGCCGCACCCAATGAACGTGCAGCAAGACATTGTTTACTTAAGCGGTGGTGACGACTTTTTTGGCCCTAATTATGGTGAGGCGAAAGTTTACACAGTCACTTCAAACGATTTAGCGACGCGCTGCCCGAACGTGAGCAAACTCATCACCAATTTAGAGTTTAATCTAGATATGGAAGGCCAAGTCATGTTGCCAATTATGGATAAAGTAAATCCTAACGAAGCTGCAAAAGCATGGCTGGCTAAAAACCCAGGTTCGCTTGATGCTTGGTTAGCTGGAGTAAACACGGTAGATGGCAAACCTGGCTTGGATGCCGTAAAAAAATACTTAGGCGTTTAGGTATTTAGCATTAACTTTTTAAAGCCATTACTGTCAACTGGCAGTAATGGCTTTTTAATTGGTAATTAAAAAATACGACACATGTCGGAATAAGGCAATAAAAAGTCTGCTGTAGCACAGTGTCAAAGCCGTAAAATGTGAAAATGACTGCTCATTCTTTCGTGCATTAACCCATTACTGGAGCTCGCTTGAACAAAGATTATTCCATCTGGAAACTACTCTCGCAAGGCTTTAAACAGCATCAAGGCTGGACGCCCGCTTGGCGCAGCCCTGAGCTAAAAAACAGCTACGATGTAGTGATTATCGGTGCGGGTGGCCATGGCCTAGCAACTGCTTACTACTTAGCTCGCGAGCATGGTGTTAAAAATATTGCAGTTCTAGAAAAAGGTTATTTGGGCGGCGGCAATACCGCGCGCAACACCACCATTGTGCGCTCCAATTATCTATGGGACGAAGCCGCGATGCTGTATGAGCACTCGTTAAAACTATGGGAAGGCTTGTCTGAAGACATCAATTTTAACGTGATGTTTAGTCAGCGCGGCGTGTTTAATTTAGGCCATACACTGCAAGATATGCGTGACATCGAACGCCGCGTCAACGCCAATAATCTCAACGGCATCGACGCGCTGGCGCTGAATGCACAAGAGGTGAAAGAACGCATTCCGATGATTAATATTGGCAAAAATACGCGCTTTCCGATTATGGGCGCAAGTTTTCAGCCGCGTGCTGGCGTTGCGCGGCACGATGCCGTCGCTTGGGGGTTTGCACGCGCCGCCAGCAACTATGGTGTGGATATTATTGAAAATTGCGAAGTCACCACGATGGATATTGAAAACGCGCAAATTAAAGGTTTGCAAACTAGTCGTGGCTATATCAAAACCAGCAAAGTTGGCTGCGTGGCGGCTGGACATTCATCGGTGATGGCCAAAGCCGCCGGCATCAACATGCCGATTGAGAGTCACCCGCTACAAGCATTTGTGTCGGAATCGCTTAAACCGATACTCGACACTGTGGTCATGTCGAACGCTGTGCATGGCTATATCAGCCAATCGGACAAAGGTGAGTTGGTGATTGGCGCGGGTATTGACCACTACAACAGTTACACCCAGCGCGGCAGTCCACATATTATCGAACACACGGCAGCGGCGATTATTGAACTGTTCCCAATGTTTTCGCGTGTACGCATGAATCGCCAATGGGGCGGCATTGTAGATACCACACCAGACGCCTGCCCGATTATCAGCAAGACCAAGATAAACGGCTTGTATTTTAACTGCGGCTGGGGCACGGGCGGCTTCAAAGCCACGCCTGGCTCTGGCAACGTATTTGCGCATACGATTGCTCACGATGCACCACACCCGCTCAACACCGCATTCTCGCTGGACCGCTTTCATACTGGCCATTTAATAGACGAACATGGCGCTGCTGGCGTTGCACATTAAGGAAAAAATATGTTTGTAATTACCTGCCCACATTGTAATGAGCCACGCGAAGAAGAAGAGTTTCACTATGAAGGTGAAGCTTTTATTGCGCGGCCTGCCAACCCTGAAGCCGAAACCGATGAAGCTTGGGGCGATTATTTATTCATGAAAAAAAACCCAAAAGGTTGGCACTGGGAAATGTGGGGGCACAGCACGGGCTGCAGAAAACACTTCGTTGTTAAGCGCAACACCGCCAACCACAGCATTGACGGCTCATGGACGCTGGCCACAGCGCGCGCGGCTTATGAAGCAGAGCAGGTTGCAGCATGAGCAGTAGAATTGCACACCCCAGAATAAAACATAAACACAGCCGTGTTGATTTAAGCAAACCGCTCACTTTTACCTTTGATGGCACCACATATCAAGGTTTCGCGGGCGATACGCTGGCTTCTGCACTACTTGCCAATGGCGTAAAAATTGTCGCGCGCAGCTTCAAATATGGTCGACCGCGCGGCATTGTAGGTGCAGGGGCCGAAGAACCCAATGCCTTGGTGCAAATAGATATTGGCGCAAAAACCACGCCCGACCTTAAAGCCACGCAGGTGGAGCTTTATGATGGGCTTGTTGCTGAGCGCACCAGCGGCTGGCCTAACTTACGCTTTGATTTAAAAAGCATAGGCGGTAAATTTTCACGCTTTATGCCTGCGGGATTTTACTATAAAACTTTTAAATGGCCAGCCAAGCTTTGGCCATTATACGAAACCATCATTCGTCGTGCAGCTGGCTACGGCAAATCCCCTGTAGTGCCCGACACCGAAACCTACGACCACAAACATCACCATGTAGATGTGCTGGTTGTTGGCGGAGGCGCAAATGGCCTGTTAGCTGCTCTATTGGCAGGTCGCAGCGGTTTAAATGTATTATTGGTGGATGACCAATGTGAGCTTGGCGGCTACTTACTTTCCATGCCAAACACAATCATAGGCGAAAAAAATGCCGTCGTTTGGCGCGATGAAATTATCGCAGAGTTACGCAGCCTGCCAAATGTAAATTACCTCACCCGCACCACTGCGTTTGGCCTGCACGACATGAACATGATTCAAGCGGTGGAGCTGATGCAAGACCACCTAACGCATAGCGCACGCCAGCCGAATCAACACCGTGAGCGGCTGCATCGCATTCGTGCAGCTAAAGTGGTGTTGGCCACAGGCGCATTTGAGCGGCCATTGGTGTTTGGCCATAACGATTTGCCTAGCATTATGACAGCCGCCGCGCTCACCACTTATTTCAACCGTTATGGCGTGGCCTGTGGCAATAACATTGTGGTTTTAACCAGCAATGATTTTGCCTATCAAGGTGCGGCAGATTTAGCGGCAGCAGGCATTAAAGTCACCATTGTAGATGTACGCGAAAGTATCAACTCAACTTGGGCGGCGCGCTTAAAAACGCTAGATGTTAATATCTATGTGGGCTACGGCATTGCGCATGCCGCTGGAAATCCTGCCGTTACTGGTGCGCAGCTCGTTAAATTGGATGCCAACAATAGTGACGATGCGCCATTTTTAGCGTGTGACGTCATCGCCAGTTCTGGCGGCCTATCGCCCACCGTACATTTGTTTTGCCACGATGGCGGCCGCCCCACTTGGTCTGATGAGAGTTTAGCCTTTGTGGTTTCAAGTAATGGTCGTGCAAAAGATGGCATTTACTGCGTAGGCGCAGTAACAGGTGTGTTTGGCTTGGCAGATAGTTTAGCAAAAACTTGCGAAACTGTGGCTGAAATGCTGATTAGTTTAGGTAAGAAATTAAATTCAAATAAATTAAACTTAACGACAGATGAAATTGTAGCAAGCCCAGCAAGCGCTATTTACCGCATCCCAACCAGTGCAAAAGCCTTTGTCGATTTTCAAAATGATGTGGCCGTCACCGATATTGAGCTCGCTGTGCGCGAAAATTATCGTTCCATTGAACATATCAAGCGCTACACCGCACTGGGTTTTGGTACCGATCAAGGCAAACTTTCTAATGTGAACGGCTTTGCTATTGCGGCGGAAATGCTCGGCAAAACCATCCCAGAAGTTGGCACCACCACGTATCGCCCTGCTTATACGCCAGTGTCTTTTGGCGCGCTGGCTGGCGCGCATGTGGGGCAAACGTTTGAGCCACGCCGTTACAGCGCCATGCAAAGCGCACACGAGAAACGTAATGCGGAATATGAAACCGTTGGCCAATGGATGCGTCCATGGTATTTCCCCAAAAATAACGAAGATATACACGCAGCAGTCAAGCGTGAATGCTTGGCCGCGCGCAATGGCGTGGCGATGTTAGATGCATCAACTTTGGGCAAAATTGATATTCAAGGCAAAGATGTGCGAGAGTTTCTCAATAGAATCTACGCAAATGCTTGGAGCCAGCTCGCGCCTGGCAAATGCAGATATGGCTTGATGTTAGACGAAGCAGGTATGGTGATGGACGACGGCGTAACCGCGTGCATTACCGACACGCACTTTTTGATGACCACCACCACTGGTGGCGCGGCTAAAGTGATGAATTGGCTAGAAAAATGGCATCAAACCGAATGGCCAGAACTGGAGGTTTACATGACTTCGGTGACCGATCACTGGGCAACGGCGGCACTGGTTGGTCCAAAAAGTCGCGAAGTTTTGAGTAAATTATGCAGCGATATTGACCTAAGCAAAGATGCCTTCAAATTTATGGATTGGCGTGATGGCACCGTGGCGGGCGTGCCTGTTAGGGTTTGTCGCATTAGTTTTTCTGGTGAGTTAGCCTATGAAATCAATGTGGATGCCAGCTACGGCAATGGCGTGTGGGGGGCATTAATGAGCGCAGGTGCAGAATTTAACATTACGCCATATGGCACCGAGACCATGCACGTACTGCGTGCTGAAAAAGGCTTCATCATCATCGGCCAAGATACCGATGGCTCGATGACGCCGATTGACCTAGACATGGCGTGGGCGGTGGGCATGAAAAAACCGTATAGCTTTTTAGGAAAACGCTCGCTAGCTCGTTCGGACACTGCGCGTAGCAATCGCAAACAGTTGGTTGGATTGCTGACAGATGACCCAAACTTTGTGCTAAAAGAAGGCGCGCAGTTGATTAATTCTGCCAATACAACGCCGCCAGTGCCTATGCTCGGGCATGTCACATCGAGTTATTACAGCGCGTTCTTAGGCCGTTCAATCGCCATGGGGTTCGTCATTGACGGCATTCAACGTCGCAATGATAATGACACTGTTTACGCTTGGGCGGAGGGCAAAGCGGTGAAAGTAAAAATCGTTTCGCCCGTATTTGTCGATGCAGAAGGAGCGCGCCATCTTGTCTAATCAAACCTTGTCTAGTCTCAATTTACAACCTGCAATGCAATCGCCGCTGCATCACTTTAACTTGGCCACAAAAGCCGTGCTTGCTGATGATAACAAGGGCGTATGGGCGAATGAAATCGCCCTGTTAGGCTATATTAGCTTACGCGGTAACGCACAAAATGCCGTATTTACAAGAGCAGCTGAAAGCGCACTTGGTGAGTCTCTACCCACACTGCCCTGTAGCCTAATAAGCACGGCATGGGGTAATATCTACTGGCTTTCACCTGATGAATGGTTAATTGTGTGTGTGCGTGAAAAACGTGCCGAATTGCAACATGCTCTGCAAGCCTTTCTGGTAGGCGTTCACAGCCAGTTAGTAGATAATTCTGGTGGCTATACCTCGGTCATATTGCGAGGCAAACATGCGGATGACGTGCTACAGCATTGCACTGTTTACGATTTGCATTCCCTCACAAAAAATAAAGTGGTTGGCACAACTTTTGGCAAAAGTAGCGTATTTCTGCATCGGAAAAACGATGGTTATCAGTTGATTTTTCGCCGCAGTTTTGCCGATTATATTTGGCGTTATCTTGAGCGCGCCGCCACGCCATATGGTTTTGGCATCTTAGCACTATAAATCATGAACTACAGCGTATTTGAGGTGTTCCGCATCGGCATCGGGCCTTCCAGCTCACATACCGTGGGGCCTATGCTGGCGGTTAATCGCTTTCTGTTGGAAATTGAAAAACGCGAACTATTGCAACAAGTGACACGAGTACAAGTACATCTTTACGGCTCGCTCGCGCTAACTGGCGTTGGCCATGGCACCGATGATGCTATTTTGGCTGGACTAACGGGTGCGCTACCCGATAGCGTTGACCCCCGCAGCATTGCGCCATTAGTTGAATCTATTAAAAATACTGGTAAATTGTCACTCATGGGTAGGCAAAAAATTGATTTCAATTACACTGAGCACCTACTTTTTTATCGCCACGAAAGCTTACCGCAACACCCTAATGGCATGACATTAGAGGCTTTCTCTAGCGATGAAAAGTCTTTGTATGAAAACACTTATTTCTCTATTGGCGGCGGCGCTGTACTCGACCAAAATGAAATTGCAGCGACCAATAAAACAAAAGTTGATCATGTAGTAGAAGATTTACAAACTGCGCCTTATTGGTTTGGTAGCGCGGCCGATTTATTGCGCTTGGGAAATCAAAGCCACTTAAGCATCGCCGACATGGTTTGGCAGAACGAATTAAAATATCACGCCGACGCAATCACCTTACGCGCTAAATTATTACATGTCTGGGAAGTGATGAATGCATGCATAGAGCGTGGCCTAAACACCGAAGGCATGCTACCTGGCGGACTTAAAGTAAAGCGCCGTGCGCACTTGTTGCATCAACAAGCCAGCACGGTAGGCGGCAAATTATCTTCAGATTTTCAGGCGATGGATATGGTAAGCGCTTTTGCTATTGCTGTGAATGAAGAAAATGCCTGTGGCGGACGCGTGGTTACTGCACCCACCAATGGCTCAGCTGGCGTAATTCCCGCAGTGCTGGGTTACTTTATTCGCTTCTGCCAGCAACAAAGAACCAACACCGAAATCGAAGACAATATCATTAAATTTTTGCTCACCGCGGCTGGAATAGGTATGTTGTACAAAAAAAATGCCTCCATTTCGGCGGCAGAAATGGGTTGCCAAGGTGAAATCGGTGTTTCTTGCTCGATGGCTGCAGGTGGCTTAGCGGCGGTGCTAGGCGCAAATAACGAACAAATTGAAAACGCCGCAGAAATCGCCATGGAACATAACCTTGGCATGAGTTGCGATCCCATCGGCGGCTTAGTGCAAATCCCCTGCATAGAGCGCAATAGCATGGGCGCGGTAAAGGCGATTAACGCAGCGCGCTTGGCCATGATGCACGAAGGTGGTCACATCGTATCACTGGATGCGGTGATTGAGACCATGCGCCAAACCGGCCTAGACATGCAATCTAAATATAAAGAAACCGCGTTGGGTGGCTTAGCCATCAACGTGGTGGCTTGTTAATTAAGAAAGCCGCTGGAGAACATCATGCAATATCCACACCTTTTTACGCCAATCACGCTGGGCAAACTGCTGTTACCCAACCGCATCTACAGCACTGCGCATGCAGAGGTATATGCCGAAGCGGGTGGCTTGCCAGGCGAGCGTTATATTAAATATTACGAAGAAAAAGCCAAAGGTGGGCTGGGAATGGCGATTTGCGGCGGCTCTAGCCCAGTTTCTTTGGATGTACCACAAGGTGCGTGGAAGCCTGTAAATCTAACCACCGATTTGGTAATAGAGCCGTTGGCCAAACTCGCCGAAGCCATGCACAAACACAGCAGCAAAATCATGATACAAGCCACGCACATGGGGCGCCGCTCCGTGTTTGCCAGCGACCCATGGCCACATCTGGTCTCGCCTAGCGGTGTGCGCGAGCCTGTGCATAGAGGCAACGCCAAGGCGATTGAGCTTGAAGAAATTAAACGTATTATTGGCGACTTTGTCGCCGCCGCCAAACGCGTACAAACTGCTGGGTTGGATGGCATCGAAATTTCTGCCGCGCATCAGCATTTAATCGACCAATTTTGGAGCCCGCGCACTAATCAACGTACAGATGAATATGGTGGCAGCTTGCAGAACCGCATGCGTTTTGGCTTGCAGGTGCTACAAGCTGTGCGCGATGCAGTAGGTGCAGATTTTTGCGTGGGTTTACGTATGTGTGCCGATGAGTTTCACGACGATGGCCTAGATCATGAAACCTTAAAAGAAATCGCGCAAACTATGTCGCAAAGCGGGCTGATTGATTTTATTAGCGTCATTGGATCGGGCGCCGATACGCACAACAAAGTGGCCAACTGCATGCCACCTATGGCCTTACCGCCAGAGCCGTTTGTGCATTTGGCGGCGGGCATTAAATCTGTTTGCAGCGTGCCTATTTTACACGCGCAAGGCATACGCGATGTGACACAAGCTGAGCGCATTATCGCTAACGGCTTGGTTGACATGGTAGGCATGACGCGCGCCCACATTGCTGACCCGCACATGATCATGAAAATTCGCAACGGGCAAGAAGATCAAATTAAGCAATGCGTAGGTGCAAACCATTGCATAGACCGCCAGTACTCAGGCCAAGATGTGCTGTGTGTGCAAAATGCGGCCACTTCACGCGAAGCGACGATGCCACATATCATTACCAAAAGTAAAGGTGCGAAACGCCGCGTTGTGGTGGTTGGCGCTGGGCCTGCGGGGCTAGAGGCAGCGCGGGTAGCGGCTGAGCGCGGACATGAAGTCATTTTATTCGAGAAAAACGCAAACGTTGGTGGTCAAGTGAATCTCGCCGCAAAAGCGCCACAACGCGAGCAAATGGCGGGTATTATTCGCTGGTTTGATATGGAAACCAAACGCCTAAAAATTGACCGCCGACTTGGAGTTACCGCAAATGCTGACATGATTTTGGCCGAAAAACCCAACATTATTGTGCTTGCCACGGGTGGCACTAGCCACACGGGCCAAGTGCCCGCTTGGGGCGTTGCAGAAGGCTTGGCGGTGAGTTCTTGGGATATATTATCTGAAAAAGTTGTACCTAAAAAGAATGTGCTGGTGTATGACACCATCGGCACACATGCAGGTTTTGGCGTGGCTGACTTTATCGCCAGCCGTGGCAGTCAAGTAGAAATTGTGACCCCCGATGCCAAAGTAGCGGAAGACGTAGGTGGCACGACTTTCCCCATATTTTATCGCCGCCTTTACGCGCAAGGCATGATTGCCACACCCAACTTTTATTTAGAACGCGTGTATGCAGAAAAAGATAAAGATGGGCATGATAAAAAAATTGCCGTACTGCGCAATGAATATACTGAACAATTAGAAGAGCGTGAGGTAGATCAAGTAGTGATTGAAAATGGCTCGTTACCCAATACAGAATTGTATTGGGCGCTCAAAGAACGTTCAAAAAATCACGGTCAAACCGACATAGAAACCTTGTTTGCGGCCAAGCCGCAACCTGCATTATCTCAGCCATTAAAAGACAGTGAATTTTTGTTATTTCGCATCGGCGATTGCGTTTCTATGCACAATATTCATGGCGCGATTTACGACGCTTTGCGTTTATGTAAAGACTTCTAGCCATGTTGCTGGCACACCTCATCACCGCCCTATTTTGGCTTGCCACATTAACGCTACTAATTGGCCTGTGGCGGCGCGCGCAATTGTGGCGAGCTGGCAAAGCCGCAGCTTGGCATTGGTGTCAGCTACTTACTATTCCTAAGCGCTATTTTGTCGATTTGCACCACGTGGTCGCGCGTGAACCTTATATTGCCAACACGCATGTAGCTACGGCGGGTGGCGCGGTGGCGGCCTTAGTTTTAGTGGCGATTAATTATGGTTTGATGCTGTATTCAGCCGCGCTGAATTGGGCGATCGTAACCGCAACTTGCGTGATGTTTGTGGGCGCGTTTTTTATGTGGTTAAGAAGAATAAAAACACCAACTCGCTTATCGCGTGGTGCGTGGAGTCGTTTGCCCTACTCGCTGCTAGCGTTCGCTGCGGGTTTGTTTTTGCTTACCTTCCCAATCGCCACTTTATCTAATGGCATCGCCGTTATCGCCGCGTTATTACTACTCGCGGGTTCTGCCGAATTAGCGCTCGGCATCGGCTTGGGTGGCCCGATGAAACATGCGGTCGCCGGCTTGTTGCATTTGGCATTTCATCCACGGCAAGAGCGTTTTAGCGGAAAATTATCCACGGCACTTAAGCCTTTAGATTTAGAAAACAATGCGTTTGGTATTCACAAACCTGCTGATTTTCAGTGGAACCAACTCTTGGGTTTTGATGCCTGTGTACAATGTGGAAAATGCGAAGCAGCTTGTCCCGCCTTTGCCGCAGGGCAGCCGCTTAACCCTAAAAAACTCATTCAAGATTTAGTCGTCGGTTTAAGCAGTGGCACGGATGCCAATTTCGCTGGCAGCCCTTATCCTGGAACGTCAATTGGCGATCATTCAGGCGCACCAAATCAAGCCATTGTGCCGTCATTAATAGCGTCAGAAACGTTGTGGTCATGTACCACCTGTCGTGCCTGCGTGCAAGAATGCCCGATGCTAATAGAGCATGTAGATGCGATTGTTGGGTTACGCCGCAACCTGACGCTTACCCAAGGCAGCGCGCCGAATAAAGCCCCGCAAACGTTGGAAAACTTGCGCCAAACCGCCACAGTAGGCGGCTTTGATAATAAAGCACGTTACTACTGGGCGATTGATTTGGATGTTAAAATCATACAAGTGGGGGCGCCTGTTGACGTTTTATTAGTCGCAGGCGAAGGCGCGTTTGATATGCGTTATCAACGAACACTACGTGCTTTAGTAAAGTTACTAAAAGCAGCCAAAGTAGATTTTGCAGTGATGGGTGCGCTAGAAAATGATACTGGCGACACCGCGCGGCGGCTGGGCGATGAGGCAACTTTTCAAACGCTCGCCAAGCGCAATATCGCCACTTTTGATCGCTTAACTTTTAAGCGTATCGTCACTGCCGACCCACATGTGTTGCATAGCTTAAAAAACGAATACCCAGCTTTTGGTGGGCATTTCGAAGTGCTGCATCACAGCACATTGTTGGCGCAATTATCTACCAGTGGTCAATTGAAATTGAACCAGTCGGACGAAACGCGCAAACTCACTTACCACGACCCATGCTATTTAGCGCGTTATAACAATGAAACCGAATCTCCGCGTGCATTATTAAAAAGCATTGGTATCAGCGTGACCGAAATGGAGCGTTCTGGCATGCGCGGGCGCTGTTGCGGCGGCGGCGGCGGCGCACCCTTGACAGACATTCCAGGCAAACAGCGCATTCCTGATATTCGCATCGCCGACGCGCGCGCGATTGGCGCGGAGTTGGTCGCGGTGGCCTGCCCGCAATGCACAGCGATGCTGGAAGGCGTTACAGATGGTAAAGATTGGCAACGGCCTGAAGTGTTGGATATTGCAGAGTTGCTGGCGGCGAGTTTGGAGGCGGTATGAATAAGGACATGAGAATAAATCCACGCCGCCTGCTAAAAACCTCGCCCGCAGGCTTAAAGCGCATTGTATTAGCCGCGCCCAGCGTTGTTGAAATGCACGAAAACAACAAACCTATACGTACACCAAAGAATCCTAAAAATAGCTTGCTGGCCATCGCGCATAGCAATAAAGGCATTCTCGATGACCACGGGCGGCAAACCATCGCTGCAGCAGCGATTTTGGCGGATGCGGACACGGAAGTGATTGCGCTAATTCTGGGTGAATTGAATGAAAACCTTGCTGATACTGGTGCCGATAAAGTCTTGGTGTTGGCCGATTTAAATGCTGAGCAGTTTCAGCCTGATGTAGAACTGACTTGCATTACAGCGCAGATTACGTCAATTCAACCAACGCATATTTTTATGTCAGATAATTTTGTGGACGGCGATTTAGGTCGCAGATTAATCGCCAGTCAGCCGCAAAAAACCGCCGCTACGCATGTAATGGAAATTGATGAAAGCCACGTCGCTACTCAATCTGGCGCTAGATTGTCTGTGCAATATGCTTTGCCAGAAATCGTGTTACTGGCTAAAGATGCGGTGGACGCAGATCTACCGTTTACAGGATTGGCGCAGCCTGTTGAAGCAAAAATAGCAAAAGTTGAAGCTAATGGTCAGTACAATAATTTGGGCATGCAAACCCTTGCGGCGACCGAAATCGCGCTGGAAGAAGCCGATTTTATTGTGTCTGCTGGCAATGGCGTGCAACAAGTGACTACTTTTGAAATACTGGCACATGCGCTGCAAGCCAGTATTGGCGCGAGTCGTGTGGCAGTAGATGAAGGGAAATTTGCGCGCGATAAACAAGTGGGCGCAACAGGCAAGACAGTTTCTGCCAGTGCCTATATTGCAATTGGCATTTCGGGCGCAGTGCAACATTTACAAGGAATCAAGGATTGTCGCCACGTGATTGCAATTAACCGCGACAGCAGCGCACCTATTGTGAAGCGCGCCGATTTATCGGTAATTGGTGATGCGGAAGAGATTATGCAGGCCTTGATTACGCTCATCAATCAAGCCAAAAATTTGCAGGAAGCAGCATGAGTTTACAACGCATCGCTGCCTTAGTTTCAAACGCGCAACACCCTAGCAGCGGCACGACGCGCCATTGTCGCAACGATAGCTTGGCAATGACGATAAGCTTAAATTTAGTCGAGTCTACCACTGCACAAATGCAAATATTGCACGCTGGCAAGCCAGACGACTCAGCTTTGCAAGACTACCTCGCGCTGGGTGCGAAGCAAATTGATGTCATTGAAGCTGACACCGATATTGTAGAAAACCTTGCAACACGCTTAAAAAATACCGATTTAATTTTAACGGGCAGCCGTGCTGAGAGTGAGTATGCAAGCGGTTTGCTGCCGTATTTATTAGCGGAAAAACTGAATATTCCACTCGTTGCCAATGCGCTAGAAATAAAATCACTAGATAATAATTTAGAGATTTTACAGTTTTTGCCTAAAGGCAAGCGCCGCTTGGTCAGCGTTAAATTGCCTGCGGTGGTGGTGATTCACCCGCTGGCCACAGTAGATTTACAGTATGCTTTTGCTAAACAAATGACAGGGGAAATCGTGGCTTTACGTGCCATACAACCTACTAAAATCAGTAAAATTAAAGCGCAAACCAAAACTATCACTCGCAAACCCATTAAACTCAAAGCACACGAAAACAAAACTGGCCACGAGCGACTGATGGCGGCGATTGAAAGCAAAAGCCGTGGCGGCACTGTCGTAATTGAGGGAAATTCTGTCGAGAAAGCACAAGTCATCCTCAATTATTTGCGCGAACATCGTCTTGTTGATTTTTAAGAAAAATCAGATTAGTCTTAAGGAAATATCATGACCATTTCAACTGAAATCCGCAATTTAATTGCAAATCGCAAACAAGGCTATACGCTGCCTGCTACCTTTTATTTAAGCAATGAAATCAATTCTTTAGATATAGAAGTGATTTTTGGTCAGCATTGGATTTTTGTCGCGGTAGAACCTGATATTGCCGAACCTGGCGATTATATCAAGGTGGATATTGGCCATAATTCGGTGATTATTCTGCGCGACGACGACATGTCGATTAAGGCCTTCCACAATGTGTGTCGCCATCGCGGATCGCAACTATGCGACGAGCAAAAAGGCAGTGTCGGAAATATCGTTTGTCCCTACCATCAATGGACGTACAATCTCTCTGGCGAGCTGATTTATAACGAGCACATGGGCGAAGATTTTGATAAAAGCGATCACAATTTAAAATCGGTGCATGTGGGCAATATCGCGGGGCTGATTTTT
>JANMYB010000054.1:0-6692 GCA_031381645.1 Methylotenera sp.
GTCAGAAGCTTTTTCACCAAAAATAGCGCGCAGCAATTTTTCTTCTGGTGTGAGTTGCGTTTCACCTTTTGGCGTCACTTTGCCCACTAATACATCACCCGCTTCAACCTCAGCGCCAATGTAGATAATGCCAGATTCATCCAAACGACCAATCATACGCTCACTCAAATTTGAAATATCTTGTGTGATTTCTTCTGCGCCCAGCTTGGTATCGCGAGCAACCACTGAAAGCTCTTCAATGTGGATAGACGTGTAGCGGTCATCACCAACTACGCGCTCTGAGATTAAAATCGAATCCTCATAGTTATAGCCGTTCCAAGGCATAAAGCCGACCAACATGTTTTGACCTAATGCCAACTCACCCATATCAGTCGATGCGCCATCAGCAATAATATCGCCACGCGCAAGACTTTCACCTACTTTAACCAGTGGACGTTGATTGATATTCGTATTTTGATTTGAGCGTGTGTATTTGGTGAGGTTGTAAATATCCACACCCACTTCGCCCGCTTTCGCCTCGTCATCATTCACACGAATCACGATACGCGCAGAATCCACGTAATCGACAATGCCGCCACGACGCGCTTGCACAGTCGTGCCTGAGTCAATCGCTACTGTACGCTCAATACCTGTTCCAACGACGGCTTTTTCTGCACGTAAACATGGCACTGCTTGGCGCTGCATGTTGGCGCCCATCAAGGCACGGTTCGCATCATCGTGTTCCAAAAATGGAATTAATGAAGCCGCAACCGACACAATTTGACTTGGCGCTACGTCCATATATTGCACGCGCTCAGGCTGCGTCATGGTAAATTCGTTGTGATAACGTGAAGAAATTAAGTCTTCTTTAAATATGCCTTTTGCGTCTAATTCAGTGTTCGCTTGCGCAATCATGAATTGGCTTTCTTCAATTGCAGACAAATAATCAATGGTTGCAGATACTTTATTGCCTTCAACGCGACGATATGGCGTTTCTAAAAAGCCATATTGATTGGTGCGCGCAAACAATGCGAGTGAGTTAATCAAACCAATGTTTGGACCTTCTGGCGTCTCAATCGGGCACACACGGCCATAATGCGTTGTATGTACGTCACGCACCTCAAAGCCAGCACGTTCGCGCGTTAAGCCGCCTGGGCCAAGCGCAGAAATACGACGTTTGTGCGTAATTTCTGACAGTGGATTGGTTTGATCCATAAATTGTGAGAGTTGGCTTGAGCCAAAAAATTCACGAATCGCACTAGAAACTGGTTTAGCGTTAATTAAATCATGTGGCATCAAGTTGTCAGACTCCGCTTGACTTAAGCGCTCTTTCACTGCGCGCTCTACCCGCACTAAACCAGCTCGGAATTGGTTCTCAGCCAATTCACCCACTGAGCGAATGCGACGATTACCCAAGTGGTCAATATCATCAATCTCACCGCGACCATTGCGCAACTCAAGTAAAACACCAACCACAGACAAAATGTCATCATTTGATAGCACATTTGCACCTTGGTCAATTTGCGGGCCAACGCGCTCATAGAACTTGCGCATCCAATTGGCACTACGTTCTTCTTGCTTATTTGGGTACGCACGACGATTGAACTTCATACGACCAACGACAGATAAATCGTAGCGATCTTCGTTGAAGAACAGGCCGTGGAATAAGGCCTCTACGGCATCCTCTGTTGGCGGCTCACCTGGGCGCATCATACGATAAATAGCCACTTTTGCGCTGTATTGGTCAGGTATTTCATCAATACGCAACGTTTGCGAAATAAAATCGCCATGATCCAAATCGTTAGTGTAAAGCGTATTAATTTGCGACACTTTTGCGGTAATTAATTTTTCGATTAAAGTTTCGGTAATTTCCTCGTTAGCCATTGCAACAATTTCACCTGTTTCTTTATCGATAATATTGTTCGCTAGTGCACGACCCATAATAAAATCGGTCGGCACTGTAATTTTTTTCACGCCAGCTTTTTCAATATCACGAATATGCTTAACCGTGATTCGCTTATCTTTGGCTACCAGCACGTTGCCCGCTTTATCGGCAATATCAAATTTAGCCATTTCGCCACGCAGGCGATCCGCTACTAATTCGAATTCCACACCTTTAGGGCCAATATAAAACGTGTCAGTATCGTTGAATGTTTCTAAAATTTGCTCTGGCGTATAACCTAGCGCTTTTAGTAAAATGGTTACTGGCATTTTACGGCGGCGATCCACGCGGAAATACAAATAATCTTTAGGGTCGAACTCAAAATCTAACCATGAACCACGATAAGGGATAATGCGAGCTGAGAACAGCAGCTTACCTGATGAGTGCGTTTTACCGCGGTCGTGTTCAAAGAACACACCTGGACTACGATGCAACTGCGAAACAATCACACGCTCAGTACCGTTAATCACAAACGAGCCGTTTTCGGTCATCAAAGGCAATTCGCCCATGTAGACTTCTTGCTCTTTTACCTCTTTAACCGTTGGTTTAGAAGCTTCTTTATCCATGATAGTTAAGCGCACTTTTACGCGCAATGGCGCAGCAAAAGTAAGGCCACGTTGCTGGCACTCTTTCACATCAAACGGCTCATTGCCTAATTGATAGCTCACGTAATCTAAGCGCGCATTGCCAGAATGACTCACAATGGGGAATACAGAACTAAACGTTGATTGCAAACCAGCTTCTGCACGTTTGTCTGCGGGGATTTCCGCCTGTAAAAATGCCTTATATGATTCCAACTGCATTGCCAGCAAGTAAGGTACTTCTTGCACACTTTCGCGTTTTGCGAAGCTTTTACGAATACGTTTTTTTTCGGTAAAGGAATAGCTCATAGCGTCTCCTGATATTTTGAGGGTAGAAGACAAAACACTTTTCATCCACTGCAATGTTTTGATTTCTAACATCAAAGATTGCTCATCTTTAAAGTTAAAATAGTTACAATTTGTTACAAATTCAACTGCCTAGAAACGACGAAAGCTGACGGTTCCCCGTCAGCCTAAGTACGCTCAAACCCTACTACTATTTGATTTCGCCAGTTGCGCCAGCTTCAATCAGTTTCTTCAATGCTGCATCAGCATCTGCTTTGTTAACGCCTTCTTTAATCGCTTTTGGTGCGCCATCAACTAAGTCTTTTGCTTCTTTCAAACCAAGCGCTGTTAATTCACGAACCGCTTTAATCACGCTCACTTTTTGTTCGCCCGCAGTTAACAACATTACTGTGAACTCAGTTTGCTCAGCCGCTGCAGCTGGTGCTGCTCCGCCTGCGCCGCCACCAGCTGCTACCGCAACTGCTGCTGCTGATACACCAAATTTCTCTTCAATTTCTTTAATAAATGCTGTCAAGTCCAGCACTGACATCTTGCCTACTGCTTCTAAAATATCTGCATTTGTAATTGCCATTTGAATATTCCTTAAAATTTAATAATATGATTTAAGCTACTTTAGCGTCACGAACTGCCGCAAGTGCACGTGCAAACTTGGTTGGCACTTCGTTGAGCGTACACGCAAATTTAGCAAGCAATTCTTCGCGACTAAGCATAGATGCTAAGGCTTGTACGCCTGCAGCATTCATTACTTGGTTTGGAACAGCGCCCGCTTTAATCACAAATTTGTCGTTAGCTTTTGCAAAGTCGTTAAGCACTTTTGCAGCTGCAACTGGATCTTGGCTAATGCCAAAAACCAATGGGCCGACCATGTCATTTGCAAGACCAGAAAATGCGGTATTTTCAACTGCACGACGCACTAAAGTATTTTTTAGCACACGTAAATAAACACCAGACTTTCGAGCATTTGCACGTAATATAGTCATGTCTGCAACACCTGTTCCGCGATATTCTGCAAGAACAATGACTTGTGCTTGAGCAACTTGTGCGCTAACTTCAGCTACAACTGCTTTTTTCTCTATAAGATTAAGACTCAATGTCTTTTCTCCTTTCCGTTAATAAAGTGCCGCACAAAGTGCAACACCGCTCACGGCGTCCTTTATTCAGGTAAATCTAAACATATCCTGTTTATGGTTGCGCCATCTGCGCTGGTTTCAGAAGACAGAAAACAGAGGATAAAAGACGACAATATCTCTTTCACCCATTTTCTCTCCGCCTCAATTAAACCCTAGCCCTAAAAGCTTCATAGGTTCCAACGGTCTTTGATGCTCTTGCTACTTAGCTTTAATTATTAATTAGCTAAGTAACAAGCCCAAAGTTCTTTTTTAAGTAATTTTAAAAATCACTTAATTAATTCTTTAAATCTTAAGCAATGCTCGCTTGATCAATACGCACGCCAGCGCCCATGGTGCTAGAGACTGATATTTTTTTCAAAAATACGCCTTTAGTTGCAGCTGGTTTAGCCTTAGCAAGTGCATCAACCAAAGCGGCTAAATTACCTTGTAATTGCTCAACCGTAAACGAAGCACGGCCAATGGTGCAATGCACAATGCCGCCTTTATCAGTACGATATTGCACTTGGCCAGCTTTAGCATTTTTAACTGCAGTCGCCGCATCTGGCGTTACTGTACCCACTTTTGGGTTTGGCATTAAGCCGCGCGGGCCTAATACTTGACCAAGTGTACCAACAATACGCATCGCATCTGGCGTCGCAATTGCTACATCAAAGTCCAAAAAGCCAGCTTTTACTTTTTCAGCTAAATCTTCAAAACCAACGAAGTCGGCACCCGCCGCTTTAGCAGCTTCAGCTTGCGCACCTTGCGCAAACACAGCCACGCGCGTTACCTTGCCTGTGCCGTTTGGCAACACTAATGCGCCACGTACTAATTGATCCGATTTACGTGCATCAATACCTAAGTTAATCACGGTATCAATAGACTCGTTAAATTTTGCAGTTGCGCCTTCTTTAACCAAACCCAAAGCTTCAGTCGCTGGGTAAAGTTTGTCGCGATCTACTTTTGCGCGAAGCGCATTTATACGTTTAGCCATGTTATACACCCTCCACTTCAATGCCCATGCTGCGTGCGCTACCAGCAATAATACGCACTGCTGCATCCATATCAGACGCGGTTAAATCTGGCATCTTAGTTGTTGCAATTTCTTCCGCTTGTTTACGGGTAATTTTGCCTACTTTGTTGGTATGCGGCGTTGCTGAGCCTTTTTCAACTTTTGCAGCTTTTTTAATCAAAATTGTCGCAGGCGGCGTCTTCATGATAAAAGTAAAGCTCTTGTCAACAAAAGCTGTAATCACCACTGGAATCGGCAATCCTGGCTCTACGCCTTGGGTTGCAGCGTTAAATGCTTTACAAAATTCCATAATATTGAGACCACGCTGACCCAATGCAGGGCCGACTGGTGGGCTAGGGTTGGCTTTGCCTGCAGGAATCTGCAGTTTAATGTAACCAAGTACTTTCTTTGCCATGACGCTTCTCCTATGTGGGTAATATCGCTTTAACTTAAATTAAAGCTCCCCGTTAATAAATACTACAAACTACTTTTTTACTACTAAACTTCTTTTTCTATCTGGCTAAAATCTAATTCAACTGGCGTCGCACGGCCAAAAATAACCACCGCAACACGCAATTTGCTTTTCTCGTAATTAATTTCTTCCACCGTGCCAGAAAAATCTTTAAACGGACCATCCACCACACGGACAGATTCACCTTTTTCAAAGGTGAGTTTCTGAGTTGGATTCGACTTACTGTCATACATACGCTGTAAAATAATTTCGACTTCTTTGTCTTTAATCGGCGTTGGTTTTTGCGCACTGCCGCCAATAAAGGCGGTCACGCGCGGTGTACTTTTAATCAAGTGCCAACTTTCGTCAGACATACTCATTTGCACGAGCACGTAACCAGGATATAAGCGGCGCTCTGAAATCTTCTTAACACCCGCTTTCATCTCAATCACTTCTTCAACTGGTACCAAAATATCACCAAATTGATCTTGCAAGCCAGAGCGCGCAATACGCTCCTCAATGCCAGCTTTCACTGATTTTTCCATTCCAGAAAAAGCTTGGACTGCATACCAACGCATACTCATTAAGTACTCCGTCCCATTAACCATTGCACCATATATGCGAATCCAATATCAACGACAGCCAAGAAAGCCGCCACAATCACCACCAAAATAAATACTGCAACAGTGGTCTGAATTGTTTCTTTTCTTGTAGGCCAAACTACTTTCTTAGCCTCGGCGACAGAATCACCGATAAATCCCAGCGCAGTTTGCCCTTGGGGCGTTGTCCACAATACCGCGATAGCTGCAACCAACCCTGCCAATATGGCAAGAATGCGCAACACAAGTGCTTTATCTGCAAGCACATAAAAGCCAGCGATGCCAGCTACCAATAGCAGCGCGGACAATACTAGCTTAATTTTATCTATCATCGTTATCGTCTTTACTAAGTCTTTTAAAAGTCGTCTTTACTGACTTTTCTACTTAACTTAAATGAATAAGCTAATATTTTTAATTTGGCAGGCCAAGAGGGTCTCGAACCCCCAACCCTCGGTTTTGGAGACCGATACTCTACCAATTGAGCTATTGGCCTATTAAACTTTACATCTTAACTAATTCTACAATTGCAAAAAGCCACGCCGAGTTATTAGCGTAGCTTTTACATGAGCCACAATTACTTAATAACTTTAGCCACCACACCCGCACCCACAGTACGGCCGCCTTCACGAATCGCGAAGCGTAAGCCTTCTTCCATCGCAATCGGTGCAATGAGTTCTACCGTGATGGATACGTTGTCGCCTGGCATGACCATT
>JANMYB010000052.1:0-20071 GCA_031381645.1 Methylotenera sp.
TTTTTTAACTACCCAGCCAATAAATTTCACTTGATCGTAATAATAATCCACTGGCGTATTGACTAATTTATAAGCAACGCTACCTTTTTTAATGCGGTAGCCATTATTGCGATAGCCGCCGCCAAATAAACCACCAACCAGACCGTTATTCCCGTAATTAGGCCCTTCCAGCGCATATCCATCGGGCGAAACTGCGGATGTGTCGATGCTGAAATTTTTAGTTTCATCCAAAATCACTTCGCTCTCATTTGCAAATTTGCTCACATCTATTGCAATCTCGCGCACGGTCTCGGTTTTGCCATCGTAAGCCATCAATCTTTTCGAATTAAAGTTTTTGCCTTTATCATCATTTTTCTTGGCTTTCACCATCAACTGCTTATTTTTTACATTAAAATCCAACAAATAATCAGGCGAACTTTCATATTCATATTTCATCGTAGTAAACAGCATCTCATGTTGCGGCGGCGTGCCCATTGACTTTGGCAGTACCGCTGCCACAAAAAACAGCACAATCAGCAGCAACGGCAGCGTCAAGCCAATTGCCAATACTAGGTTTTCTTTTATCCAATTTTTCAATGCATCACCCTCCAAATTAACACTCGTCATTCTGAGGCTAAGGTTTCATTTAGACGAAGAATCCAGTTTTTAGAAGTCCGTGGATTCTTCGCTTCGCTCAGAATGACAAACTAAAGAAACTGCTCAATCTCGCGCAATATTACGCTATTCAGCTCAGAATCCAAACAATCCACTTCCACCACATCATCCATTCCGCGCAGCCAAGTGAGTTGTCTTTTGGCGAGTTGCCGCGTGGCGTAAATGCCTCGGTCACGCAATTCTGCAACATCATATTGCCCTGATAAGTGCTCCAGTGCTTGTCGATAGCCCACACAGCGCATAGAGGTTGATTCTGGTGTCAGCGTTGGATATTTTGTTTTGAGCGTCTTCACCTCATCCACAAAACCTGCTTTTAACATCTGCTCAAACCTAAGCGCAATACGGTCATGCAATACTTTACGGTCACTTGGCACTAATGCAATCTTAAGTAACTTGTAAGGCAAAGTTTCAGAAGTTTGTTTTGAGAAGAGGCTAGACATGGTTTCACCCGTAATTTCATACACTTCCAATGCACGCTGAATGCGTTGCATATCTTTAGGCATCAAGCGCGCGGCGGTTTCTGGGTCTATGCTCGCAAGCTTCTTGTGCATGGCTGGCCAGCCTATTTGCGCGGCCTCTGCATCGAGTTTAGCGCGCACTTCCTGGTTGGCCTCTGGCAAACCACTCAAACCGCCCTCTAGCGCCTTAAAATACAACATTGTGCCGCCAACCAGTAAGGGGATTTTGCCGCGTGCAGTAATCTCTGCCATCAAACGTAGTGCATCTGTACGAAAATTCGCGGCAGAATATGCTTCCGTTGGCGGAATCATATCAATCAAATGATGTGGCGCACTTGCCAACGTTACCGCATCTGGCTTGGCCGTGCCAATATTCATGTCTTTGAAAACTAACGCAGAGTCAACACTGATGATTTCAACAGGCAGCTTTGAATAAAGGTGAACCGCCGCACCAGTCTTACCGCTGGCGGTTGGGCCCATTAGGAAAATTGCTTTTTGAATTTCCATCAATATCAGTTAAAAAATTATTAACTAATTTGCATCAGCTTGAAGCGTTGCGCTTGAGTGCCACATATCAAACTCAATACCAAATTTTTGCTCGTCAGTTAATTTTTCACAAAAATATTTAATTAATGTCTCTACTGTAGCTACAGATTTTTTGGCATTATCTAATGTCATTCTTTTTTCTAATTTCGATTCTGGCGCATCTTTAATATTCCCTAGATTATTATGCTCTGACTCAGGTATTACCTCTTCACTTATTATTGGCTCAGCTTTAGGGTGGGCAATGAGATTACGAGTTTTGCATAACCAAATAAGACTTCCCCAAGGCTCTTTAGCAGCGTCATAGTCAATATCTAAATGCTCGCAAATCAATCTAGTTTTTGCAATTGGGCTACAGCTTTCAAAGTCACTCCAATTATCTATAGCTCTCTCACCAACAGCATTACAAATAGCTTCAATAGCAAGGCAGCTAAAAGTAATAGCGGAAAATTGGCTATTGACCCAACCAGGCTCTTTAGCTTCCACCTTCTCCAACTCATTTTTAGCAAGACGTAATAATGTATGGTGGGCTGAGTAGAATCGCTCGGTTTTAACATTAACATTTCTTTGGTTCATTACTATTTCCCTCGCATAAACATCTTATCCAAATCACTCATACTTACTTGAAACCAGGTCGGGCGGCCGTGGTTGCACATGCCGCTGCGTTCCGTGGCTTCCATATCACGCAGTAAGGCATTCATTTCTGGGATTGTTAAGCTACGATTGGCGCGAACGGCGGCATGACATGCCATTGTGCCTAATAAGTCATTACGGCGCTCCGTGAGCGCACGCGAAGCCCCGTATTCGCGTAAATCTTTCAGTACGTCTCTGGCTAACTGTACTGCATCCGCATTTTGCAACATGGTGGGCACTGCGCGCACTGCTAATGTAGAAGGTGAAAGTACGGCAAACTCAAAGCCTAATTGCTGCAGATTATCCGCCCCGCTTGCCAGCTCCTCGTTAACCGTTGCGACTTCTAGCCTATCCGCATTAAAGCTCACGGGGATGAGCAAGGGCTGCATACTCACCGCGTTCTCATCGAGCGCATTTTTAAGTTGCTCGTACATAATGCGCTCGTGCGCAGCGTGCATATCGACCACCACCAAACCTTGCGCGTTCTGCGCCAGCACGTACACGCCGTGAATCTGCGCGACGGCGAAGCCTAAAGGAAACTCATGTGTATTCTCAGCACTTAAAATAGCATCGCCAGCAGCCACATGGATATTGGCTTGTAGGGCATCTATTTTAAGATTATTTTGATTATTTCCGAATAAAGTTTCATAAAAGTTTGATGGTTGCTGCGCGCTTAAGTTAATTTTTGATTGATATTGCAGGTAGTTAGAGTTTGATGTTGCAAACGGGTTGTGCGTAGCCTGACTCGCCGTCACCGCATTGGAAACACCTGTAGGCGTAGCCAAATTTTTATTTAAGCTATGAAAAATAAAGCGATGAATCGCTTGGCCATCTCTAAAACGCACTTCGGTTTTACTGGGGTGCACGTTCACATCGACCAAATTGGGGTCACATTCTAAAAACAGCACAAATGCAGGGTGGCGGTCATGGTGCAACACATCCTGATAGGCTTGGCGAATGGCATGTGCAATCAATTTATCGCGTACAAAACGTCCATTCACATACACATATTGCGTATCGCGGCTATTGCGGTTAAACGTTGGTTTGGCAGCCATGCCCCATAAACGCAAGCCCGCCGCCGCTTCATCAATATTAATACTTTCAGCGGCAAATTCTGCACCTAACACTTCGCTGAATCTCTTTGTGGGTTCACTTGCCACATAGCGGCTAAGCGCTCTGCCGTTGTGTTGTAGCGTAAAAGTGACATCAGGGCGCGAGAGAGCAACGCGAGAAAAAGCTTCTTCGCAATGGCCAAACTCTGTACCTTCAGTTTTTAAAAACTTACGGCGCGCAGGTGTGTTGAAATATAAATCGTTGACTTCAACAATTGTGCCTACATCTAAACCAATAGGCTCTAGCGGTGCTATTTCACTGCCTTCTGAGGCGATACGCCAAGCATGTTTAGTATCAAGTGCACGGCTACTAATCTGTGTGCGCGAAACCGAAGCGATACTCGCCAACGCTTCACCGCGAAAACCCAAGCTGGCAACAGATTCTAAATCTTCCAACGTAGCGATTTTGCTGGTCGCATGGCGTGTAAGCGCCATTTTTAAATCATCTTCTGCAATGCCGCTACCGTTATCTACAACTTTTAGCTGCTTAACGCCGCCCTGAATAAGTGATACTTGAATATCGCTAGCACCCGCATCCAGGCTGTTTTCTAGCAGCTCTTTAAGTGCGGATGCAGGCCGCTCAACCACCTCGCCAGCAGCAATTTGACTGATGAGTTGATCGGGAAGAAGTTGGATGCGCATAAGCAGTATTCTACCTGCTTTGCGCTAAAGGTCTCTATTACTGCAACATAAATCGTACTAAACTTATCACATTGACTTATTCTTTTGGAAGGACTTAACGATGAAAATCCAAAACAAGCTGGTATTGGTCACGGGTGCCTCCAGCGGCATGGGTGAAGGCATAGCAAGAGCTATGGCAAAAGCTGGCGGTCGCTTAGTTTTGCTGGCAAGAACCCAAGTTGAGCTAGACCGCGTGGCAGGCTTAATCAAGGCTATGGGGGGCGAAGCGCATGCTTTCTCGGTAAATTTGAAGGATGCGGACGCGGTTGCCAAAGTAGCTGCGCAGATTACGCAACAGCTTGGCACGCCCGATATTCTCATCAATAATGCTGGCGCAGGAAAATGGCGTTTTGTTGATGAAACCACGCCTGCAGAAGCGGTAGAAATGATGGCAGTACCCTACTTTGCGACTTTCAATGTCACTCATGCATTCCTGCCCGCCATGCTAAAAAGAAACAGCGGTCATATCGTCAATATTAGCTCAGTAGCTTCACGTTTTGTGTGGCCAGGCGCAACCGCTTACACCGCTGCCCGCTGGGCGGTGCGTGGCTTTACACAAGCCTTGCGAGCTGATTTGGATAACACAAATATCAACGTGACACTTTATGAATCTGCCAGTGTGAAATCGCCTTATTGGGAACACAATCCCGGCAGCGCCGAGCGTGAACCAGGCATTGCGGTCATCATTCCCAAACTAAGCGTGGAAGAAGTTGGTACGGCTGTAGTGCACGGTGTAGAACGTAACAAAAAACTGATTATCACTCCACTGATGACGAAAATGATTTACTGGAACCACGTGTTTTTTCCGTGGTTGGTGCAGTGGCTATTAACTAAAACTGGTTATAAACGTAAATAGCACGCTACTCTTTGGCTACTTTGGTTTTGGCGAGCGCAGGATTACTAGCAAAATATTTTTTGATGCCGCTTAAAATGGAATCAACAAGCTTGTCTTGATACGTGTCATCAATGAGCTTACGCTCTTCTTCAGGATTGCTAATAAATGCTGTCTCAACCAATATCGACGGGATGTCTGGTGATTTCAATACGGCAAACCCTGCTTGCTCAACATGGTTTTTATGTAGCTTGTTAATCTCGCCAATATGCCCGAGCACGGCTTTGCCCAATTTTAAACTGTCGTTAATGGTTGCGGCCTGCGATAAATCTAGCAGTGTTTTTGCCAGCACAGGGTCTCTGCCACCCAAACTCACGCCGCCGATTAAATCAGATTCGTTTTCCTTTTTCGCCAAATAGCGCGCGCTGGCACTGGTGGCACCTTTTTCGGAAAGCGCGAACACTGAAGAGCCTCGTGCAGCTTGGTTGGTAAAAGCATCAGCGTGAATCGAGATGAACAAATCTGCCTTAAATTTACGCGCTTTTACTACACGCGTGCCCAGTGGCACAAAATAGTCACCATCTCGCGTCAACATAGCGCGCATATTGGGTTCTGCATCAATCTTCTCTTTCAATTTTTTTGCGATTTGCAAGGTAATCACCTTTTCACGACCACCATTGGCGCCACGCGCGCCTGGATCTTCGCCGCCGTGCCCCGCATCAAGCGCAATGGTGATTAAGCGCTCATCATCTTTGTTTGTGGCTGGCGCTTCATCTTTTTTATCAATCGGTGGAGCTTCTGGAATTGGTTCCGCAATTGGCTCTAAAACCGCCTCGTCAGGCGCACCAGTGCTAGGTGGTAGTGGCTCTATCACTGGCTTTGTGGCATCAGTTTCCGCAGATTTTTTACCGAGCATGGCCATTAATTCGTCTTGTAGCGGGTAAATATCTAACACAAGACGATGTTTGTAATCGCCCGCTGGCGCCAGCGCGAACAAATTAGACTTCACTTCGCCTTTTAAATCCACCGCGATACGCACCACTCCAGGCTTAAACTTAGCCACGCGCACCTGTTTGATGTAAGGGTCGCTAGACAAAATTTTGTCAGAAAGCGAGGTGAGCGCGTTAGTCAGCTCTAAATCTTCAACATCCAATACTAATCTATCGGGATTTTTTAGGATAATAAGTTGATATTTGATGGGCGCGGATGATTCGAAAGCGATGCGCGTGTATTCCTGCGCGGGCCAAACGCGCGCAGCAGTAATGCTGTTGGCAGCGTAACTAATTGAATTTATTAGCAATAAGACAGAAAATAAAAGTTTAACTAAAATACTTCTAAACATTGCATCCCCAAAGCCGAGCCTGCTGAAAACTGAATTTTACGTCCTGCATTTTGCAATGAAAAGCGCACATGAATATCGGGCTCAGGCAGCACGTGTTCGGCTTTTTCTGGCCATTCAATCATGCAAACACTCTGCACATTAAAATAATCTCTAAAACCTGCTGCATCCCATTCTTCTTCACTCATGAATCTATATAAATCAAAGTGATAAAGATTATAACTAGACTTTACATTAAATTCAATGACATAAGGTTCAACTAAAGTATAAGTCGGGCTTTTAACTTTGCCAATATGCCCCAAACCGTGCAAAACCCCACGTACAAAGGTGGTTTTACCTGCGCCTAGGTCGCCATGCAGATAAATATTTAGGCCAGCCACCAAAATACTAGCAAATCGCTCACCGCAAGCCAATGTTGCCGCTTCGTCATCCAGCTCAAGTGTAATATCATTCGCCATATGCAATTATCTAACACTAACGATTATGCTGCACTGGCGGCTGACATCAAGCGCTGGGGCTGCGAATTGGGCTTTGCTGAAATTGGCATTGCCGATACAAATTTGACGAGCGCGGAAGCCGAACACCAAGCGTGGATTAAAAAAGGCTTTCATGGTGACATGGATTATATGGCAAAACATGGCACAAAACGCACGCGCCCTACTGATTTAGTGCCAAATACCGTGCGTGTGATTTCTGCGCGTTTAGATTATTTACCACCCAAAACTAAAGATAGTTGGCAAGTGATGAAAAACGGCGAGCAAGCCTTTATTTCGCGCTATGCGCTAGGCCGCGATTACCACAAAGTAATGCGGCAAAAATTGCAAAAACTATGCGATAAAATCACAGTTGAGATTGCCAATTTCGAATATAGAGTATTCACAGACAGCGCGCCAGTGCTAGAGGTAGCACTTGCCGAGAAAGCAGGCTTAGGCTGGCGCGGCAAACATACTTTGCTGATTAATAAAGAACATGGCTCTTGGTTTTTTCTAGGTGAAATCTACACCAACTTACCGTTACCAATAGATAAAAAAGCCACAAATCATTGCGGCAGCTGTTCATCGTGCATTGATATATGCCCTACCCGTGCCATTACTAAACCATATGAAGTAGACGCGAGACGTTGCATCTCTTACCTCACCATTGAGCTTAAAACCGCTATTCCCGTTGAATTTAGGCAGTTGATAGGCAACCGCGTATATGGCTGCGACGATTGCCAATTAGTATGCCCGTGGAATAAATTTGCCGAAACCACCCAAGAACCCGATTTTAATGTGCGTAACGGCTTAGATGACATCAGCTTGGTGGAATGTTTTGGCTGGAGCGAGGCTGAATTTAAACAAAACATGGCAGGCAGCGCCATTTACAGGATTGGTTACACACAGTGGCTACGCAATATTGCCGTGGGTTTAGGCAATGCGCCTAGCTCGGCTGAAGTAATTAGCGCTTTAAAAACGCGAGAACATGGCAATGAGGATTTGGTCAGAGAGCACGTAGAATGGGCGTTGCAGCGGCACTTAGCTTAAAGCCAGCATCGCCGCGCCTAACATGCCTGCAGTGTCATTGGCGGTAGAAATTTTGACTTGAACTTTACCGTGTAATACTGGGATTAAATCTGCTTCAAACCTTGCGTTAAAAGTGCTTTCCATTAAGTACCAAGCATGACTCATGCCGCCACCAAGCACTATATTCTGAACATCTACCACCTTCAAAATGCTCGCCAATGCTTGCGCTAAAGCGTTCGCTACTTTTTGATAGGCAACAATAGCATGCTCATCGCCTGCATTAGCCATCGCTGCGATATTCGCAGCACTTTTTTGCAGATTTGTTAATTCAGAATAGGTCTTACTTACGCCAGTCGCTGAAGCGTAAGTTTCCAAGCAACCTAAGTTGCCACAACCACATTGTCTGCCGCTTGGTTGAACGATAAGGTGCCCGACTTCCATCGCGCAACCATGTCGGCCAGCATAAAGTTTGCCATCTAAAATTAAACCGCCACCAACGCCTGTTCCCAAGCCAATATAGATAAGGCTTTCAGACGCATCTTCTAACAAACAAAATTCGCCATAAGCGGCGGCATTGGCATCGTTTTCTAAAGCAACTGGTAAATTGATAGCTTGCGACAATTGCTCACACAAATCAAAATCTTTCAAATGCGGCAAGTTGGGCGATTGCATTATTTTTTTGCTGCCAGGTGCAATAAACCCTGGAAAACCGACACCAACTGCTTGAATTGCAGGATATTTTTTTTGCAGCGCGTGAATTTCTGTAGATAAAATTCTTATTACTTCTGCAGGTGCAGCCTCAAAAGTAAGCGCCCTGCAGACCTGACCAATATTGGCTTCCAGACGTGTTTCTACAACTAAATTTTTGTCTTCAAACAAGCCAAAACGAATATTAGTACCGCCAACATCGATGCCAATCGCTAATGCCACTTATGCTTCCGATTCGACTTATGAATGGCCAGTTTAATGCCATCGATATGTGTTGTTTTTAGCGCATCCCAATCAAATCGCCATTTCCAATTACACCCCATGGTACCAGGGACATTCATGCGATGCTTCGCATCCAAACCCAAAACGTCCTGCATAGGAATAATTGCAATATTGGCTTTTGTTTCAAACGCCAATTGCACCAAAGCTTCTGGCATATTAGGTTGCGCGCTGTTTAGCACAGCGTGTAAGTGATTTTTTGCATTTTCGTCCAAGGCTTGATACCAACCCAGCGTGGTATCGTTATCGTGCGTACCAGTATAAACGACGCTGTTCTCATCAATATTTTGTGGCAAATAGGGATTATCATCTTTGCCACCAAAGGCAAATTGCAGAATTTTCATACCTGGCAGATTGTGTTTTTCGCGTAATGCTTCTACCTCTGCAGTAATAACCCCTAAATCTTCGGCGACTAAATGCATGTTAGGAAAACGCCTGCTGATTACATTCAAAAGCTCTCCGCCTGGCGCTGACACCCATTCGCCCTTAATAGCCGTATCTTCATTCGCAGGAATTTCCCACGCCGCCTCTAAGCCTCTGAAATGGTCTATTCGCAACAAATCAAACATGCGCTGTTGTGTACGCATACGCATGAGCCACCATTTAAAACCACTAGCCTGCATCGCTTGCCAGTTATAGTGCGGATTGCCCCAGCGCTGGCCAGTTTCACTGAAATAGTCAGGCGGCACACCCGCCATTACTTGCATATTTTTATTAGAATCTAACTTAAACAAATGCGGCTTTGCCCATACATCTGCACTGTCAAACGCCACAAATATCGGAATATCTCCAAACATCGCCACCCCTTTTTTATTGGCATAATGTTTGAGTGATCGCCATTGCCGAAAAAATAAAAACTGCGTGAATTTAATTACCGCAATTTCATGTGCATAACGCAGTTTTACTTTTTTCATCTCGTCTGGCTGTTTGTTTTTGTAAGCTTCTGGCCAGTTAACCCAACTACTATGCTTAAATTTTTCCCTCAGCACTAAAAACAAAGCAAAATCACCCAGCCAAGCAACATTCTTATAACAAAATTTAAGATACTGCTGTTGTAAAGCTGGATTTTGATGTTGTTTATATCGAATATAGGCATCCGTAAGAAGGTCGTCCCTATTGGTTTGTAGGGCAGTTAAATCAGAGCTTTTTAACAAGTTTTCTGTAATTAAACTTTCTAAACTAATAAACGCTGGATTGCCCGCATGTGCGCTTAAACATTGGTAAGGCGAACCATCATCATGTGGCATATTAAGTGGTAATGTTTGCCAAATACTGGCACCAATTTCAGTTAAAAAATCAACGAAATGGTACGCACCTGCCCCAAAATCGCCAGTCGGTAAGGAGCTAATGTGCAGCAAAATCCCTGCATGCAGGGCTGTATAATGAGATTTTTGCAGCATTAAGATTTGTATTGTTTACTCTTATTCAAGATTTTAATTTAGTTTTCTTGCCCACGTTTCATCGTTCCACTGAAACCATCATTCGCCTGCGACGGAACATCTTCCTTGCTGATGGGTGCGGCTAAACAGATAGGAATCGGCTGCTTAAGCAACACATACAAATTGGTTAAGTTACGTCGATATAGACGATCGAAACTGCTGATGCTGGCTGCGGAGTTATAATCACCTAGCCACCAAAACCAATCCGAGCCTTCACACACAGAAAGCTGATCTTCACACAATTTTTTTTCTTTTTCATTTAATTTTCCAGATTTCATCACACTGTCGTACGCTTTTTTTGCATCACACAACAAATCCCAGCCCCTGTTTTTGTCCACACTTCCAATCCAAGTGCTAAAAGTACCATACACCCAGCTACCAGCGGAGATTTCAGGCAGACTTTCGCAAAGTATCTTAAATGGACTTTTTTCTGGTGTTTTAATTGCTTGCAATATTTCAGATTGCGTTACCATCTCGATATTAGGATGATTCGCCAACGCCTCGTAAAGTTCGGTTAAAAAGTAATAGCCATTGTAAGGGTAGTATTCCCAGGCATTTTCTCCATCTAAAATTACGCTTACAACTGGATTTTCTAGTTTTTGATAAGTGTCATGAATATGCTCTAACGTTTGAATAAAATCACGCACCGCATCTGTGCTATGCATCTTGGAGTATTCGAAACCAATCTTATCAGACAATCTATCATCTCTAAAAAAACAAAAAATTTCATTTTTACCATCGCTCACTTTATAAGGCTTGTATAAATACTCGTGGCGTGAAACCAAAGCTTTATTAGGATTAGATTTATGTAAACTATTGGTTAAAACAGCCTCGCCCGATGCCGCCCATTGCACTCCATGTTGCGCCATTAATGACAAGCTACGCTTAGATACTGCCCCTTCTGCAGGCCACATGCCCACTGGTTTTATACCAAATCTTCGCTCATGTGACGCCTGCGCCTCTTTAATATGTGCAATTGCACGCACTTCACCACCACTATATTGAGCTGATTGTGGTAACGAGCCGATTGGCATTGCATCTAGTGTACTGTTAAAATCCAGCATCAAAGGCAATATGGGGTGATAATGCGGCGTGCTAGAAATCTCAATCTGACCCTTTTGTTGTAATGCTTTGTAGCGCGGAATTAGATCTGCAATCACTTCGCCTATTAAATCAAATAAAGCGCGGCGATCCTGATAACTAAAATGGCTACCTTTTATCACCAGCAATTGCACCAATTTGTTGTTACGTCTAATGCTTTCACCCATCCACGCCATATGGTACCAAACTAATAAGTCTGCTTTATATTGACCTGAAAAGTATTGCAGATTCATATCTTCACCCGACTGACTGGCAACTTGATACAAATGATATAAACGCTGATACTGCGCATAAGGCGCCAGCATTTTCTCGTGGTGACTCTTAAAGCAACTTTCAATAATCAGCTGGCATTGGTCGGGTGCTAAGCCATCTAGATTATCCTTGCCAAGCATAGCAAGGAGCGGGTCGCGTATTTTGCCAGTTTTAAATTGCGTTACGTAATCTTCTAGTTGATCTAACAGAATCGGTACATAATTAAAACTCACGCGTGCTTTAACATTGACTTCAAGATGATGCGCCATATCAGAATAGTCTTTAATGGCATGTAAATACGTCCAAGGTAGCACGTATTCGCCTGATATCGAGTCACGATAATCTGGCTGATGCATATGCCAAAACAATGAAAGTAATAATTTAGGTGGGTTCATTTAGCATTTTCCTAACTACGGTTACAACTTAGGACTTGTGCCATAAGTAACTGGGTGAAACTGCCCAAGCATTTCACGTGTGACTAAAACTGTACCTTTTTCTGAAACATAAAAGCGCTTTTTATCGGCATCCGCATCAAAGCCAATTTCCATGCCTTCTGGCACATGCACGCCTTTATCAATCACAGCGTTTTTAAGTTTTACATGTCTATTAATAACGGCATTTGGTAAAATTACCGCGCCTTCAATTTTACAAAAACTATGTACGCGTACGTTCGAAAACAATACCGAGCTAATTACGGATGAGCCACTAATTAAGCAACCGCCTGAAACTAGAGAGTCAACTGCCTCACCTCTTCTATTATCATCATTGAACACAAATTTTGCAGGTGGCAACTGTTCTTGATAGGTCCATATCGGCCACAAATTATCGTACATATTCAGCTCAGGTATCACGCGCGTAAGCTCCATATTAGCTTGCCAATACGCATCTACCGTACCAACATCGCGCCAATAGTGAAGTCCATTTCTTGCGCCAACACAACTATCTGCAAAACGGTGTGCATACACGCGTGCCTTAGAAATCAAATGGGGAATGATGTCTCCACCAAAATCATGTGTTGAGTTATCATCTTCGGCGTCGCGCATTAGCTGTTCGTACAAAAAGCCCGCGTTAAATACGTAAATGCCCATACTAGCTAAGGCCTGTGTAGTATCACCAGGCATGTGTTTTGGGTTTGCTGGTTTTTCAGCGAATTCGACAATCTTATCTTCATCGTCCACCGCCATCACGCCAAATCCTTTGGCCTCCTCTAGCGGAACGTTAATACAAGCCACCGTCATATCTGCGTTATTTTTCACGTGGCAAGCCAACATTTGGCCGTAATCCATTTTGTAAATATGGTCACCGGCCAATATCACTACATACTCCGCTTGGCTGGCACGTAGAATATCCAGATTCTGAAAAACCGCATCCGCTGTACCTTTATACCAATCTTCGGTATCACGCTGTTGCGACGCAGGTAACAAATCCACATACTCATTAAATTCACCACGCAAAAAGCCCCAGCCGCGCTGTATATGACGCATTAGGCTGTGCGATTTGTATTGCGTGACCACACCTACGCGACGAATACCTGAGTTAATGCAATTGGATAATGGGAAGTCGATAATGCGGAATTTGCCCCCAAATGGCACAGCTGGTTTGGCGCGATGACTGGTTAAATCTTTTAATCTGCTACCGCGACCACCCGCCAAAATTAGCGCCACAGAATTTTTAGTGAGATTACTTACAAAGCGTGGTGAGTTAACATCTTTTTCCATGATTATTCTCTATAGTTAGTACCAACCATATGCTGGCAATATTACATCTCAGATAGGCAATTCATTTGCAAAACAAACCACCAATGCTGTGCTTAATCTACATTATAAGCGCATTAAAGCGTTATAATCTAACTTAGAGATACTATTATTTTATAACGTTTCCATCACATTTTAAGACGCATATTTTGACTATTCAATCAGAACAGCACCAACTCAATTTAATTTTAAGTGCGCAACATCACGACCCTTTTAACTACTTGGGGATGCACACAAAAGCAAAAAAACAATATGTTTTTCGTACTTTTTTGCCTGATGCTACCAAAGTTTGCTTAAAAGTTGGTGCAGATTGGGTACCACTCGAAAAAACTAATCCCAAGGGCTTGTTTACTTGGCAAGGCAATGTGGCGCCAGTCACACCGTGCTTATTAAGAATCGAACAAAAATCTAAAGTAATTGAGTTGCATGATGCTTATTCATTCATGCCATTTATTAGCGACGAGGAACTGCATTTATTTGCCGAAGGTCAATTAAACCATGCCTATAACACGTTAGGCGCACATACATGTACGCTACAAGGCGTTGCTGGCGTACGCTTTGCTGTGTGGGCACCATCTGCCGAACGTGTGAGCGTAGTAGGTAACTTTAATAGCTGGGATGGCCGCGCTAACCCCATGCGCGTGCGTGGGGGCAGTGGCGTGTGGGAACTTTTTATACCCAACCTCACTGCTGGTGATTTATATAAATTTGAAATTCGCAATCGGAATACCGGTGCGGTTTTCACTAAGATAGACCCTTACGCACGCGAGTTTGAGTTGCGCCCAGGCACTGCCTCACGTGTCACTAATAACAATAATTACCAATGGAATGATAAAGCTTGGCTTGAAAACCGCGGTGAACTTGATTGGTTGCATGCCCCATTTAACTGCTATGAAGTACATTTGGGATCATGGCAACGTAAAGGTAATAACGAACTGTTGAGTTTTCGTGATCTAGCTGAAAAACTAGTGCCGTATGTCGCAGAAATGGGTTATACGCATATAGAATTGCTGCCAATTACGGAACATCCTTTAACTGAGTCTTGGGGTTATCAAACCACAGGTTATTTCGGCGTCACCAATCGATTCGGCACACCAGATGATTTGCGCTTTTTTGTGGATGCGTGCCACCAAGCCAATATCGGCGTCATTCTGGACTGGGTACCGGGACATTTCCCCAAAGACGACTGGGCGCTGGCACGCTATGACGGTAGCGCCTTGTATGAACACGAAGATCCGCGTTTAGGTGAACATCAAGATTGGGGCACACTAATATTCAACTATGGCCGCAACGAAGTACGCAATTTTTTAGTTTCCAACGCATATTTTTGGCTGGAAGAATTTCATATCGACGGCGTGCGCGTGGATGCAGTCGCCTCAATGCTCTATTTAGATTATTCGCGCAAAGCCGGTGAGTGGTTGCCAAATAAATTTGGCGGTCGAGAAAATTTAGAAGTCATTGATTTTATTAAACAATTAAACACTATTGTGCATCAAGATTTCCCTGGCGCGCTCACCATTGCCGAGGAGTCGACCGCATGGCCTGGTGTATCGCGCCCCGTATATTTGGGCGGTCTTGGCTTTAGCATGAAATGGAACATGGGCTGGATGAATGATAATTTAGCGTACATCGAAAATGACCCAGTGCATCGCAAATATCACCACGACAAGCTCACTTTTGGGCAGCTTTACGCTTATTCTGAAAACTTTGTTCTGCCTTTTTCACATGATGAAGTAGTGCATGGCAAACATTCGCTGTTAGATAAAATGCCTGGTGATGGCTGGCAAAAATTTGCCAATTTACGCCTACTTCTCACACTACAAATGACCAGCCCGGGTAAAAAACTCAACTTTATGGGCAACGAGATTGCTCAAGGGCGCGAATGGAACGTGAATAGCAGCCTTGATTGGCATCTGCTTGAGAATCCGCTACATCAAGGGGTGCATAAGCTTACACACGATTTAAATCATCTATATCGCAACATCAATTGCTTGTACGAGTTAGATTTTGAAGTGCAAGGTTTTGATTGGATAGATTGCCACGATTCTGATCAATCTATTATTAGCTTTGTTAGACGCGCTCGCGATGGTAGTTTTGTTATAATAGTGCTTAATTTTACGCCTGTTTTACGGCATAATTATCGCATTGGTGTGCCAAAAAGTGGGCAATATATTGAAGTTTTCAATAGCGATGCCGTAATTTATGGGGGAAGCAACCAAGGCAATGGCGCGGGATTGCATACAGAGGCAGCTGCATGGATGAATCATGCGCAATCATTACTAATAACCTTGCCACCACTTGCTGGATTGATTATTAAACCGATTTAATGTTAATTTTTAACATTAAATTTAAATAATAACTTATTGTTTTAAATAATAAATGACATCACTTACTAATTACCCTGTTTGGGATAAACTATGCGCTCATCAAAAAGTGGTTGCGCCCTTGCACATGCGCGATTTGTTCGCAAAAGATGCAAAACGCTTTGAAAAATTTAGCCTAAAATTCTCTGATATTCTGTTTGATTACTCCAAACATCGCATTACCGATGAAACTTTGCCTTTGTTGTTTCAAATGGCGCGGGAGGCAAATATTGAAAACTGGCGCGACAAAATGTTCGCGGGCGAAAAAATTAATGCCACTGAGAACCGCGCAGCGCTACACACCGCCCTACGTAATCGTAGTAACACGCCTGTTTACGTAGATGGTCACGATGTCATGCCAGACGTCAACGCGGTGCTTAAGCAAATGCGCGAATTTTCCACCAAGGTACGCAACGGCGATTGGAAAGGCTACACAGGCAAACGCATCACTGATATCGTCAACATCGGCATTGGTGGCTCTGATTTAGGCCCTGTCATGGTCTGCAACGCCCTTAAGCCTTACGCCAGCCCCGATTTAAATATCCATTTTGTGTCAAATATTGACGGCGCACATTTGATGTTGGCGCTGGAAAAATGCAAGGCTGATACCACGTTGTTTATCGTCGCTTCCAAAACCTTTACCACGCAAGAAACTATGACCAATGCGCTTTCTGCGCGTACTTGGTTTTTAGAATCTGCCAAAAATGAGGCGCATGTTGCTAAGCATTTTGTGGCACTTTCTACCAACGCTAAGGCGGTGACGGAATTTGGTATCGATACAAAAAACATGTTTGCATTTTGGGACTGGGTCGGCGGACGCTATTCGCTCTGGTCCGCCATAGGCTTATCAATTGCCCTGTACGTGGGCATGGATAACTTTGAAGACTTACTCAGCGGCGGCCACGAAATGGACAACCATTTTAAAACTGCACCGCTAGAGCAAAATATGCCCATGATTATGGCACTTATCGGTATTTGGTATAACAATTTCTTCCACGTTGATACCAGCGCAATACTGCCGTATGACCAAGGAATGGCACGCTTCCCAGCTTATATGCAACAAGCGGATATGGAAAGCAACGGCAAATTTATTTGTCGCGATGGCTCCCGCGTGCAGTACAAAACTGGTCCAGTGATTTGGGGCGAAGCTGGCACCAATGGTCAACACGCGTTTTACCAACTGATTCATCAAGGTACGCAAATTGTACCCGCCGATTTTTTAATGCCAGCGCACAGCCACTACGCCATCGGCAAGCACGGCTACGCGCACCACAAAATTTTGCTGGCAAATTTCTTTGCGCAAACGCAATCGCTTATGTTGGGTAAAACTATAGACGAAGCACGCGCAGAACTTGAAAAACAAGGCATGAGCGGCAAAGCACTAGAAGATTTATTGCCGCACAAAACCTTTGAAGGTAACCGCCCGACCACTTCAATTTTGTTCGATAAACTCACACCGAACACGCTCGGTAAGCTGATTGCGCTGTATGAGCACAAAATTTTTGTACAAGGCATAATGTGGGATATCAACAGCTTCGACCAATGGGGGGTGGAATACGGCAAACAAATCGCGCAACAAATCTTGCCGCAACTCACCAGCGACGAGGCTGTCAGCAACTACGACAGCTCAACCAATGGGCTGATTAACCACACCAAAAAGTTAAGATAATTCAACTAAAAAAATTCCCTGAAACCCGCATGGATATTGGCTTACATGGCATGTTTTTTAAGTTTTTTAAATTAAATTTCTAAGTGTTATAACCCTATTCGCCTAATATTTCTGCAACTGGTTGAAGGTACTCAATATGTCCTGAGATGACCTTCGCGATAACGATAATAGGTATCCCCAATAACATTCCCCAAAATCCCCATAGCCATGTAAAAAACATGAGAGAAACGAACACCGCAGGCGAGTTCATCTTAGCGATGCGTCCCGTCATCCATGTGGTTATAAATTCTCCCACGATGGCGGCAATCACCAATGAAACCCCTGCAACTGCAATTGCGATGCTAATAGAATTAAATTGTATGAATGCGGCCAATCCTGTCGCCACTGCGGTAGCGATAGGTCCGAAGTATGGCACTAACTGAATTAAACCTGATGCCACCGCCCATGCACCTGCATTTTCTAAACCAAACATGCGCAGTGCAACCCACATCAACAAGGCAATCATGGCAGTTGTGACCAACAGCATAAACATATAACGCTGAATAGATTGATTGGTATCTTGAAGAATACTCACGGTAATTTTTTTATTTGTTAAAGTTGGGCCAGTCAGTTTAACTAACTTACGTTTAAAGGTATCTCCAGAAATCAGCAAAAAATAAGCAAGGAAAATGATGGTTACAAATTGCCCAACTGCTCCAGCAAACCCTAGTGAGCCACGCCAAAGAAAATCTGACAATTTAAACTTCTGTTCTTTAATGACCACCTGCATAGGACCGCCTTTTTGCAAGGCATTATCATTTGAATTCGCTGCTTTTTCCACTTGAGACGCAGCTATCTGCATTTTTTGTATGTTGGATAAAGGCTCGCCTTTTTTTGTGGTGACTAATGCAGTTAATTTATTTGCAACAATGGGTAACTGGGTGAGAATAGATTCAACTTGGCGACTCAGGCTAATTCCCCCAAAACTGACACAGGCCATTAAAGCCAAAATAACCACGCTAGAACCAACCACTCTAGGAATTTTAATTTTTTCTAGCCAGACAACGAGTGGATTTAAAATGTAGGCTATAAATATACCTAATATCAAAGGGATAAAAAAACTTTGTGCCCAATCAAGCATAAAAATCACAGCTACTATCGCTACAATGATTAACGATATACTTTTGATTCTGGTGTGTTTTTCTTCTAATTGAATTAAATCTTGATGCGATTCGCTCGTATTTTCCTGTGGTGTCTGATTACTCATTGATTCACTTTCATTACAACAGTTTTATTATTAAAAAAAACCACATGCTTAAGGCATGTGGTTTTTTACTTCATTAGCTTGCATCTTGTGGCGCAGTCACTGATTTATATTGAATATACTCGGCCTGATCAATCGTACCATCGTGGTCAGCATCTGCTGCCGCAAAGGTTTTTTTATTAAATGCTTTATCTTTTGATGCTTCATTAGGCATCACAAGGCCATTTCCAGAAGTATCAAGTTTTGAGAACTCGGCCGCTAGCGGCGTTTGCCAATCATTAGTTATTGTCGCGTTATCAGTTTCATAGGCTTCTAGCGCCATCACACTGGTAGCACTGGCATTTAATGCTATTGCCAGTACAAATGTCGCCGTTTTTAATGTATAACCTTTCGTCATGCTCGTTTTCATGGTGATACTCCTTATAATTAATCTGTTTGTCAGTTTCTTCTTTACGCAAAAACAATAGTACGTCGTTAATGTTTATTAAAAAATCCAATAACGGCTGATTTTTATGTAAGAAACGGACTACAAATGAATGCATTAATCACTTAAAAATACACAAAAAAACCACATGCCTAATTTGCATGTGGTTTTTAATTGCTTAAGCTCTTACGGGCTTTGGCCATATAAATGGCTTAGCTTTTAATTTCTAAGCTATTCCTAACTGATTTAACGCCATCAATCTTCGCAACAACCTGCTCAGCTTTATCTTTCATCGATTGGTTATCAACAAAACCACTTAGTATCACTTCGCCTTTACGTGTCTCTACACTAATCTGTAGGCTTTTTAAGTCTTTAGTAGCGAGAATTTCAGCTTTAGCTTTAGCAGTTATTACGCTGTCATCGACCACGCGACCCACAACTTTTTGTTGTGCGGCCGATTTATAGTTAGCGTATTCATTTTGGTCTAGCGTACCATCACTATCAACATCGGCTTTAGCAAAATGGTTTTTAGTAAACAACTTGTCTTTAGCCGCTTCTTCTGCGGTCAATAAACCGTTGGCTGAAGTATCAAGTTTTGAAAATTCAGCTGCAAGTGGTGCTTGACCCTCTTTCACTTCGTCAGTATCGAATGCAATGGCGTTGAATGTAGTTGCGCCGAACGCCAAAATGATTGCTAATGTTGCTGTCTTTAATATGGCAGGTGTTTTCATGGTAATGCTCCTATATAATTAAACAAAAACAAAACAAGAGATTAAATTTTTTCTCGTTTTGTTGTGGAGTCATATTACTCAGTGAAAACTCTCAGCACAGTCCTAGATGCTCTGATTATGTTGTAAGAAATAGACTACAGCGCTGCGACATCCAATGGTATCAAGGCGCGAATTAACACCCCTTTACTTGGCTCACTTAGCATTTCAAAGTGCCCGCCAATCGCCAACACACGGTGTCGCATACCAGATAAGCCGTGCGTATTGCCATCTAGTGCGTTCATATCAACGCCAATACCATTATCTTCAATTTCAACTTTTAGGTATTTTTCGTCCGTTATCATGCGCACAGACACG